>JBDSTZ010000397.1:0-3872 GCA_039927975.1 Massilia sp. | reverse complement strand
CTTCGTCATCTCGGGCTTCCTGATCACTTCGACCGCGATCGCGCGCTGGGGCAGCCTGAGCAATATCGAGCTGGGCGCCTTCTATTGCTACCGCGCCGCACGCATCCTGCCCAGCCTGCTGCTGGCGCTGTCGATCATCGTCGCGCTCGGCAGCCTCGACGTCCCATTCTTCAACAATGCCGACGGCAACGTGGCCCGCCCGGCCAGCTATTTTCTGATCGCGATCGCTTCCGTGCTGGGCTTCTGGCACAACGTGCTGATGGCCTCGGCCGGCTACTTCAATTACTGCCTCAACGTCTATTGGTCGCTGTCGGTGGAGGAGATGTTCTATCTGCTGATGCCGCTCGTGGCCGCTCTGGCGCGCCGCACCGCGCTGCTGGTGGCGTGCGCCGGCGCGGTGGCCGCAGGTCCGCTCTACCGCGCCACCCACAGCGACAACGAGCTGCTGTTCCTGTACGCCTATCCGGCCTGTTTCGACGCCATCGCGATCGGCTGCCTGACCGCCTTGCTGGCGCCGCGACTGCCGCGCCGCCTGGTCGCCGAACACGGCCGCGCCCTGCGCCTGTTCGGCGCCGCCGCCCTGGCCGTCGTCTACCTGCGCGGCATCGCCGGCCATGAAATCTTCGGCTTCACCCTGGTCGCCCTGGCCAGCGCCGTGTATCTGCTGGGCGCTGCCGATCCCCGGCAGGGCGGCGTGAGCGGCGGCCAGCCGGGCGCCTGGCTGCGCTGGGCCGGACGGCACAGCTACGAGCTGTACCTGTTTCATATCCTGGTGCTGGCGCTGATGCGCAATGTGCTGAGCCGGGAAGAGCTCAGCTACGGCGCCAGGCTGCCCTGGCTACTGCTCTTCCTCGGCCTGTCGGCGTTGGTCGCAGCGCTGGTGGCGCGCTATGTCGGCGACCCGGCCAACGCGGCGCTGCGCCGCCTTTACCGCTTGCGCCAGGGCCGCAGACAGCGCCTCGCGTAGCGCTGGCAACGACCGCCTTGCGGGCCCGGAGCCGGCGCCGCCGGTCGCGTTTTTTTGGCGTCTGGATGGCAAAATTCGCAGTTCGTCGCAAACCCGTGGTGGCCCGAAAGGGCGGTCGATATAGTGATTCCATACCAACCGCATTCACCAAGGAGCAGCATCATGAACCTCGCAAAAAACATGGAATTTGTTCTGGTCACCGCCATCGCCTTGGTGACCCTCACCGGCATCGCCACCGCCGCCATCCCGCCGGCCAGCACCACGGTCGCCGCGGCCCGGTTCGACGGCAAGATGCAGGTCGTGACGGTGACCGGCAAGCGGTTGAGCGCCGCCGCCAAGGCCCGCACCGCGATCTGAGTCGGCGCCAGGCGCAGATAAAAGAGTGCAGCTAAAAGACAAGCACAAGAACAGGCAGGAGACCCTTTCATGACCATCCTCTCGCGATCCGTTCTGGCCGGCGCGGCGCTGTGCGCGGCGCTCAGCGCCGCCCACGCCGCCTCGGCAACCCCGGCGGCCAGCTCGCCCGACAGCCGCGCCGGCGCCGACGCCCGCCAGTCCGACGCGCGCCTGTCCGAATCGCGCCCGGTCGACGCCCGAGTTACGCGCGTCAAGCTCGAAGGCGTGGTCAATCTCAAGCTGCGCCAGGGGCCGGTGGCCGCGCTGGTGCTCAGTGGCGACCGGCGCTGGGTCGGCCAGACCCGAACCAGCCAGTCCGGCGGCACGCTCACCATCGAGAGCGAATTTCACGGCAGCTTCACCACCGGCGCCAACCGCAATGGACCGAACGTCACCGCCGAACTGACCTTGCCCTCGCTGCGCGAAGTCGATTCCGAAAGCCTCGGCTGGACCGAGATCAGCGGCTTTAGCGGCGACAAGCTGGTGCTGGTGCAGGAGGGCGCCGGGGCCATCAAGGTCGACGCCTCTTACCGCCTCGTCAAGGCCACCTTGGGCGGCCTGGGCAGCATGCAGATCGACAGTGGCAACGGCGAAGGCATCGAGCTCGACATGCAGGGCGCCGGCCTGGTCAAGCTGCTCGGCCGCAGCAAGTGGATCAAGGCCAGCATGGGCGGTCTGGGCGCGCTCGACGCCCAGCAGTGCGAGGCCGACGCCGTCGATCTCGACTTGAGCGGCCTGGGCAGCGCGACCATCACCGCCCGCCGCGACGCCAAATTGAGCCTGAGCGGCCTGGGCTCCGTCACCGTCTACGGCAAGCCGGCCAGCCGCAACGTCAGCGTTGAAGGCCTCGGCAAGGTGAGCTGGAAATGAGGACGCGCATGCCACCGGGATCGTGCCCATGAAGCGCCTGCTGATCGCCGTCGCCGCCGCCTGCGCGTTTGGCCTGCCCGCCGGCGCCCAGGCCGGCTTCACCGAAGGCGCCAACGCCTACAACGCGCGCGACTACGCCACCGCGCTCAAGGAAATTGCGCCGCTGGCGCAGGCCGGCCAGGCCGACGCCCAGCACCTGCTGGGCCTGATGTACTACATGGGACGCGGCGTCGCGCGCGACTACAAGCTGGCCATGCAATGGCACAGGAAGGCCGCGCTGCAAGGCAAGGCCGACGCCCAGTACGTCGTCGGCGCGATGTACTACACCGGCAACGCGGTGCCGCAGGACCACGCGCAGGCGGCGGCCTGGTTCCGCAAGGCGGCCACCCAGGGCCACGCCGAGGCTCAGCACGCGCTCGGCCTGCTGTACCGCTATCACCAGGCCGGCTTGCCGCAAGACCTGGTGCTGGCCTACATGCTGTTCAACCTGTCGGCCGCCAGCGGCAACGCCAACGCGGCGGCCCAGCGCGATTCGCTGATGCGCCGCATGAGCGAGGAGCAGATCGACGAGGGCCAGGCCCTGTCGCGCGCCTGGACGCCCGGCGTGGCGCTGCCGTCGCGCTCGCACACCGGTTAGCTCGCATCAGGCACGCGGCACCGCCGCTCAAGCTGCCGGCGCCGGCGCCGCGTCCTCGCCCAGCAGCGGCAGTTCGATGGTGAACTGGCTGCCGCGATCGATGCCGTCGCTCGCGCCGCTCAGCGTACCGCCGTGCATGGCGACGATGGTCGCCACCAGCGACAGGCCGATGCCCAGGCCGTCGTGGGCGCGGTCGGGCGCGTTGGCGCCCTGGGCGAACATGTCGAAAATGCGCGCCAGGTTGTAGTCGGTGATGCCGATGCCGTTGTCCGACACGGTGATGCGCAACTGCTGCGGCGTCGACAAGTCGACATGCAGGCCCAGCGCGCCATCCTTGGGCGTGAACTTGGCAGCGTTGTGCAGCAGATTGCCGATCGCCTGCGCCAGCCGCACCGCGTCGCCCGATATCCAGACCTCCTCGTCGGGCGCCTCCACCGTCAGGCTGTGGCCGCGCGAGCTGACCATCGGCGCGGCCGTCTCCAGCGCCGGCACCAGGATCGTTTGCAGCTCGACCGGCGCAATCTGCAGCGCCAGCTTGCCTTCCGAGATGCGCGCCACGTCGAGCAGGTCGTCCACCAGCCGCACCATGTGCGCCACCTGGCGCGTGATGACCTGGCGCGCCTTCTGGTGCGTCTCGACCTTGTCGACGCCCACCGCGTCCATCAGCGCGACCGCGTTGCGGATCGGGCTCAGTGGATTGCGCAGCTCGTGCGCCAGGGTCGCCAGGAAGCGCGTCTTGTTGTCGTCCGAGGCGCGCAGCATCGCTTCCATTTCCTTGCGCCGCGTGATGTCGCTGGAGATGCGGGCGATGCGGTAGGGCTGGTTGGCGCCGTCCTTGACGGTGAACGCGCGGTCGCGCACCCAGCGCATGGCGCCGTGCGCGCCGACGATGCGGAACTCCTGCTCGTACACTTCGCCGTCGTCCATCGCGCGCCAGCGCGCCAGCGCCGGCGCGCGGTCGTCCGGATGCAGCGCCGCCAGCCAGTCGTCGGGATCGCGCTC
>JBDSTZ010000396.1:0-6820 GCA_039927975.1 Massilia sp. | reverse complement strand
GGCGCAGCTCGTCGATCGCTTCGATGATGAGGGCGGGTTTCATGCGTTTGGCTTGTCCTTGGGGGTGGCCTTGACGGTGGTCTTGCCGGTGGCTTTGGCGGTGTCCTTGCCTTCGGCGCCGGCCGGCAGCAGCAGCACGCGGGCGCCGGCCGCCAGACCCGACTTGATTTCGCTGCGCACCGGGCCGCGCTGGCCCAGTTCGACCGCCTGCTTCACGCCGGGCGCCTTGTCGCCGAGGTACACCGCGTAGGCGGCGCCATCCTGCACCAGCGCCAGATTGGGCACGGTGAGGGCGGCAGGGCGGTCGACCAGGCGCACGGTGGCGTGCAGCGCCTGGCCGGGCGAGAGGCCGGCGCGCGCCGCCACGGCCGGATCGATGGCCGCTTCGAATTCGCTGTACTTGACGGGCGATTCGCGCGAGCGGGTGCTGGCGTTGTTGCCGACCTTGGTGACGGTGAGCTCGAACTCGGCGCCGCTGCCGGCCAGGCGCGCGCGCAGCGGCAGCCCGGTGGCGAGTCCGGCGGCGGCGCCCTCGGCCACGCTGAAGGCGGCGATCAACTTGCCGGCGTCGGGCAGCTTGCCGAACTCCTGGCCGGACCGGAGGCTGGCGCCGATCTTCGCCTTGCTGCCGTCCCAGGAGGACGCCAGCAGGAACACGCCGTCGTGCGGCGCCAGCAGTTCGAGCGCGGCGAGGCTCTTGCGGCGCTGATCGGCCTGCAGAGCCACGCTGTTCTTCTGCGACACCAGCACCGCGCGCTCGGCGGCGGTACGCACGTCGAGCTGGCCGGTTTTCCAACCAAGGTAACCGCGCTTGTGCTTGAGATAACCGGTGTCCTGGAAGGCGTCGATGATCTGGTTGCGGGTCAGGACGCCAGCTTCGACCTTGATGTCGGCGTAGCGCGCGTTGAGGGCCAGGTCGCTGTCGACCTTGGTGCTGTCGGCGGCCAGCTCGGCGCGGCTGACGCCCGCCTTGTCGAGCAGCGACTGTTCGCCGAGCGCCTTGCGCAGCAGTTCCGTCTCGGCCTGAGACAGCTCCATGCGCTCGCGCGGGGCGTCGAAGCGGGCCACCACGTCGCCCTTCTTGACCACGCCGCCGTCGTCGACCATCGCCAGCAGCTCGCGGCTTTCGAAGCCGCTGCCGGGCACCGTCAGCGGGGTGCTGGCGGCGGCCTTGATTTCGCCGTCGACTTCGAGCGTTTCGCGCCAGGGATGTACGGCAAGCGTTTCGGCGGGCGCGCGCGCGGCGCCGTCGTCGCCGCAGCCGGCCAGGATCGACAAGAGTGCGGCCACGGCGGCGGTGACGGAAGCCTGCTGGATTCTCATGGCGTTCCTTTCGGCGCCAGCAGCGTCACCTGCACGGCAGCGCCAGGTTTCGCCCCTGCCGCCATGCCGTCGAAGGCCAGTTCGATATCGCGCACCACCACTGGCTGGCTGCTCGATTTGCCGTGGTAGACGCGGCCGAGGCGCACCACGCGCGCCGTGCTGACACTGGCGGCGCCTGGCACCGTCACGCGGGCAGTGCGTCCCACCAGCACGCCGGCGGCCTGCGCCTCGGGCACTTTGGCCATCACCACCAGTTGGGCCGGATCGGCAAGGGTGGCGACCGACATGCCGGTCCAGACCTGGGCGCCGACGGCGATTTTTTCGCCATTGAACTGGGTGCGATAGAGAAGGATGCCGTCGTGTGGCGCCTTGACGGTCATCGCCTCGGTGCCCTTGACGAGGAGGGCGATTTCCTGCTCGTACTGCGCAATTTCGCTGCCCAGGTTGGACACTTCAGCGTGGCGCGCGCGCGCCTGGGCGTCGCGCTGGCGCAGCGCCAGCGTTGCCAGTTCCTCGGCCAGGCCGCGGTCGATCACCAGCTTGTCGTAGTCGATGCGGCGGATCAGTTCCTTCGGTTGCGAGGCCTTGCGCTGGGCGCGCTCCTGGTTCGAGGCCGTCTCGGCGACCGTCAGCGCGGCGCTGCGTTCGGCCTCGGCGTGTTCGAGCCTGAGCTTGGCCAGCGTGCTCTGTTTTTCGCGCAGGCCGCTGCGCAGCTCTTCCAGGCGCATCCTCACCTCGTTGGCCTGGAAGGTCGCGATCGGCTGGCCCGCCTTGACGCTGGCGCCTTCCGGCGCCAGTTGCACCAGGTTGTATTGCCAGACATAGCGGATGTTCGGCGGCGCGATGGGGAAGCCCAGCCGCGAGGCGATCTCGCCTTCGAGCTGGAGGTCGGCCGGAGCGCTCGGCGCGACCGACGACGCCGCTGCCGCGGCGGGCGCCGGCGACGCCGCCAGCGGTTCGATCAAGGCGCTCATGCCGGCCGTCAGCGGCAGGCGGTGATCGTCAGGCAGCGCGACGTCGAGGCGGAAGTAGCGCGACTTGCCCCAGATTGCGCGCGCTTCGGGCGCGCTGGCGATGGCGGAAATGGCGGCGGTGGTGAAGACGCCGGGCAGGGCGTCGAAACTCACGCGCACCTGCTGGCCCTGGGTGATGAACGGCCGGTCCGCTTCCAAGGCCCAGGCGCGCACGCGCATGCGGCCGTCGCCCATGACTTGGCCGACGGTGTTGCCGGGGTAGGCGCTGGAGCCTTCGTCGTAGCGTTCGCCGCGCCATTCGCTATAGCCATGCACCATCACGCCGTCGCGCTTTGCGCGCACCTTGACAAGTTCCTGGCGGGCGATGGTGAAGGCGATGCTGGCTTCTTTTTTCATGGCCTCGAATTTGGCGTCGGCGCGGCGCCGGGTGATGGCATCGGTGGCGATGGCGGCGGCCTTCTTCTTCACTTCGAGGTCGAGCGCGGCGCGATCGCGCTCGCCCTGGTAGCGGTCGAAATCGAGGCCTGAGATTTGCGTGCGCGGCAGGGCGGCGTCGACCTTGGCCTTGGCCAGCGCCGCGCGGGCGGTGGCCAGGGCGCGCTCGGCGTCGATGGTCTTGGCTTCAAGGTCGGCGATGTCCTTGTCGGCGCGCGCGCGGGCCTGTTCGGCTTCGACGCGCAATTGCTCGACGCTGGCGCGTTCCTGCGCTTCGATACGCAGCACGACGTCGCCGGCCTTGACGGTGGCGCCCTCGGCGACAAAATTACGCAGCACGACGGGCGAGGAATCGGACGGCGGTACCGGGATGTCCTGTGAGTCGATGGCGTCGACCAGGCCGGTGATCAAGAGCGGACGCTTGAGCGGCGCGGCGGGCGCGGGCGCCGGCTTGGCCTGCGCCGCGCCGGTGTTGGGGCCGCAGCCCGACAGCAGCAAGGCGGCGCCCAGCAGTGGCAACAGAAGCCGGGCCTGGGCCTTCATGCGCCCGCCTGCGCGATGCGGCCGTCGTGCAGATGAATGGTGCGGCCGGCGCGCGCGGCGATGTCGGGATCGTGGGTCACCATCACCAGGGTCTGGCCGGCGGCATTGAGCTCGGCGAGCAGGGTCATGACGTCGATCGCGCTTTTCGAATCGAGATTGCCGGTCGGTTCGTCGGCCAGCAGGAGGGCCGGCTGGTTCAAGAGCGCGCGCGCGATGGCGGCGCGCTGCAGCTGGCCGCCGGACAGTTCGCCGGGACGGTGCTCGATGCGGCTACCAAGGCCGATCCGCTCGAGCAGTTCGCGAGCGCGGCGCGGGGCGTCGGGATCGCTGTCGCTGGCATAGCGCTGCGGCAGCAGCACGTTTTCCAGCACCGTCAGGCGCGGCAGCAGGTGGAAGGATTGGAACACGAAGCCAATGCGGCGATTGCGCAGGGCCGAGGCGGCGTCGTCGTCCAGGTCGCCGACCGCGTCGGTTCCGAGGCGGTAGCTGCCGGCGTCGGGGCGGTCGAGCGCGCCGAGGACGTTGAGCAGGGTCGATTTGCCGGAACCGGAGGGCCCCATCACGGCGACGAATTCGCCGGCCGCGATGTGCAGGTCGATGCCGTCGAGTGCGCGGATGGCGGTGCCGCCATGGTGGTAGGTCTTGCGGATGCCGCGCAGTTCGATCATGCCAACTTGCTGTTAGTCAATTGATGCGGAATATTACTTTAGAATAAACATTGAAGCAATCGCCAAATTTGGCGGACGCCCGAGTGGGCATCCGCCTGGTCGCTTACTGTGGACGGATGATGGCGACTGCGCCGCCCGACGGGGCCAGCTTGAGCGTGAGGCTTTGCGCCGCGTTCAGGGTGCGGCGGCTGGCGGCCAGGTGACTGACGTCGGCGCCGTCCTGCAGCACCTGCGCGCTGTAGGCGCCCTTGCCGAGAAACGCCAGCGGCACGGTCACGCTGCGGGCCTGCTCGTTGCCCATCGCGCCGATATACCAGGTGTCGCCCTTGCGCCGCGCCGAGACGATGTACTGGCCGATGTCGCCGGCCAGGATGCGCGTCTCGTCCCAGGAAGTCGGCACCGCCTGGATGAATTCGGCGCCGTCGGCCCAGCTCTTGCCGTCGCTGTTCTTGTACGAGGCGGGGCCGCCGGAGACCATCTGGAACGGGCTGTCGTAGACCACGTACATGGCGACCGCATGGCCGCGCGTGGTCATCACCGTCGGTTCGTGGTTGCGCGACTTGAAGGCCGCCGGCGTACTGTGATGGAAGCCGCCCGGCGTGTAGTCCATGGGCCCCAAGATCATGCGGGTGAAGGGCAGGGTGACGTTGTGGGTGGCGGTGATGCGCGCGCTCCACTTGTTGTTCTCGGCGCCCAGCACGCCCTCTTGCGTGACGTAGTTGGGCCAGGTGCGGTTCAGGCCATTGGGCGGATAGGCGCCGTGCAGGTCGACCATGAGGTGGTGGGCGGCGGCTTTTTCAAGCACCTTGTGGTACCAGTCGACCATCTCCTGGTCGTTGCGGTTCATGAAGTCGACCTTGACGCCCTTGATGCCCCAGGCTTCATATTGCGTGAAGGCGGCGTCCATCTGGTTGTCGAGCTGCTGCCACTGGAGCCACAGCCACACGCCTACGCCCTGCGATTTCGCGTGACGCAGTACATCGGGCAGGTCGAGCTCCGGCCGGGCGCGGGTGACGTCGGCCTTCGGGTCCGGCTCGACGTCGCTGGCGATCGACCAGCCTTCGTCGATGAGGATGTCGTCGAGCTTCATCTCTTTCGAAAAATCGACAAAGGCCTTGTAGGTGGCGGTGTTGATGCCGGCGTTGGGCACGTTGACGGCCCAGTCATTCCACCAGTCCCAGGCGGTCTTGGATGGCTTGATCCAGCTGGTGTCCTTGATCTGCGACGCGGTGGCCAGGGTCGGGATGAGCGAAGAAGCGGCCAGTTCGCCCGGGGTGTCGCCGAGCATGACGACGCGCCACGGGGTCTTGAAGCCGTCGGCGCCCATGCGCACAGTGGCCGAGACGGTTTTGCGGAAGCGGAAATTGCGGTCGTTGTCGAAGCGCGGCGGCAGCGTCACCATCACACCGAGGCCGGCGTCGCCGCGGCCGGAGAGGTAGAAGCCGGGATAATCCTTGACGTCCGATTCGGCGATCGCGAAGGTGCTCTGGCCCTGGCCGGACTTGCACACCAGCGGCGCCATGAAGTTGTGGAAGTTGCGGATCTTCGAGGTCTTGATCGGGTCGTATTCGGCTTCGAAGCTGCTGTCGAAGCGGCCGATGTTGGCGCCCCAGCAGTCGTAGTCGGCGGCGAAATTGAACTGGGTCGCTTCGGACATGACGTTGAAGCCGGCCACGCCGCTTTGCTGCGGAACCGTGTACCGGAAGGCGACGCCGTTGTCGTAGGCGCGCACGATGACGGTGAACTTCAAGCCCTTGTCGGCGGTGCTGAAGGCCAGCTCGGCTTGTTTGTAGTGGTCAGGCGCGCTGGCGGCCTTGCCGACGACGATGCGGTAGGTCTCATTGACTTCGCTGCTTTTCGCGCCGGTGAATTTGGCGCCGGCGCCGATGCTGGCGATGTCGAGGTTCAGGCCGAGCGGCGAGGCGTCGATGAGCGACTTGCCATTGCGGCTGACGGCGTAGGTCAGCTTGTCGCTGTCGAGCGTGACGAAGTTGCGGCCGTCGGGGGAGGCCAGCTTGATGATGTCGGCATGGGCAGAAGTGGCGAACAACGACGCTAGCGCGAGCGCGCCGGCGGTAAGGGGAAAGCGGGGCATCTTGTCTCCGAGTTGTTGTGGTGCTTGTTGTTATCGCTCGGATAGTACATGGTTTGCTTAGTTTGAATTTGAATTCTTGGCTGACTTGACAATTTTTGTAGTTTAGTTACAACGCGTGGGCCGTCTTGATCAACGATCAGCGGGGCGATGATTGCACTCGATCGCCAGCACCTGGGTGGTTTTTGAAAGGTACATTTCGGCAAGGTCTTTTTCTCGTTCGGTAGGAAGAATGCGAGCCGCTAATGAAACTTCCAGATTCTTTTGCTTGGTCAAGTGGATGGATGCGCCGAGCGACGACTCTGGAATTGGTGAACTCGTATTATCGACACCATCCCCGAAACGCGTGTATTTGTCAGCGTTTTGCTTGTCGAATTTGTCAATCGCGTTAAATAGGCAAGCGGGGTAAAGACTCAGGTCGATTGCGACGGTGGAGCTTTTAGACCACATTTCAACGCCGATGTCGCCGATCCCGCCAATACACCCGCATAAGGAAAGCGACAGGATTACAGTCAATCTCGATTTCAATTTGAAGTTTCCTTTATCGAATTGTGCTGGAATGAGAACGGCCGCCACATGCCGCGTCCTTCAACGACACTCCATGGTGTCAGGTGCGACTTTCGGACACGGGCTCGGCCATAATACTGCGTGGTATCACTGGGCGGTTTCAAGTATCAAGCGCAACACTGGGTTAATTAACAGTGTCGGTCGGATGTTGTAGCAATTCGATGTGCCGAGTATAAACGACGAGCGGCGAGTCGGAATTGAACCTCGCCCTCGGGCGG
>JBDSTZ010000395.1:0-24131 GCA_039927975.1 Massilia sp. | reverse complement strand
CACGGCTTGAAGCCGTGTGAAAGGGACTCAGTTCACCGAGCGCAGGTGGCCGTTGACCACTTTCACGCGGTCGCCGTCATGCCAGCCGGGCACGCTTTGCTGGTGGAAGGTGCGGATGTGGCCATCGTCGAGCCGGACCCGGATTTCATAACTGGTGGTCGCCTTCATATTGCCTTCGACCTGGTTGCCGACCACCGCGCCGCCGACCGCGCCGGCGACCGTCGCCAGCTGGCGGCCATGGCCGCTACCGATCTGGTTGCCCAGCAAGCCGCCCAGCACCGCGCCGCCGGCCGCGCCCACGCCGCTGCCCTGGGCCCGGGTGGTGATCTTGCGGATCGATTGGATGTTGCCGCAGTTGTTGCACCAGTTCTTGGCCGGACGGTTCTCTGCCAGTTGCACCGGCGCGTTCCTCACCGGCGTCACGCGCGCCACCGGCGCCGCTTGTTCGGGCGGGCCGTAATTCTGTACCGGCGCCAGGCCGCCCTGGGCCAGCGAAGGCTGCGGCGCCTGCGCTGGAACGTATTGGCTTTGCGGCGCGGCGGCCAGCTGCTGTACCGGCATTGGCGCCGGCGTATCGGCCTGCAGGCGCGACGCGAGGATATTGCGGTCCGCCTCGCTCAGCTCGCCGTTGGTCTTGTTGTTGCCGCCGATGGAAGACGGAATCCAGCCCATGATGGCGGCAGTGCCGGCCAGGCAGAACAGGATGACGGCCAGCGCCGCGATGATCATCATCGGGTGGAAGGCAGGGCCCTTGTGGACCGGGGGGAGGGGAGTGTTCATGATGGTTTCCTTTTGGGAGTGATTATTGTTGTAGCCGGCGCATGTGCTGACGGGCTGGAGAGCGAATGCTTAGCGCTGTCTGGCGCTGCTGGTGCTCATCGCGTCCGGCGTCTTTCGAGCCCAGCACACAGCCCGTCCGATGTCTGCATTGTCCCTGTGGGCATGCCGGGGTTCCGTGCGTCACCGTACATACTTTCGTGTTTGTAGCCGTTACGCTGATTGAAATTGTTTGCAAATGTATCTGCGCAAGTTGTTGCACACCCGCCAGCGTCTTTACAAATGTATCTCACCCATGTTGATAACCCGGCGAGAAAAATGTTTCAACACACACACTCGAATCGCGAGGGCACATTGAATTTCGCCCGTCCGCACGCGCTGGCCGAAAAGGAAGGCAATCGCCTGCTCGCCGCGCTGCCGGACGACGACCTGGCACTCCTCGAGCCGATGCTCGAGACGGTCCAGATCGACGTCGGCGCCGTCCTGTGCGAACCGGGCGATCCGATCCGCCACATCTATTTTCCGCACGACAGCCTGATCTCGCTGCTTGGCGTGGCCGAGGGCCGCATGACGCTCGAGGTGGGCCTGGTCGGGCGCGAAGGCATGCTCGGCGCCACCGTCGCGCTCGGCCACGACGTGGCGCAAGTGCGCGCCATCGTGCAGCGCGCCGGCCGCGCCAGCCGCATGGACAGCGGCCAGTTTCGTGCCGAGTTCGCGCACCATCCTTCGCTGCAACGGGTGCTGTACCGCTACACCGACACCTTGCTCGCGCAAGCGATCCAGATCGCCGTGTGCAGCCGTTTTCACGTGCTCGAAGCACGCCTGGCGCGCTCGCTGCTCGTCACGCGCGACCGCCTGCAATCCGACAAATTTCATCTCACGCATGAATTCCTCGCGCACGCGCTCGGCGTGCGGCGGGTCGGCGTCACCAAGGCGGCCAGCGCGCTGCAGCAGCAAGGCTTGATCATCTACAGTCGCGGCAATATCGAAATTCTCGACGTCCACGGCCTCGCGGCGGCCTCGTGTAAATGCTACGAGATCGTCAAGGATGCCGGCGAGATGGCCTTGTCGACCGCCTTCGTTTAATCCCCTGCTTTGCATGCCCTGCGTTCAACGCGGGGCACTGCACGTTTGGCCTTGTGGCGTCGCCGCTATATGCCGTCTCGCCGGGACTGCCTTGCAGACTCGCTGCGACTTCCCTGCGGCCTCGTTGCATCTGCATCACATCGCGTTGCGAGCACTTTCCTGCGCGCTTCACCATGTCCATCCGCAAGCTCGCGATCGCCATCGGCGGACGTGAAAACGCCCCGACTTGCGGGGCGTTTCTCACACAGCGCGTGCGCCGCGTGACAGCTTGCCGGTAAAGGCTTACTTGGTGGTCTTGACCTGGTTGCCGATCACGCCGCCAACAGCTGCGCCGCCAACGGTGCCGACAGCGCTGCCGCCAGTCAGGACGCCGCCGACCACAGCGCCGGCGCCGGCGCCGATGGCAGTGTTCTTGTCCTGTGCCGACATGCCGGCACAACCGGTCAGGCCCAGCGTCAGGGCGGCGAGCGAAGCGGCAACGGTGATGTGTTTGATGGTTTTCATGGTGATTCTCCTTGAAGTGGTGGGTGGAACAGTGAGGCTTGCACGGAAGCTTGAATTGAAACGACTTACTTCAGACGCAGGTCGTTCTTGACCGACTTCACGCCATTCACGGTGCGCGCAACCGAAGCTGCGGTCGCAATGCTGTCAGCCGAGCTGACGAACCCGCTCAGCTGCACAACGCCCTTGTAGGTTTCGACGTTGATCTCAGCGACTTTGAGGGTAGGGTTGTTCAAGATCGCGGCCTTGACGCCGGTCGTGATGCCGGCGTCGTCGATGTATTGGCCGGTGCTCTCGTGGGTGCTGGTGGAGGCGCAACCGGTCAGGTTGGCCAGCATCAGGGCGGCCAGCAGGGTGGCGGCGATTTTAATATTTTTCATGTTCTTGTTCCTCGTTGGTTGTTGCCGGTGACGCGAGAGCGCTTCACCGATGAGGACAGAGTAGAGCCTGCTAGTAGCATGGTCTGTTCGGCAACGCACACTAGAAAAAGGCGATCCGGCATCGCTGCGGCATCGCCTTTCGGGCGCTGTTCACGTTGCCGCCGGCCTGCGCGGCGGCGCCGGCGGCGCGCCTATTTGCGCGCCGTCTTGCCGGGCGGCGGCGCCACCGGTTTGACGCGCGCCTCGGCCAGCAGCCTGGCGCAATCGCTGTTCTCGCCAGGGCCGGTGTTAATCAGGGGCAGCAGAGCCGCCAGCGGCGCCGCCAGCGTGGCCAGCGCCACCGCGCCGCCAGCCTTCATCGCCAGCACCTTCTTGTCGACGCTGACGTCGGGCTGGTTGAAAGGGCCGCGCACGTACAGCGGCGCGCGCAGCGACACCATGCGCAAATTCTTGGTCTCCGGTTTCAGCGTCAAGTCCATGTACTCGGTCGACAGGTTGATGGTGCCGCTGGCGGTGATCAAGGCTTCCTCGGTGTCGACCACAAAGGTGCGCGTCTGCATCAGGCCGTTGGTGACGCCGAAATCGGTGGCCATGCAATTGAGCTTGACCGGCTTGTCGCCGAACAGTTTGGTGAGCACGACGTTGCCCACGTTCAGTCCCATTTCCTCGAGCAGGAGTTTGCTCACCGTGCCGCGGTCGATCAGGGTCTTGAGCTCGCCGTTGGACGCCGCCAGCATGCTCGCCACCGAGTTGCCGGTCGCCGACAACTGGGCGTCGCCATTGATGTGGCCCACCGTCGCCTGCATCTTTTCAATGGTCGGAAACAGTTGCTTGATTTCGATGTGGCGCGCGGTGACCTTGGCGTTGGCCTTGATCGCGTTCTTGCCTTCGCGCCCGCTGCCATCGAGCTTGATGGTCGAGGACATGTTGCCGCCAGCGATGTCGAAATTGAGCGGGGCCAGCGTCAGCACGCCATCCTTCATCAACAGGTGGGTCATCAGCTTGCTGATCGGCAGCTGCTTGTCGCGCACGATGCGCTCGGCCGAAAACTTGACGTCGGCGTCGAGCGCGGTCCAGCGCTCGGTGTGGAAGGCTTCGACCGGCAACACCTTGCCGGCCGGCTGCACCGCCGCCACGCCGCGCGCCGCCTTGCTGGCGTTCGAGTCGGCGCCGATCAGCGGACCGAGGTCGCTAAAGACCAGCTGGCGCGAGACGACTTCGCCGCTCAGCTTGCCGCGTGGTTTGCCGGTCTGGAATTCCAGCCGCCCGCCGATATCGCTGGAGCCGACCTTGCCCTTGAACTTGTCGTAGGTCCAGTGGCTGCTCTTCTCGTCGAGCGTGCCGATCAGGCGGCCCTCGGTGCTGAAGGCCGGCGTTTCAGGCAGCAGCACGCCGGTCAGGTTGTACAGCCGCGCCATGCTGGCGCCGGCAAGCTTGAGCTTGAGGTCGATCGCCGCCAGCTGGGCCGGCCGGGTCATGGTGCCGACCACGCTGATGTGGGTCGGCCCGCTGTGGAATTCGGCCAGCACCGGGTAGGGCGTGGTCTGCTGCTTGAGCGAGAGCACGGCGCTGGCCTTGCCCTTGCCGGTGACCGGCGCGCCGTTGAGGGTGCCGCGCAGGGTCCAGCCGACGCCGTAGGTGGCGTCGTTGTCGAGGGTCTCGACGTCGGCCGTCATGTCGGCTTTTTCGACCGCGTCCTTGAGGTGCACCACGCCCTTGGAAAACACCACCCGTTCGAGGTCGAGTTTCCATGGCGATGGCTTGTCCTCGTGCTTGAAGGTCCAGTTGTTCTTGCCGTCGGCGTCGCGCAGCAGCTCGATGTTGGGGGTGTCGAAACTGAGCACCGGAATGGCGATGGTTTTGCCCAGCAGCGAAAAGGGGTTGAGCGAAAACGAAAACTGGCGCACGCTGGCCATGTCGCGCGTCGGCATGCCGGCCGGGTTGCCGACGTGGACGTCGTTGGCGATCAGGTGCGGCCAGGGAATGTAGTCGCGCCAGGTGCGGGCGTTGCCGGCGATGCGGTTGGCGCTCTTTTCCCATTCGAGCGACAAGTTGCCTTGGATCGCGAAAGGCCGGCCGATCGCCTCGCTGGTCTTCGCGTTGAGCCAGGGACGCGCCTTGTTCCAGTCGTAGGTGAGCAGGATCGCCAGGGCGATGCAGGGAATGGCGATCAGGACGCCGAGCACGCCGAGCGCGATCTTGGTCTTGCGCGACAGGCGCGTGGCGCGCGCCGGAGGGCGCGGGGGCGCGGCGGGCGTGGGCTGGTCGGTCATGGGTTCATCCTTCTGGGTGAGTTCTGGTGAGGGTAAGTGGCGCCAGCTTAACGCAAAGACAGGCTGGTTTGTGTGCGCCCACGCACGGTGGCCCCGGCAGCGAGTTCCGGAAAGTTTTCTTATGTGCGTCAGCGAACCGATCTTGCCAAAGAATCAGCATATAACGTTATCACCAGGACACCAAGTACTGGCACTGCCAAACAAGAAACCGCTTACAGTATTTGTCACCCCAACACAGCAACAACGGAGAAACCCCTATGACACTGGACCTCAACAAGACGCATCTGACCCGCGCCCTCTGCGCCGCCATGGTTTTGACCCTGGCAGCCTGCGCCAGTTCACAAAAAGCGCCGGCCACGGCCGATGTGGCGGTCTCGAAGAACGCAGTGGAGAACGCTGTCAGCGCCGGCGCCGCCGACCTCGCGCCGCAAGAGATCGCCGTTGCCCGCTCCAAGATGCAGCGTGCCAGCGCCGCCCTGGCCGCCAAGGATTACGCCCTTGCGCGCGACCTCGCCACCCAGGCCCAGGCCGATGCCAAGCTGGCCCAGAGCAAGGCCAATTCGGCCAAGGCGAACGCCGCGGCGAACGAACTCAATAACGACCTGCGTGTGCTGCGCGAAGAAGTCGAGCGCGCCAACAAGCCGTAAGCGCGCCGGCTTGCACTGGCGGCCCCGCCACCACCAACAACAATTCGACATCGACCCGTGCGCATCGCGCCAGACCAGGACACCATCATGAAGACACCTTTCTACAAAACCGCCATGCTCGCCGGCGCCATCGCGCTGGCCGCCTGCAGCACCATTCCGACCACCACGCCGACGCTCGACCAGGCGCGCGGCGATTTCGTCGCCGCCAACAACAATCCGCGCGTGTCGACCTACGCGCCGCTCGAATTCAAGCAGGCCAGCGACGCCCTCGACCAGGCCAACAGCGCCGCCGCCAAGAAGGACAGCCTCGAGAAGATCGACCAGCTGGCCTATATCGCCAAGCAGAAGATCGCCACCGCCCAGGAAGTGGCCAGCCGCAAGGCGGCCGAAGCCGATATCGCCAACGCCGGCCGCCAGCGCGACCAGCTGCAACTGCAGGCGCGCACCGCCGAAGCCGACCGCGCCAAGCTGGACGCCAACGCCGCGCAAGCGCAGGCGGTCGCGGCCCAGAACGCCGCCGCCGACGCCCAGCGCAAGGCCCAGATGGCCGAAGCCCAGACCCGCGAAGCCCAGGCCCGGTCGGCCCAGCTCGAAGCCCAGATGGCCGACCTGCAAGCCAAGAAAACCGAACGCGGCATGATCATCACGATCGGCGACGTGCTGTTCGGCACCGACGAGGCCAACCTGACCCCGGCCGGCATGGCCACCGTGCGCAAGCTGGGCGACGTGCTGACCCAGAACCCCGGCCGCAGTGTGCTGATCGAAGGTTTTACCGACAGCACCGGCAGCGCCGCCCACAACCAGGAATTGTCGGAGCGGCGCGCCGCCAGCGTCGCCGCCGCGTTAAGCTCGATGGGTATCGCGCGCGAGCGCATCGCCACGCGCGGTTACGGCCAGGCGTATCCGGTGGCCGGCAACGATACCGCCAGCAACCGCCAGCTCAATCGCCGGGTCGAAATCGTGCTGTCGAATGAAGGCGCGGCGATTCCGCCACGCCGTTAAGCGGCGCCGCGCCCCTGCGCGCGCCACCTCACGCATCAACCATTGAACAAGGAATCACCATGGAACAATCAGCTACTCCACTGGCGCACGGCTTCGATGTCGCCGCCATCCGCGCCGCCGCCGCCAACCTCAATGACGGCGCCGTCACCGAAGGCTACCAGGCCGACCGCGAGGCGGTCATCCAGATGCTCAACGACGCCCTGGCCACCGAGCTGGTGTGCGTGCTGCGCTACAAGCGCCACTACTACACCGTCAGCGGTCCCGGCAACGGCCAGGTCAAGGCCGAGTTCCTCGAACACGCCCAGCAGGAGCAGGAACACGCCGACCAGCTGGCCGAGCGCATCGTCCAGCTGAACGGTTCGCCCAACTTCAATCCGGCCACGCTGACCGCCCGCAGCCACGCCGAGTACGACGAGTCGGAAGACGTCCAGGCCATGATTCGCGCCAACCTGATCGCCGAGCGCGTGGCGATCGAATCCTACCGCCAGATGATCCTGGCGATCGGCGACAAGGACCCGACTTCGAAGCAGCTGCTCATCGAGATCATGGCGGTCGAAGAGGAACACGCGGACGACATGCGCGATCTTTTGGCCCAATAACGATTTTGCCCAATAACGATTTTTTCACCCACCAACAGGAGTTCATCATGCTAGATACCACCACCCGCTCGACCAACGGCAGCGCCTTGAACGGTAACGCCAGCGCGGTCCAGACCGATGTCAAAACCCTGGTCAAGGATGCCCAGGCCCTGCTGACCGCCGCCGCCTCGCTGACCGGCGAGAAGGCCGAGGAACTGCGCGGCCGCGGCATGCAGCTGCTCGACGTGGCCATGGGCAAGGCCAGCCAGGTACAAGGTCAAGCTCTGGTCAAGGGCAAGGAACTGGCGCACACGGCCGATGTCTATGTAAAGGACAACCCATGGCGCACCATCGCCGCCGCCGCTGGCGTCGGCCTGCTGGTCGGTGTGATCCTGGGCCGCAAATAAACCACGCCGGGGAGACGCCATGGAACAAACAGACACCGTCATACATGGCCCCGGCCTGTTGGGAGGCCTGACCGGCCTGGCAAAAAACCTGTTCGGCCTGGTGGTCTCACGGGTCGAGCTGGCCGCGCTCGAATTGTCCGAGGTGCGCAACCATGTGATCGAGCTGGTGGTCATTTTCGCGCTCGCGGTGCTCGGTGCCTGGTTCGCGCTGGCCTACGGCACCGCCATGGTGGTGGCGCTGGCCTGGGAATCGATGGGCTGGAAAATCCTGCTGGTCATGTTCCTGGTGTTCCTCGTCGTCACGGGCGCGCTGGTGGCCAAGGGAATGTCCATGCTCAAGCAGGGCAAGCTGGCCTTCCCGTCGACCATGAACGAACTCAAGAACGACCGCGACATGCTGCTGTAATGGCGCACTAGTGAAACGGAGAATGGCATGAGTACACACCTCGCACACGAAAAACGCGCCAGCGACGACCTCGACGAGCGCAAGGCGCAATTGCTGCGGCAGGGCGATTTTTACCGGGTCAGCCTGGTGCATTCCAAGGCGCAGCTCAAGCACGCGGCGCGGCCGGAAACCCTGTTCCATTCGGCAGTCGACCACGCCACTTTCGCCTTGCGATCGCGCGTGGACGGCCTGCTCAAACCGACCGGTGTCAGCGTCGCCTCGATGATGCCGTATGCGCTGAGCATACTGGGCTTCATCCGGCGCCGCCGGCTCGGCAAACCGGCGCTCGGCGTGGCCGTGGCGCTGGGCGGTCTGGCCTGGTATCTGCAGCATCGCCGTACCGCGCAGTTGCAGACCTTGTAGTACTGGCCTGTAGTACTGGCCTGTAGTACTGGCCTTGTAGTACAGGCCTGGTAGTACCGGCCTGGTAGTACCGGCCTGGTAGTTACCGGCCTGGTAGTTACCTGCCTGGTAGTTACCTGCCTGGTAGTACCGGCCTTGTAGTCTTGCGCATTGCGCCGGGTCTGGCCGGGGTACGGGGTTCGCTGCCTCGAGCCCGAATGGCTACCCGTGGCGCATACCGTCCGCCGCGTTCGGCGCACCACGCTGGCCGCGCGCGCGACGCTTGAATATGGTGGGGCTTGAGCGGCGTCGCAATCATTGATTCGGCGCCGTTTTTTTCGTGACCGTCGCGGCCTTCCCAACCCATTGATTTTTGTCATCGGCTGCGGCATTCGCCGGCCTTGGTTATACTTGTGCCAGCCGCAGCAAGCGCCAATCACCAGCAGTGCCTGCGCGGCAAAACAGGTGCCGGCCCATGGCGCATAGCGCGACGGGTCTGCGAACATTGCCGTTGCCAACCGCCGCGTCATGCGGCTCCGCCATGACCCATGCCCGTGATCTCAATCCGAACAAACTGCGTATCGTCCTGGTCTTGCAAGGCGGCGGCGCGCTCGGCGCCTACCAGGCCGGCGTCTACCAGGCGCTGCACGAGCACGACCTGGTACCTGACTGGATTGTCGGCACCTCGATCGGCGCCATCAACGCGGCCCTGATCGCCGGCAATGAACAAGCCAACCGGCTGCACAAGGTCAAGGCCTTTTGGGACCTGGTCGCGCATCCCGACCCGCTCGACATGAGCCGCATCGACGACCGCGAGCGGCGCACCAACATCTGGCTCAACACGCTCGACACCGTCACCCGCGGGGTGCCCGGCTTCTTCGCGCCGCGCTACTTCAGCGGTTTCGCGCTGGGTGCCACGGTGGCGCCGGAAGAGGCATCCTTTTACGACACCACGCCCTTGCGCACGACCCTCAACGAGCTGGTCGACTTCGATTACCTGAACGCCGAAGGCGGCATGCGCCTGACCGTCAACGCGATCAACGTGACGACCGGCCAGTTGACTCCCTTCGAGAGCATCAACGGCGAAATCACTGCGGACCATGTGCGCGCCAGCGGCAGTTTGCCGCCGGGCTTCGCGCCGGTGCGCATCGACAAGGAACTGTACTGGGATGGCGGCTTGTATTCCAACACACCGCTCGAATCGGTGCTCAATGAACTGCCGCAGGGCGATACCCTGTGCTTCATGATCGATCTGTGGAGCGCGGATGGCCCCGAGCCGACCACCATGGACGAAGTCTATACGCGCCAGAAAGATTTGACCTACGCCTCGCGCTCGAAGCGCCAGATCGAGGATTACTCCAGCACCCACGCCATGCAGCAAAAGCTGCGCGAACTGTATGGCCGTCTGCCACCCGCGTCACGCACCGCCGCCGATGCGGCAGATCTGGCGGCGCTCGGCTGCAATTGCACGCTGCACGTGGTGCGCCTGCTGTACGCGGGCCGCGACTGGAACATGGCGGCCAAGGATGTCAATTTCTCGCGCGGCTCGATCGAGTGGCGCTGGGACCAGGGCTATGCCGACGCGATGCGCGCGCTCAAGCTGGCGCCGTGGCTGGCCGCCGTCGCCGAGGGCAGCTCGGTGGTCGTGCATGACTTGCCGGAGGAGTAGGATGGCCCGGCCAGTGCTGCGGCGCGCCGCTCATTCCTCCGACTCGGGCCGGCGCGATGTTGGGGTCGCTGACGCTACCAAGGCGCTGTCGGCGCTGGTGCCGACGCGCCGCCTGCAACGTCAGCGCGCCGCCGACCTCTGCGGGACGCGCGCGTTCGCCATTTCCTGCTGATACGTTGCACGCGCCTCGCGCATGCAGCTGGCGCGCTCGCTGGCCGGTCCGCGCCGGCAATTGCCCTGCGCTTCCTGCAGCGCCGCGCCGATTTCCTTTTGCAGCGTACGCAGGCGCTGCGCCTCGGTCACGTCTGCCCGATACCAGCGCGCCGGATCGCCGCGCGCGATTTCGCTCGCTTGCTTGTTTGCGGTGGCTGCTGGCACATTGGCGTCGCTCGATTCCTGGGCCTGGGCGGCGCCGATCGCCAGGCAGCCGAGCAGGGCGGTGCGCACGATCGTGCGCATGATGCGTGGGTGGACGGACGGTTGCATGATGAGCTCCTTGTTCTTGTTGGTGGCGTTGGTCTGGCCGGATCTGGACGGCCTTGCCAGCGTGAATCAGGACGATATTGCCAGCGCGGATAGAGAGGAGGCGGTGTCACAGTTCCATGCGGAGCGTGCTTTGATCGCGGCATGAACTTGCCGCCGCCGCGACGCACGCGTGACCTGGCTTGCCGATCCCATCCACATTTAACGATGACAGCGCCAACGACGTGCTGGCCGAAAAAAACAAGCCGGCGCATTGCCGGCTTTGATCAGGTGCCGTCAGCATCGCGGCAAGCGGGGCGCGTCGCGTCGGCGCGCGCGCCCTTGTCATCAATAGCGATAGACGCGGCCGTCGACCACGCGCACGCGGTTGCCCACGCGCAGGTCGTACACGCTGTCCTGGGTCACGCTGCGGTATTCGCCATTGTCCAGGCGAATATTGATCTGGTAGGCGTCCTGGCCATTGTTGGCGTTGCGATTGGCTTCGACGTTGTTGCCGATGGCCGCGCCGCCGACTGCGCCGGCGACGGTGGCGGCGGTTCGGCCGTTGCCACTACCGACCTGGTTGCCGACCAGTGCGCCGACCAGGCCGCCCACCACGGCGCCTGCGCCGTTGGTGCCGCCCGAACCGCGCACGACCTGGATCGAATCGATGGTGCCGTAACCGGAAGACACGTTCGACGAGGTGTTGTAGCCGTTGTTGTAGCCATTATTGCTGTAGCCATTGTTGTAGGGCTGCGAGGTGCTGGCGCAGCCGCTCAAGATGGCGGTACCGGCGACGACGAGAGCGGTGAGGGTAGTGTTCAATTTCATGTTGTTCTCCTGACAAAAGTGTGAGTTCAGGATAAGCAGCGAGGTTTAGGCGGTCTGTGCGATGCCACACACACAAAATCCCCAGTGTGTAAGCAATTGTGTGAAGTGAAGAATTCCGGGTTTCTGTGTTCGGCACCGAACAGAAGAGCTAAGGCAACTGACGTAAAACGGTAGCTAAGCAACAACGTCTGTCACAAGCACCACGGAGATCCAACATGAAATCGACCCTACTTCAAGCACCTCGCCACCGCCTACTGCTGGCCGCCGCCGCGCTGCTGTGCGCCGCGCAGGTCCAGGCCGCCACACCGGAAGCGAAGATGGTGTATGCGCAGGCGAAGGACCAGGCCGCCGCCACCTACAAGGCGGCGCGCGCCAAGTGCGACGCCGTCACCGGCAATCCGAAAGATGTGTGCGTGGCCGAGGCCAAGGCCGCCCGCGTGCGCACCGAGGAAGAGGCCGGCGCGCTCTACAAGAACACCCTGCGCGCCTATACCCAGTCGCGTCTGAAGATCGCCGCGGCCAACTACGACCTCGACAAGACGCGCTGCGGCGCGCTGGCCGGCAATCCCAAAGATGTCTGCGTGTCGGAAGCCAAGGCGACCCTGATCGCGGCCCAAGCCGATGCCAAGGCCGACAAGAAAGCCATCGAAGCGCGCACCGATGCGCGCGACGACAAACGAACCGCCGAATACAAAGTCGCCCTCGAGAAGTGCGACGCGTATGCCGGTGCGGTGAAGGCCAGTTGTGTCTCCACCGCGAAATCCCAGTACGGCATGTAGGCGCACAAGCCGGCGTCTCGGCGTCAGGCAAGGCCGCATCCGTAGCGGGAGGCCCATTCCGGGCACCAACGATTTACCACCACCACCACAAGGAGTTCACCATGAAAATCGCACAACGTCTCTCGACCATGCTGTTTGCCGCCTCGCTCGTCGCCACGATGGCTGGCTGCGCTTCCACCTCCACCAAGGAAGGCACGGGCGAATTCATCGATGACAGCGTCATCACCGCCAAGGTGAAGGCCTCGATCTTCAATGAGCCAACCCTCAAGGCCACCGAAATCAACGTCGAAACCTTCAAGGGCGATGTGCAATTGTCCGGTTTCGTGGCCCAGCCACAGGACGCCACCAAGGCCGTGGAAATCGCGCGCGGCGTCAAGGGTGTAGTATCTGTAAAGAACGACGTTCGCGTCAAATAAGCAGACCTGTTCGCGCCGGCCGCCTGGCCGGCGCAGCGGGCTGCATTTTTTACCTCAAAGAAGCCAATGAAGCTCGCAGATCCGCATCCGCCAGTCCCCGCCGCTGCCACCGCCAGCGCGGCGCCCGGCGAACTTTCTTCCGCCGACTCCACATCCGACGCACCTTCCGACACCACTTCCGGCGCCACTTCCGACGCCACTTCCCATACCGGCCCGCATTCAGGTTCGGACGCGGTCCCACATTCAGACAAACATGCCATTGGCGACGTCGCCGCCAGCGCCGACACTGGGGCAAAAGCGCCAGTACCGCCCGCCGCGCCCGCGCCTGCCACCTTCAATGCGCCCGCCGACGATCCCGCATCCGCCTCCTCGGACCATCCTCACGGTGTGCTCGAGGAATCGGCGCCGCTTGGCTCGTCCCTGCGCTTTCCCTTGCATGTACATGCGCGCGGCCTGGCGCTGGGCATCATCGCCACTGTGGCCTTTCTGTTCGCGCTGCAGTGGTCGCAAAAATTTCTCGTCCCGCTGCTGCTGGGCGTGTTCATCGCCTACACCCTCAACCCGCTGGTGGTCTGGCTCGAACGAATACACATCAAGCGCGCCATCGGCGCCACCCTGGTCACGGTCGCCATCCTGATGTTGCTGGGGCTGGTGATGCAGCGCGTGCAGGGCGAATTCCTGAATATCCTCGACGAAGTGCCGACGATCACCCACAAGGTTTCCAAGCTGCTGAGCAGTAACAGCGGCGGACAGCCGAGCACGATCCAGCAGATGCAGGCGGCGGCCGCCGAGATCGAACAAGCCACCGCCAATGTGGGCGGCGATGGCCGGCGCCCGGCCGTCAAGCGGCCCGTGCCGGTCGCCGGCAGCGGCATCAAGGTGATGGACTGGGTGCTGGCCGGTTCGATGAGCCTGGCCACTTTCGCCAGCGAGGCGACCATGGTGGTCTTCCTGGTGTTCTTTCTGCTGCTGGCCGGCGACACCTTCAAGCGCAAGCTGGTCAAGCTGACCGGCCCTTCGCTCACGCGCAAGAAAGTGACCGTGCACATCCTCGACGACATCAACACCTCGATCCAGAACTACATGTTCATGCTGCTGGTGACCAATGTCTTGCTGGCGCTGATGATGTGGGGCGCCTTGACGGCGATCGGCCTGGAGAACGCCGGCGCCTGGGCCATTTTCGCCGGCCTCATGCACATCATGCCGTATTTCGGCCCCTTGCTGATTACTGCCTCGACCGGCCTGGTCGCCTTCATGCAGTTTGAATCCTTGCGCATGGTGGTGCTGGTGGCCGGCACCTCGCTGGCGATCGCGACCCTGGTGGGCACCGTTGTCACCACCTGGATGACCGGCCGGATCGCCCGGATGAATCCGGCGGCGGTCTTTGTCAGCCTGCTGTTCTGGGGCTGGCTGTGGGGCATCCCTGGATTGCTGCTCGGCGTCCCGGTGGTGGTGATCGTCAAGGTGGTTGCCGAGCGGGTCGAGGGGATGGAAGTCGTCGCGGAACTGCTGGGCGAGTAGGACGCGCGCTGCGGTGTCAGCGCTGCAGCGGACTGGCGAGGGCGGCGAGCCGGGCCGTTTGGCCATATTCGCTTCGCCGCACTCGCTTCATCGCTTCATCGCATCACTTCGCCAACTTCATTTCGCCTCGTCACGTCGCTACGTTCACTCCACCATTCACTCCACCATCTTCATACGACGACCTTCGCTTCACCACGCGTTCTGGCGCCGCTAGGCAGGTACTGCCGGCGCCTTCGGATCCTTGTTGCGCAAGCTGCCAAGCTGAATTGCGTACTGACGCGCGAATTCGGCGCCGAGGAAAAAGATCTGCGCCGAATAGTATACCCAGAGCAGCATGGCGATGGTCGAGCCGGCCGCGCCGAAGCTGTTGGCCACACCGCTGTTGCCGATGTATAGGCCGATCAGGAACTTCCCCAAGGTGAACATGGCTGCGGTGCCGAGCGCGCCGATGGTGACGTCGCGCCACGACAGCCGGATCCGCGGCAGCAGCTTGTAGATCACCCCGAACAGCACCGCGATGACCAGGAAACTGATCAGCCAGGCGACCCAGGACAGCAGCACGGTCGCGTCCTTCCACATGCCGCTGACATAGTTTTCCAGCACGGCGAGGGCGGCGCTGACGGCCAGCGACACCAGCAGCAGGAAGCCGAGCACGAGGATCAGGCCGAATGAGAGCAGGCGCGTGCGCACCACGTCCCACCACGACGATTCCTTCGGCTTGGGCACGTCCCAGATTTCATCGAGACTGTCCTTGAGTTCGGCGAACACGGTGGTCGCGCCGAACAGCAGCAGCACGGTGGCGATGATGGTCGCCTTCAGGCCGCTGTCCTGGTTGCGCGCGCCGGCCAGCACCAGCTGGATCGCTTCGGCGCCCTGGCTGCCCATCAAGCCTTTGAGCTGGCCGATCAACTGGCCCTGGGCCGCTTCGGCGCCATAAAAGAAGCCGGCCACGGCGATGACCAGCACCAGGATAGGCGCCATCGAAAACAGGGTGTAGAACGCCAGCGCGGCGCCCTTGCTGGCGGCGCGATGGTCGATCCACTCCGAGAAGGCGCAACGCAGCACGTGCACGACTTGCTTGGAGAAAGGCAACCACGACTTTATTTCCATTGAATTTCTCCTGGCTACATTGAAAAAAAAGCCCCTCGGGCCCAATACCGTTCAGTTCAGATGGTCTCTGACGGCATTGGCCCATGGGGCCCTTTCCCAATAAAACGTCGCGCGCCCAGCTCGACTGGACGCGGGCGTTCTCTCGACGGTTCTTACTGCACGCGGCGTTCGATCGTGATTTGTTCGACTTCCACGCGGCGGTTCGGTTCCAGGCACTTGATCAGGTCGGCACGCTTCTTGTTGGTGCAGGTGACGACCGGATTCGCTTCGCCCTTGCCGTAGGCTTTCAGGCGCGAACCGGCGATACCCTTGCCGACCAGGTATTCGCGCACGGCTTGGGCGCGGCGCTCGGACAGTTTCAGGTTGTACTTGCTGGAGCCGAGACGGTCGGCGTAGCCGGTGACGTCGACGTCGGTGATGCTCGGATCGGCGGTCAGCGCGGCGGCGATATCGTCAAGCCGGGGTTGCGGCATGTTCAGCCTGGCGCTGTCGAAGGCGAACAGTTCGGTCGCCGACAGGGTCACTTTCTCGAACCGCGGCGGTGGCGGCGGAGGAGGAGGTGGCGGCGGAGGTGGCGGCGGTGGCGGCGGCGCGACGACGACCGGTGGCGGCGCTGGCGGTGGCGGCGGTGGCGACGCTACCGGCGGTTTGTTGAAGGCGTAGTTCAGGCCGACGGTCAGGTATTTATTGTTGCTGCGGGTGAAGCCGAAACCGTCGTCGCTGTCCAGGCGGCCGCGCACGCTGCGCAGGTCGGCCTGCATCGCCCACTGGTCCGACAGACCGAGCTGGAAGCCCAGGCCGCCGGTGAAGTAAGGGTTGGTGGCGGTGCGGTTGCGCAGCGGATTTTGCACCTTGTCGCGCTCGGCGCCCACGCCCAACAGGATGAAGGGGCGGAAGTTTTTGCGCGACAGCATCAGCAGGGCGTCGACGCCGACCAGGGTCTGGTGGTAGCGGGCGGGACCGTCCTCGGCGCGCACGTGGGTGGCGCCGAACTGGATGTCCCACATCTCGTTGATCGGCTTGCCGAACTTGAGGCCGCCGCCGACGTCGCGCTTGTCGAGGCCGAAGTCGCGGTCGACCTTGACGCCCACCACGCTCGGCTGGATGTACCAGGAGGGATTGATTTCTTGTGCCAGGGCGGTCCCGGCGGAACAGGCGATGGCGACTGCCATGGCGATTTTCTTCGTATTATTCACAGGAAAGCTCCCAAACGTTGAAAGGATTTGTGTCATCAATAACGATGTTGGACGAAGATTATGGTCAGGAGTTCATCCGGTCGGTGCGATGGCGCACGGACGGAGAATTGCTGTGCCATTTCTACAACGCTTCGTGCGCACGCTAGCGCTTATTCGACGATTGCCGGGCTGCGGCACGAAGTCAACAGCGTGACGCTTCAATAACGCGGATCGAAAAAAATCGTGCGGGACCGCTTGATAGTGGTTCCGCACGATTTTTTTTCCGGCGACTGGCGCCGGAGGCTTGCTTATTTGTTTTCTGGCACGACGACGATGGTATCGCCCGCCTTGCCTGGCTCGCCTTTTTCACCTGGTTTGCCTGGCTCGCCAGGGGCGCCGGCCGGGCCTGGCACGGCTACTGGCACGGCAACTTGCTTCTCAACCGTTGGGGTCACGACCGTCGGCGCTGGGGTGACGGTGGTTTTTTCGCAGGCAGTCAGACCGATGACAGCCAGCAGAGCTACCAGAAGTGTGGATTTCATGGGTGTGTCCTTTATAGAGATAATAAAAAGATATTGGTGCGCACGCGTTTTCACACGAACGGACCCAGCTTAAACAAGTACTTACTGCTCATCTGTTCGCCAACGCACGGAAGAGATTTTCGAAAAACGAGAAGATTATCGTAATCGCTGGAAATGTTCGATGGCGCACAGACCGGTGTCCATGACACAGGCAATCTTTGCGTCAGTTCAGCGGGAACCGCGGAGTTGTCATGGTGTCAAACGGCATACCGAGGTTTTCCGCGCCAATGACTATCTCTTTTCATGGAGTACTCAACATGCATGCACCGACTAATAACGCCGCACCTGCCGATATGAGCCAAGTGCACACCAACGGCAATTCCGCCCTGATCGAGCGCATTGCGCCGCAGCCGGCCGAACGCGCGCCGATCTCCATGGCGCCGATCGAACGCGTGCGTTCGACGTCCGCCACCCAGCGCCGCATCGAAAACATGCAAAAGCTGATCGGCGAGCTGTCGACCCACGAAATGCTGGCCGACGAAATCGCCTGGTTCCTCAAGTTCTCGCCATCGGGCGCGCGTAAATACATTCGCGATCTGCGCGAAGCCGGCGTGATCGAGCTGGCGCGTTACATCGAAGGCACCGCCACCTACCTCGGCAAGGCCGTGTACCAGATTTCGCCCGATCCAGACCGCGTCAAAGCCTTCCTGGCCGCCATCGTCCAGCCAAAACGCGAAGGCGGCGCCCCGCGCAAGGAGCGTCCAGGCCTGCGTGAGCAGAGCATGGCCGGCACCGGCCGTCATTTCCACATCCTGGCCGATGACACCCATTACGCCATCCGCGTCAACCGCAGCCCGGTGGCACGCGATCCGCTGGTGGCCGCCTTGTTCGGCGCCGCGCCGTCGGCCAACAAGGACGCCTGACGTCTGCGCGCAAGGGGCCGGCCTTGGCCGCCCATTGCGCGCTGCTGCAGCTGCCCTGCGCTTTGTTGCCGAACAGTGAAGCTTATCAGCGCTAAATTAGCGCTCGTCGGCGGGTTTGGGCAATCTCGGCGCTGACTGGCTCAGACTCGCGTTTTCCAGCTTGCGTTTTACCGGACAGCCATGCCCCAACATTCCGTCGGGCATGGCTGTGCGCGTTTGTGCCGCCGCCGCTCATCCTCCGCCAAGGGCGCGACGCCTTCGCGCGTGTTCCCTTGGCGCCGCGCCCGATTGAAAACCATGCAACGGTCCCCATGTGGGACGGGTGCGACGCCGCGCGCATCGCTGCGACGCCCCGTCCAATGCCAACCGCCCATCCGAAGGAGTCCCCATGTTACCGACCGCAGAATCGCTCGAAGGCAAGCCAGTACCGAATGCGACCTTTATGGCCCGTCCCAACGACCAGTGGCGCGACATCACCACCGATGAACTCTTCAAAGGCAAGACCGTGGTGGTGTTTTCGCTGCCGGGCGCCTACACCCCGACCTGTTCCTCGACCCACCTGCCGCGTTACAACGAGCTGGCGCCGGTGTTCAAGGAAAACGGCGTCGACGCCATCCTGTGCATTTCCGTCAATGACGCCTTCGTCATGAACGAGTGGAAGCAGGGTCAGGAAGCCGACAATATCGAATTCATCCCCGACGGCAATGGCGACTTTACGCAGGGCATGGGGCTGCTGGTCGACAAGCGCAATCTCGGCTTCGGCATGCGCTCGTGGCGCTATTCCATGCTGGTCAAGGACGGTGTGATTGAAAAGATTTTCCTTGAGCCGGAGAAGGAGGGCGATCCCTTCGAAGTGTCCGACGCCGACACCATGCTGCACTATATAAATGCGCAGGCCAAGGTGCCCGAACCGGTCCTCATGTTTGCCAAGCCCGGCTGCCCCCATTGCGCGCGCGCCAAGGCGGTCCTGCATGCGCATGGCGTGCCCTTCATCGAGCTGAGCCAGGACCAGCGGATCAACGCCAGCGTGCTGCGCGCGGTGTCGGGCGAATCGACTTGGCCGCAAGTGTTCATCGGTGGCAAAAAGATCGGCAATGCCGATGCGGTCGAAGCGTATTTCAGCAAGCAGGCGGCCTGAGCGACGATGGATGCCGTGCTCTGGAGTGGCGCGCTGGCGCTGCTGATCGTCCTGCCGTTTTGGCTACCGCGCTGGCGCCTGAACCGCGTGCTGGCGCAGCCGATGCCGGCCGCGCAACTGGACTTGCTGGCGCGCAACCTGCCGGTGTATGCGCGCATGGCGCCCGCGCTGCAACAGCAATTGCAGCGCCTCGTGCAGCAATTCCTGCACCAGAAAAAATTCGTCGGCTGCGACGACCTCGAGATCACGGATGAGATCCGCATCAGCATCGCGGCCCAGGCTTGTCTGTTGTTGCTGAACCGAACCACCCGCGTGTATCCCCAGCTGCGCCTGATCCTGGTTTACCCGAGCGCGTTTTTCGCGCGCCGCCAGCAGGTCGACGGCGCCGGCGTGGTCACCGAAACGCGCCAGGACATGCTGGGCGAATCATGGAGCGACGGCCGGGTCGTGCTGTCGTGGGACCATGTGCAGCATGGCGCCAGTGACTTCACCGACGGCCAGAATGTCGTGCTGCACGAATTTGCCCATCAGCTCGATAGCGAATCAGGCAGCAACAATGGCGCTCCCTACCTGGGCAGCAGCGAGAATTACCGTAGCTGGTCGGCGGTGCTCTCGCGCGACTTCGCCAATCTGCGGGTCGACGCGATGTACCGCCAGCAAAGCGTGATCGACCACTACGGCGCAACCAGTCCGGCTGAGTTTTTCGCCGTCGCCACCGAAACGTTTTTCGAGAAACCGTATCAGATGGCCGAGGTGCACGCCGCCCTGTTCGCCGAGCTGATGAAGTACTACCGGGTCGATCCGCGCGATTGGTGCGATGCGCCGCCGCCGGTGTTCGGCGACCATGTCGGCAACACCCAAGGTTTCGCCTACGGCCAGTGGCAGTGAGGGCGCAGCAGCATCGGCCGGGGCGGCTTATCGCTGCGCTTTCGTGCGCTGGCGTACAGAGAGTTGGGGGAAGGGCGCGCATGCTGTCCTTACCTTATTGCGGGAGGAAACGCGTATGTCTACCATCGTTGCCGGACATTTTCAGTTGCAGGACGAAGTCGAGCTCGCACGGCGCGAGCTGATGAATGCCGGCTTCCCTGAACAGCACATCAGCAGTTTCTTTCTCAACCAGCCAGGCCAGCACGATATGACGCCTATCGGCGGCGACCACCTGCATTCGGCCGGCGCCAAGGAAACCCCGACCGGCGTGGTCGAGGGATCGGCCACCGGCGGGGCCATCGGCCTGGCCGTCGGCGCCGCCACCTCGGTGGTGACCGGCCCGGCCGGACCGGTGGTCGGCGCACTGCTCGGCGCCCACGTCGGCTCGCTCTACAGCCTGTCCAAGATGAAGGAAGCGGGCGAGTCGGAAGAGGGCGGCGACGGCGAGAACTACTCCGAGCCGCGCAAGGCCGGCATGCTGGTCGCGGTCGCGCTTGACGATCCGGCCGAGGAAGGCCGCGCCCTCGAAGTGCTGCGCGACCTCGGCGCCCACCACCTCGAACGCGCGCAAGGCACCATCGTCGATGGCGATTGGACCGATTTCGATCCCCTCAGCATGCCGTGCCTGATCCACTAAGCCTGTCCGCCCGCTCGCAGCGCTTGTCCATGACGGGCGGGCGCTGGGCGCGTCTCACCGGTTCCGCATCCTCCACGATGCGGAACAGGTTTGATAAATATCAATGTTGCCCGTAGTAAGCCTCCTAGACTTGGCGTTCGTGCCGCGATCCGCGGCAAGGATGTTGATCAATCTTGGGAGAAAAGCTGACTATGGAAAATAAAAAAGTGGCGCTCGTGACAGGCGGTATGGGGGGATTGGGGCTGGCCATCTGCCAGCGGCTGGATCGCGCGGGCTATCGGGTCGCGACCACCTATTCGCCGGCCAATCCCACCCCCGAAGCATGGCTGTCGGCGCAGCGCGACGAAGGCTTCCGCTTCACCGCCTTCAAGGTCGACGTCACCGACTATGCCGACAGCGAATGGATGATGCAGAAGCTGCTGGCCGACATGGGCCGCCTCGACGTGCTGGTCAATAATGCCGGCATCACGCGCGACGCCAGCCTGCGCAAGATGTCGCAGGGCGACTGGCGCGCTGTGCTCAGCACCAATCTCGATAGTGTATTCAACCTGAGCAAGCAGGCGATCGAACCGATGCTGGCGCAAAAATCGGGCCGCATCATCAATATTTCCTCGGTCAACGGGCAGCAGGGCGCCTTCGGCCAGGCCAACTATGCGGCGGCCAAGGCCGGCATGCATGGCTTCACCAAGGCGCTTGCGCTCGAAGTGGCGCGCCACGGCATCACCGTCAACACCGTCTCGCCTGGCTACCTGCGCACCAAGATGGTCACCAAAGTACCCGAAGAGATCATGAAGACCCGCATCCTGCCGCAGATTCCGCTCGGCCGGCTGGGCGAACCGGCTGAAGTGGCGGCCCTGATCGCCTACCTGGCCTCGGACGAGGCTGCCTTCGTCACCGGCGCCAACATCGCCATCAAAGGCGGCCAGCACATGGCCTGATCAGCGTCCCGGGCGCGCGTCCGGCGCCGGCTGCTCGCCGGCGCTCGCAGGGCGCCTAGCGCTTTTCGGCGCGCGTCTGGCACCCGATGCACAGCCGCGCTTCCGGCTTGGCTTGCAAGCGCGAAAAGCCAATCGAATTGCCGCATTCCTCGCACAAACCATAACTGTCGTCGTCGAACTTGGCCAGCGCATAACGCACGGTGCGCTGCTGGGCCGCGTTGTGGCCGGCCGCTTCAAGCGCAAGGTCGTTAAGCAGCCGCACGGTGGCCTTGTCGGCAGGCGAGGTTTCTACTTCCTGCACGGCCAGGTCGCGCGCGCGCGCCGGCGCGTCATCGCCCTCGCCCTGGCCGGACAAGGCCGCATAGCGTTGTTCAAGCGTGGATTTAAGGAGCGCCAGCTCGCGCTCGTCGAGGCCGTTCATGATGCGCCCGCGCCATCAGTCGAGCGTCGCGCCGGATGCGACCGCGGGGTCGAGCCCGGCCTGGAGCGATTCATTGCAGGGATGGCTTTTCATCGTGGACTCCGCTGTTCTCGTGCAAACGCCGGGTGCGTCGGCCTGCGCCGGCTGACCACCAGTGTAGCGCGATCGGCGGACGATGAACATGGCCGCACGCGAGCCGCGCGGGGGCGGCGGACAAGATCCGCACCCGGGCGAAACCGGCGCCGGGCAGGCGCGGCGGCAAAGGCTGGGGGAGAGAGCGACGAGGCGCCGCTCAGGCGGCTGGCTTCGGAGGGACGGGGGCAGCTGCGGGAGCGGGAGCGGGTGCGGGGGCGGCTGGCTTTGGCAAGTCGGCCTTGAGCACGATCACCTGGCGGCGAATCTTGTCGAGCGCGGCGATGATGGCGGCGGCCTGGCCGGTGGCCGCCGCGCCGGCCAGCGCGAGCAGCCCGGCAACCAGGCCGACCGCGTCGCCGATGACGGCGATCTTGCGGATCTTTTCAGCCGCCGCCGCTGTCAAATCAAGTACATGCTGTTGAGGTTTGCCGAGCGCCTTGACGACGTAGGTGGCGGCGTCCGCGTACAAGCCGTTGGCGCGCTGGCGCAGCATGACTTCGTCTTCGAGCAGGGCGCGTGCGACGGCCTGTTCGGCGTCACTGATCGTCCCGCCCTTGTGCGCCTTAATTGAACGCATGATGGTGGTATGCAGTTCGTCGGCGCACAGCGAGAGCTGGTCGGCCAGCGCCTCGATCTGCTCGACGCTGGCAAGGCCTGCTTGCTCGGTGGACGGTTTTGGTTCTGCGCTCATGATGGACTCCTTGCTGATTAATCGCCGTGCAGGCCTTCATTGACCAGGCGCAGGTCGCGAACATAGGCTTGCATGGTGAGACGGACTTCGGTGTTGGACAGCTTGCTCATGTTCTCGCGCAGCTTCTTGTGGCCGAGCGAGACCTTGCTCAAGCCCTGCAAGGCCATGTCGTAGCGTTTGTCGAGCAATTTGTACTCGGCCGACTTGTTGATGTAGTGGACTTTCGCCAGGGTCACCAGCATGCGGTCCTGGGCCTTGGTGGCAAACGGTATTTCGATGTCGAAAATGCCGAGGATGATTTTCTTCTCGTTCTCGTTGGTCTTGGCGTAATAGCGGGTCAGCTTGATCATGGCGTCGAGCAGGGTTTGCACATCGGCGTCGCCATCGCGCACCATGGTTTCCACGCTGCGCCCTTGATAGCCGGAAGCGATGACGCGCGTGAGCAGGCGCGTCAATCCGGTCCAGGCCACCACGTGGCGTTGTTCGAGGCCGGTTTCGGCGTTGGCCTTGAGGCCGTTGCCCAGGTCGTCGATGCGGGGGGACAAGTCGTAGCGGCCGTCGCCGGCGAGCAGGCTCAGCGTTTGCATATACAGCACCACGGCTTTTTGCACGCTTTGAAAATCGTCGTAGACCGCGCGCCGCTTGGCGTCGTTTTCCTTGCCGAGCTTGTCGGCTGCGGGCGACAGGTAGAGTTGTTCGCGCGCGTAAGTGTCGCGAAAGCGGGTCGACAGTTCGCTGTAGCCGCCCAGCTTGGCCGAGGCGTCGGCGAATTCGCGTACCTCTTGCAGACTGACATTGGAACTGGCGCAACCGCCGAGCAAGGCGGACAGGCACAGGGCGGCGAGAAACTGGAACGGGCGGCTGGCGAACATGGGTCCTTTCTGGCCGCAGGGGAAGGGCGGGCCGGAAGCTCATATTCTTGCCCCTGCGTTCAGGGGCCGCCTTGCTTTAGGTCAAGGCGTCGCGCCAAGCGAACGCGGCCGTGATATCGCCCAGCGCGGTGTATTCGCAGCCGACCCAGCCTTGGTAGCCGAGCGTGTCGATCAGCTTGAGCAGGAAGGGAAAATTGATCTCGCCGGTGCCTGGCTGATGGCGTCCGGGATTGTCGGCAATCTGGATGTGCGCGATGTGTGGCAGACAGGCGCGCAAGGTGTTGGCCAGCTCGCCGTGGGTACGCTGCGTGTGGTACAGGTCGAACTGGAGAAACAGCTTGTCGCTGCCGGCGTCGGCAATGACCTCGAGCGCCTGGGCGTTACTGGTGAGGAAGTAGCCTGGCACGTCGAAGCGATTGAGCGGCTCGATCAGCACCTTGACGCCATGCGCCTTGCAGGCCTCGGCGGCGAAGCGCAGGTTGGCCAGATAAGTTTCGCGCGCGCGCTCGAACGTCACATCGGGCCGC
>JBDSTZ010000394.1:0-8937 GCA_039927975.1 Massilia sp. | reverse complement strand
GTCGCCGCCTACGGCGTGGTGCTGTTCATGTGCGCGGTCGCCTATTTCATCCTGGTGCGCTGCCTGACGCACTACCACGGCGGCAACAAGGTACTCGCCGAAGCGATCGGCAAGGACCGCAAGGGCGCGCTGTCGCTGCTGCTGTATCCACTTGGCGTCGGAATGGCCTTCGTGCACCCCTGGTTCGGCTTCAGTTTCTACGCCATCGTCGCGCTGATCTGGCTGGTGCCCGACCGGCGCATCGAAGATCGACTGGTCAAGTAGTCGCTCGCGCCGGCGCCCTTCCCCGTCATGAAATTCGCCGCCTTTTTTCGCAACCTCAATCTGGGTCGCCCGCCGGCGCCGGACCGCACGACATTCGAAGGCGCCTTCCTCGCGGCCGGCGCCACCACGGCCGCGTCCTTCCTCACCAACGGCACGCTGGTCTTCGAGGCCGCCACGCCGGTCAAGGCGAAAAAGGTGCTGGCCGCCGCTTGCGCGCAACTGGAAGCGGCCAGTCAATTCGGCGAGCCGGCCTTCCTGCGCCCGCTCGACTACCTGGCCGGCCTGGTGCGCCGCGATCCCTTCGCCGATGTCGATCCCGCCACGGTCTACGAACGCTGCATCACCTTCCTCGACGCCCGCTTCGCACTCGCCGACGGCCTGCCCATGGCCAGCGCCAAACAGGACGTGCGGGCGATCGAATACACCGCCGGCGAAATGCTCTCGGTGTCGCTCAAAATGGGCAGCAGCCCTGGCAGCCCGAACGCTTTTGCCGAGCGCAGCTTCGGTCTCCCCGCCAGCACCCGCGCCTGGAACACAGTGTGCCGGCTGGTAAAAAAACACGCCTGAAAGCCCGCCCGCAAAATGTGTGGCGAGGCGCCGTCTTTACGTCTATGATCGAATCGTGCCGACAAGCATCGGCACCTGGCCGCACCGTTGATCTCTCGCCGCACCAACAACAATAGGGGGCAATATGAGCACGCAAGCCGCAGCAGCCGCACCGAGCATGGAACCGATGATGGAGCTGAACATGACGCCGCTGATCGACGTCATGCTGGTCCTGATCATCATGCTCATCATCACCATCCCCCGCCAGAACCACGCCATCAGCCTCGACATGCCGACGGTGAGCACGTCAACGGTCAAGCCGGCCGTGGTCAATCTCGAAGTGGATTTCGACGGCGCCCTGTCGTGGAATGGCGAGGCCGTGGGTGACCGCGCCGGCCTCGAAGCCAAGCTGGCCGCGCTGGCCGCCGCCAAGGATCCGTCGCAGCTGCAGGTGCGCGCCAACAAGCTGGCGCCCTACCGCTACGTGGCCGCCGTGATGGCCGCCGCCCAGCGCGCCGGCGTGCGCCAGATCGGCATGGTCGGCAACGAGCAGTTCCTCTAAGTCGCCACACCCGCGCGTCAGGGCAGATGCCCCTGGCGCGCGCGCTTGACTTGCAGATACCCGTGATTGTGCTCGTGGTCCGCGCTCCAGTGTGGCAAGCGCTGGATCACGTGGATGCCCAGCGCTTCGAGCGCGGCCAGCTTGCGCGGATTGTTCGTCATCAGCTCCACTGAACGCACGCGCAGGTCGTCGAGAATCGCCGCGGCGACTTCGTAGGTGCGCATATCGTCCGGAAAGCCGAGCATCAGGTTGGCGTCGACCGTGTCGGCGCCGCCATCCTGCAAGCCGTAGGCGCGCACCTTGTTGCCCAGCCCGATGCCGCGCCCTTCCTGGCGCAGGTAGACCACCACGCCGCGACCGCGCGCGCGGATCGCCTCCAGCGAGGCTTCGAGCTGCTCGCGGCAATCGCAGCGCAGACTGCCCAGCACTTCGCCGGTCCAGCACTCGGAATGCACCCGCGCCAGCGTGCCCTCGCCGGCCGGGTCGCCCTCGACGATGGCGATCGGCTCCAACCCGCTCTCGGTACGATAGATCACCAGGCGGAAGTCGCCCAAACGGGTTGGCATGCTCGCCTCGGCGTAACGCACCAGCCGTTCGGGCATGGCCAGCGATGGGCACTGCGGTTCATGCAGTTTCATGGCTTCTTCCTTTGAATGCAGAATCGATGTTCGCGAACTTCGGCGACGGCAAGCGCGCCGGACCAGTCGGCCAGGCCGGCCTGCGGCCGCACCGCGCGCCCCCGGTAGCTGACCCAGAAGCGCTCCTCGCGGAACGGATACGGGTCAAGCGCAATGCCGTCGGCCAGCGGTGTGATCGCCACGTCCGCCTCGCCCAGGCCGCGCGCCGGCACCCGCTCCATCACGGCCGGCCCCAGATGGGCCAGCCCGGCAAGATTCAGATACAGGGCCAAGCGGTCGAAGAACTGCAGGCGCAGATAGTTGGAGAACAGCGCAAAGTCGGCCAGCATGCCGCGATAGGCGGTATCGGTGTCGAGTTGGGCGCGCAGGCGCGTCTGGCGTTCGGCCTCGGCGCGCAGAAAGGCGTCGACCTGGGCTTGCTCGTGCGGCGCCACCGGCGCCGGCGGCAAGGCCGACTGCAAGCCGTAGCGGCCGTTGTACAGGCCGCACTGGTGCATCGACACCAGCAGGCCGCAAAACGGATGATGGCGCTCGTTGAAGTCGACCGAGCGCACCGCCGCCGCCAGCAGGCTCTCGCGCGGGGTGGCGCCGAGCGAGCAAGGCAGGCTTGTCGCGGGGTCGCCCGGCGGCGAGCGGTCGATCGGTTCCCAGCCCTGGTCGTGATGGGCGATCGCAAAGCGCATCGGCTCGCGCGGCGCCAGCGCGTCGAAGTCGTCGTTGCCGAACTGCGCCGCCAGCTGCGCCGCCAGGCCCTGGTGCTCGGCCAGGGTCAGCGCCAGCGCGGCGCCGTCCTGCAGGCGCTGGACGATCACGCTGCCACCGGATGCGCGCAGGCGGCGATCTGGTAGACCGCGCCGTCGTAGGAACTGGCCAGGAACTCGCCCGGCTGCGGCCCCGCCGAGATCGACGAGATGCCGGCGCGGGTCGGCTGCTCGACCCTGATCCAGCTGCGGGTGCGCTCGTCGTACACCGCCACCAGGCCGTCGTAGGCGGCGGTGGCGATCAAGCCGGTGGCCTGGCACACCGCCACGCATTTGATCGAGTGCGAGTGCGGCGTTTCCACCTCGGTCGCCTCGGCGCCGTTCCAGATTCGCAGCAGGCGGTCGCGGCTCACGCTGGCGAAGCGGCCGTCCGGCATGCGGGCGGCGCCATTGCTGATGCGCCCATGCGCGCGCGGCAAATGCTGTTCGCGCTTGAAGCTGTCGATCGCGGTCAGCGCGGCGGCGCCGGTGGCGCACACGGTAAAGATGAAGCGCTCATTGCAGGCCAGTCCCTTGATCGCGTTGTCGTGCGGGCGAAACTCCTCGGCCAGGGTCAGGCGCCCTTCCGCGTCGCGCTGGAACACCACGCATTCGCCGGTGTAGCTGCCGACCACCAGGTGCTGGGCGCCGCCGCGCGCAAAGGTGGCGGCGCAGTTGAGCGGCGAGTGGTGGCGGTACACCACGTCGCCGGTCAGCGCGTCGAACAGTTGGCCGAGATGGCCGCCGGTGAACAGCCGGCCGTCGTACGCCACCAGGAAGTTGCACAGGCTGCCGAGCGCGCACACCGGCACGCCTTCGCGCCGCACCACGCCGGCGTCGCCGACGGTGTGGGTGGCGCCGTCGAACCACAGTGCGGCGTTCACGCCATGCGTATCGCCGATGCCGGCCAGGTCCCATTCGCGGCTGTCGCAATCGTAACGCGCGAAGCTGCTGCCGAAGCTGCCGAACACGATCGTCGAGGCGCTTTCGAAGGCGGCGCAGCGCAGCCACACCACCGGCGGCGCCATGAAGGCCTGGCGCAGCGCCAGCGCGCCCGACGGCGCCACCTGCCACAGCTTGACGATGCGGTCGTAGCCGGCGCTGAGCAGGGCGCGGCTGGCCGCCTCGTACACCAGCCGCTTGATGCCGCTCTCGTGGGCCATCAGGCGGCTGCTGGTGCCGCCGCGCAGGGTGACGATTTCACCGGTGTCGGCGCCGGCGAAGTAGGTGCCGGTCGGCCCGCACACCACGGTGTCGGCCTCGATCTCGCCCAGGTCGACCGTGTCGAGCAGGTTGAAAGTGCGGGTCGAGAAGCGCCGGATGGTGCCGTCGTCGCCGCTCGACACCAGCGTCTCGCCGTCGCTGCTCCACTCGACCGAAATGACATCGGCGCGGTGGCCTTCCATGCAGGCGAGCAGCTTGCCTTTGAGGTTGAAGATCCGCACCATGTGGTCGCGCGAGGCGGTCGCCACGCGCCGTTCGTCGGGACTAAAGACCGCCATCTCGACGTCGTCGAGGTGGCCTTCGAGCGAGGCCACCAGCGCCAGCGATGGCACCGACCAGATGCGCGCGCTGTAGTCGCTGCTGGCCGACACCAGCAGCCGCCCGGATGGACTGAAGCGGCACTGGTTGGCCAAGTGGTCGTGGCGCGCCTCGGCCACGCCGGCGCGGCTGGCGCCGTCCCACAGGATCAGGCGATTGTCGTAGCCGGCCGTGGCGATCATGCCGTCGGGACCGGCGTCGATGCCGCTGATGGGTGCTCGATGTGCGCTCATGATGTGCCTCCACTGAGTTGGACTATGGTGGGATGGACTACTGCGGGATGGTGTTGGTGCGGATGGTCCGCGCTGACGACCATGCGAAATCCGGTGACGCGAAAGCGCGGGCCGGGGTGCGGCCCGTGCCGCCGGCGCGTGCGCGCCAGGTCGCCGCCCAGCGCGAACGAACCGCCGCGCAGCACCGGGTAGCGCGGACCCAGCTCGCGCATCAGGTCGTCGTCGACCAGTTCGCCGCCGGGGTACGGCAGGTAGACGCTGGCGGTCCACTCCTCGACGTTGCCGGCCAGCGCCTCGATCCCCCACGGCGAGGCGCCATCCGGATGGGCGTCGACCGGGCACGAGATGCCGAGCGCCGATTCGGCGGTGTTGCAGCGGGCCGCGTCGAATTCATCGCCATACGGGTAGCGCAGGCCGCGCGGTCCACCGGCGGCCCACTCCCACTCGGCCTCGCTCGGCAAGCGCCAGGGCAGCGCGTCGCGCCGGCGCCGCCAGGCGATGAAGGCTTGCGCCTGCGACAGGCTCACGCCCCACACCGGATGGTCGTCCGGCAGGCCGCGCCGCAGCGACTCCGGCTCGCGCGCGGCGCTCTCGCCCCGGTTGGCCTCGATGAACTCGCGGTACTGGTCGTTGCGCACCGGGTAGCGCCCCATGCGGAACGGCGCGATGCTGGCCGGGTGGGCCGGATATTCCTTCATCAGCCAGCTGCGAAACAGCGGCCGGTAATGCGGCTCGATCAGGCGGTCGCGCCACTGGCGCTCTGTGTGATCGAGTTCGCTCATGGTCGAGCCCATCATGAAGGTGGCGCCGGGGACGTCAATCAATTCCATGTTTGCTCCTCACATGCCGAAGGGGTAACGGGCCAGGTCGACGCGGCCCGAGGCGCGCACCTGCGCCAGCGCGCCGGCGTAGGCGGCCAGCTGGCCGAGCGCGTAATCGAGCCGCGCGCGCAGGTGGCCCTCGGCCTCGTTGTCGGCGCCGGGGTGCAGGCGCAGTTCGACCTGGCGGATGATGATCTGCTCGGGGATGTAGCACAGGTGGGTGTTCTTGTAGCTGCTCATGCGCAGCTCGGCCAGCGGGTATGAGCCGCCGTTCGAGGCGCTCACGCCGACCAGGCAGCCGGGCTTGTGGGCCAGCTCGCCCTGCGCGCACAGAAGGAAAAAATTCTTCAGCGCGGCCGGCGCCATGCCGCCCCATTCCGGCGTGACGATGACCACCGCGTCGCAGGCGTGCAATTGCTCGGCCACCCCGTCCCACAGTTCGTCGTTGACGAGCGGCGACTCGTCCCACAGCGGCAGCGGCGTTTTGCCGAGGTCGAGCAGGTAGGGCGCCTCCCCGCCGATCAGCTCGCAACGAGCGGCGATAAAGCGCGCCACCCGGCCGCTCTGGCTGTCGCGCCGATGGCTGCCGGCGATCACTGCGGCGCGCATCGGAAAGCCTGACACGGTTGACGTTTTCTCAAACATGGCGACGCCTCCGGGCTAGAATTGACGCGTCCCCGGCATGCCCGCCGCATACCGCCGCGCTTGCCCGCCGCACCCACCGGAGAGCGTCATGATTCGCGTCATTTATCGCTGGACCCTGCATCCTGAACACATGGCGCGCTTTGTCGCCGCCTGGTGGGACGCCACCGAGCTCATCCAGACAAGCGTGCCAGGCGCGCGCGGCAGCGTGCTGCTGCGCAGCCAGACCGATCCACACGTGGTCATCGCCGTGGCGCGCTGGGACAGCCTGGAAGCCTGGCAGGCCGGCCGCCAGCCGGTGCCCGACGCAGCGCCCGACCCGAACGTGGTGGCGATGAACGCCAGCACGTCCGCCGCGACGACCTACGAGATCTTCGACGAACTGCTCGACTGGCCGTGGCCGATTCCGGGACAGAATCCGCTGCCCGGGCAGGACGAAGCCACGCTGGCCTGAACGGCGATCATGCCGGCCGCTCGTGACTTGGCCGCGCACACGCCGTGCCAGGTGGCCGGCGCGACGGCCGCCGGCATGCCGCGACAGGGCCGCCACTTACGCGGCCACCGCCTGTCGTGGCGCCGTGCCTGCCGGTCGCGGCGCGCCCGCCGCCGCGCCTTGCGCGCGCACGCCCTGCCCGGCCCCGTCGCGCGCCGACTCGGTGGTGACGGTGGCAAGCGGGCCGAGCGCGACGATCTTTTCGTCATGGATGCGGAAATGATGCGCCGTGCCGGAACGGCCCCAGGTGACGAAGTCCCACGGATACAGGCGGGCGTCGCTGGTGGCGTCGAGCCAGCCGAGGCCTTTCGAGTAATCCATCTGGTCGCGCACCAGGTCGAGCTTTTCGCCGGTGTTGTAGTCGCACAGCGCGATCGTGCACTGGTAGCTGATCACCACCAGGTATTGCTTGCGCGCGTCCCAGATGAAATCCTCCACCGTGTTGCGCATCAAGGTGACCAGCGGCACCGGAGCCGGCGTGCCGAGCGTGAAGCGGTGCACCTCGTCGCCGCTGCCGAACAGCAGCTGGTCCGGCCCGACCCAGCGGATGCGCTTGGCGCGCTCGCAGGGCACTTCCTCGACGATCGAAAAATCGCTGGCCGACACCAGCACCAGGCGCCTGCCGAACTCGGCAAAGGCGAGCAGGTCGCGCGCCGGGTTGTAGGCGATCGCCCACAGCGCCAGCGGAAACGGCGCGCCCGGCGACTGGTAGGTCAGCAGAATTACTCCCGAGTCGAGGTCGATCTTAAGCGCGCGGCCATCTTCGGTGACCGCGAACATGTAAGGCTGGTCGGGCATCACGGCGACGTCGCGCACCGGCGAGCCGACGTTGAGCAGGCGGGTGGGGCCGTAGCCGGCGTCGATCCAGATGTCGCCGTCGGTGCGGCCCATCACGACGACGCCTGTGTCGGCCTGGCGCACCATGCGCTTGGTGTAGCTGTCGGCCCGCATGTCGGTGCGGATTTTGGTTTCGATGTATTCGGGCTTGCGCGAGATGGGCGACACGCCGACCAGGCCGAGGCGGGTGAGATCGCTGCCCTCGCCGGCCGCCAGCAAGTCGCCGCCGGGCAGGTTGATGGCCGACCACAGCGCGTCCGGGGTTTCCTTGATCACCCCGAGGGTGCGGCCGGTGTCGGCGTCGGCCTTGTAGAGCCCGCCGTTGCGGCTTTGCACCAGCAAGATCTCGGGGGCGCGTTCGAGCGACTTGGCCCAGATGCATTTGTAGCCGGGCTCGTAGGCGACGCCCTTGCACTCGCAGGTGGCCAGGTCGATCTCGTAGACATTGCGGTCGAAGCTGGTGGCGAACACCCGGCCCGAAGTCTTGTTGAGAGTCAGGTATTCCATGTCGTCGCGGGCGAAGCGCTCGCCCCACACCGGCTCGGCGTGGGAATTGATGTCGACCTTGGCCACGCGCCCGGTGTCGCTGGCGATCAGGAACACCGAGCCCTCGACGTGTTCGGCCCAGTGGGCCACGGCCGATTTGAGTTGCCAGCGGCGCAGCTCGCGGCCCTTGTCGACCAGCACCAGGCAACCGTCGCGACCGGCGCTGAGCACCAGGTCCGTGCCGGGCACGTAGCGCACCATCTGCACGTCCCAGTCGGCGTGCAGGCGCGCGCTCCAGATCACATCGACCTGGCCGGCCTCGTCGAAGGCGAGCTCGACGACACCGCCATTGCCGGTGCGAACGACCAGGCGGCGCTCGGTGTCGTGGAACCACAGCGCGACCGAGTGCGAGATGACGGGCGGCGCGGCGGCCTCCTCGTTGGAACAGGGAATGTCGCGATACGAGGTCAGGCAGATCGGCGCGAGCCGGCCGTCGCCGCCGCGGCGCCAGATCGACACGCAGCGGTCGGTCGCCATGGCGGCGATATACGGCAAGTTCGGGTGCGCCACCACGGCGCGCATGACGCCGCTGTGCGCCTGGACTTCGTCGACGATCTCGAAGGCATCGATGTCGATGATCGAGATCTGCCCGGAGGTGTTACCGGCGTACATCCATTGTTCGCTGGGATCGATGCAAAAACATTCGTAGCGGCGTGCGTTGAGCATGGGCGTAGGTCCTCGCAATATCGGACGCGCGCCGGCGTGGGCCGGGCGGTCCTTGATGTTGTATGTTCCAGGCAACGTGCCGTCGCGCGCGGGCGCCCGTCACGCCTCGGGCGGCGCGCTGAACAGCGCGTCACAGGTCGTGTAGCGGGCGGACGGCGCGCGCGGCAGGCATTGCCGGCTCCGTTGTGCGCAGCCTCAGCTGCGGGAGGGGAAAACTAGAAGCTCGGCGCCGGGATCGAGGCGCGGATCACGAAACCGAGGTTACGCACCCGCTTGACCACGGCCAGGTTGGCCGGCAAGTTGGCAGCGGCCACGCCGATGGCGTTGGCGGCGACCGGCTGGATGTCGAAGTGCGCGGTCTGGGTCCAGCCGTCGGCGGTGCGCTGGGTCCACAGTTTCGAGATCAC
>JBDSTZ010000393.1:0-21184 GCA_039927975.1 Massilia sp. | reverse complement strand
TGGCCGAGTGGATGCGCGAGGCCGGCATGACCGCGACCATCGACGCGGTCGGCAACGTCGTCGGCCGCTACCTGGCCGACGATGCGAATGCGCGCACCCTGATCACCGGCTCGCATTACGACACAGTGCGCGATGGCGGCAAGTATGACGGCCGGCTCGGCATCCTGCTGCCGATCGCGATCGTGCGTCATTTGCACCAGCGCGGCGAGCGGCTGCCGTATCACCTGGAAGTGATCGGATTCGCCGAAGAAGAAGGCGTGCGCTTCAAGAGCACTTTCCTCGGCAGCACGGCCGTCATCGGCCAGTTCGACATGACGCAGCTCGACCAGTGCGACGCCGATGGCGTCAGCATGCGGCAGGCGCTGGCCGAAGCGGGGCACGATGCCGACGCCATCCCTCGCATCGCACGCGACAAGGCGGGCCTGCTGGGCTTCGTCGAGGTGCATATCGAACAGGGGCCGGTGCTGCTGGAGCACGGCCTGGCGCTTGGCGTGGTGACCGCCATCGCCGGCAGCTCACGCTACCTGGTCGACTTGACCGGGCTGGCCAGCCATGCCGGCACGACGCCGATGAACATGCGCAAGGATGCCGCCGCAGCAGCGGCGGAGATCGTGCTGATGGTCGAGCGGCGCTGCGCTCAAGGCGACGCGCTGGTCGGCACCGTCGGCCAGCTGCAGGTGCCCAACGGTTCGGTCAACGTGATCGCCGGCCATTGCAAGCTGTCGCTCGACATTCGCGCGGCGGATGACGCGGTCAGGCTCGCTGCGGTGGCTGATGTGATGGATGCCATCGCCGCCATCTGCGCGCGGCGCCAGGTGGAGGCGCGTATCGAGCAGGTGGTGGCGGCCAGCGCGGCGCCCTGCGCACCGGGCCTGATGGACCAGTTGGGGGCGGCGGTGGAACGCGCGGGCCTGCCGCGTTACGATCTGCCATCGGGCGCCGGCCATGACGCAATGGCCATGGCGCGGATCACCGAGGTGGCCATGCTGTTCACCCGCTGCGGCAATGGCGGCATCAGTCACAACCGGCTCGAGACCATGACCGCCGACGACGCCGAGATCGCCGGCGAGGTGCTGCTGGATTTTTTCAGGAACCTGAAAACCTGAGCGCCGAGGGCTCATTGCCCGTCAGCGCGCCCTCCCTGTCCTGCCGTCGCCGGTCAAGGCGTGAGCACGATCTTGCGGCAGTTGTCCTCTTTTTTGTCGAACATCTTGTAGCCCTCGGCCGCCTGTTCGAGCTTGAGCCGGTGCGAGATGATCGCGTTCGGCGTGAGCCGGCCTTCCTCGATCGCGGTCAGCAGCTCGGGCATGAACTTCTGGACGTGGGTCTGGCCGGCCTTGATGGTGATCCCCTTCTCGAAGATATCGCCGAACAGGAAGCCGTGGATGAAGCCGGCGTCCACACCCGGCACGCTGACGGTGCCGCCGCGCCGCACGGCGGCGATACACTGGCGCAGCGCCTTGCCGCTGCTGCCTTCGAGCTTCATGTCGGTCATCACGGTTTCGAGTGTGCTGCCCTTGGCTTCGAAGCCGACCGCGTCGACTACGCCATCGACCCCACGGCCATCGGTGGCCTGCAGAATGAAATCGGCGGCGTCGCAATCCTCGAAATTGACAGGGATGACGCCATAGGTCTGGCAGGCGAAATCGAGCCGGAACTTGTGATGGTCGACCATGAAGATCTTTTCGATGCCAAGCATGCGCGCGCTGGCCGCCGCCATCTGCCCCACCGGTCCGGCGCCGAAAATGGCCAGGCTGCCGCCCTTGCCCACGCTGGTGTTGAGCACCGCCTGGTAACCGGTCGGCAGGATATCGGACAGGAACAGCACCTGTTCGTCGGCCAGCGTGGTCGGGATCTTGATCGGCCCGACATTCGCCTTCGGCACCCGCACGTATTCGGCCTGCCCGCCGGGCACACCGCCGTACAGGTGGCTAAAGCCGAACAGCGCGGCGCCGGAGCGCAAGCTTTTCTTGTTCATGATGCTGCCGCGGTCGGGATTGGTGGTTTCGCAGGCGGAGAACAGCTGCATGTCGCAGAAAAAGCAGCTGCCGCAGGCGATCACGAAGGGCACCACCACGCGGTCGCCCTTTTGCAGCTTGGTGACCTTGGGGCCGGTGTCGACCACTTCGCCCATGAATTCGTGGCCGAGGATATCGCCGCTCTTCATCGCCGGGATTTTGCCGCGATACATATGCAGGTCCGATCCGCAGATGGCGGTGGCGGTGATCTTGAGGATCACGTCGTCCTGCTCCTGGAGGATGGGATCGGGAACGGTGTCGACCTTGACTTCATGGCTGCCGTGGTAAGTGAGTGCTCGCATTTTCGTTGTCTCCGCTGGTCGGTAAGTAAAACGACAAGGCTAAACTTGGAGCGGCCACGACGGCATCGGCGCTCTTCTTTAGCGGCGGTAGGAAAGCACCGACACAAACTCACCAACTTGGCGCTTCGTCGCACCATTTTGGTGCAATATTGTGGACGGCACCATCGCAGCGCGCCCCTTGCACTATGAGAGGACGCATATCACCAAAATGGCACGAATATTGCTCCAAGGAGGTGCTTATTGACGCATTGCACACTTTTAGGGAGTCGTTTTTGCATGGATGCACATAAAACTGGGGCCGACGCACTATTCATCCTGCTCGGCGGGATCATGATTCTGGCCATGCACGCCGGTTTCGCCTTTTTGGAACTGGGCACGGTACGCAAGAAAAACCAGGTGAACGCGCTGGTGAAGATCCTCGCCGACTTCGCCATTTCGACGATCGCCTACTTCTTCGTCGGTTACAGCGTCGCCTACGGCATCGATTTTTTCGGCAGTACCGAATCGATGACAGCGCTGAACGGCTATGAGCTGGTCAAGTTTTTCTTCCTGCTGACCTTCGCCGCCGCCATCCCGGCGATCATCTCGGGCGGCATCGCCGAGCGCGCGCGTTTCTACCCGCAGCTGATGGCGACCGCCCTGCTGGTCGGCCTGGTCTACCCCTTCTTCGAGGGGATCGCATGGAACCACCGCTTCGGCTTCCAGGCCGCGTTGCAATCGATGTTCGGCGCCGAGTTCCATGACTTCGCCGGCTCGGTGGTGGTGCACGCGGTGGGCGGCTGGGTGGCACTGCCGGCGGTGCTGCTGCTCGGCGCACGGCGCGGCCGTTACGGCAAGGATGGCCGCATGGCGGCGCACCCGCCGTCGAACATTCCCTTCCTCGCCCTGGGCGCCTGGATTCTGACGGTTGGCTGGTTCGGCTTCAACGTCATGAGCGCGCAGACGCTCGACAAGATGAACGGCCTGGTCGCCGTCAATTCGCTGATGGCGCTGACCGGCGGTACGCTGATCGCGCTGGTGCTGGGCAAGAACGACCCCGGCTTCGTCTACAACGGACCGCTGGCTGGCCTGGTGGCGGTGTGTGCGGGTTCGGACTTGATGCATCCGCTCGGCGCGCTAGTGACCGGCGCGGTGGCGGGCGCGATCTTCGTCATCATGTTCACGCTGACCCAAAATAAGTGGAAGATCGACGACGTGCTCGGTGTGTGGCCGCTGCACGGCCTTTGCGGCGCCTGGGGTGGCCTCGCGGCCGGGATTTTCGGCAGCAAGTCGTTTGGCGGCCTGGGTGGAGTGTCGTTCATGTCGCAGTTGTGCGGCACAGTGCTGGGCATCGTTATTGCCCTGATCGGCGGCGCGGCGATTTACGGCGTGCTGAAACTGACGGTGGGTCTGCGGCTCGACCCGGAAGAAGAATTCGAAGGCGCCGACCTGTCGATCCACAAGATCGGTTCGACGCCGGAATGACATCGGCAGGCTGATTGCTTTACCCGGTCCCGCCCCGCGCGCGGGACCAGCTCCCCGTCAGGCCACGATAACGGCCCGCTCCAGCATCGCGTGCAGCAGCACGTTGCAGCCCGCCTCCAGATGATCGGCGCGAGCGTCTTCAATCTCGTTGTGGCTGATGCCGTCCTTGCACGGCACGAAAATCATCCCGGCCGGGGCCAGGCGCGCCGCGTAGATGGCGTCATGACCCGCGCCCGACACCACGTCCATCGTCGAATATCCCAGCTTTGCCGTCGCCGCGCGCACCGCATCCACGCAGTCGGGATGGAAGGGGCAAGGCGGGTAGTAGGACACGCGTTCGATCGTGATGCCCAGGCCCGACTCGACGCGGGTCTGCTCGATAAAGGCCAGCATCGCCTCGTGCATGATGTTGAGCAGTTCCTCGTTCACGTTGCGCAGGTCGATGCTGAATTTGACCTCGCCCGGGATCACGTTGCGGCTGTTAGGGAAAACCTGCACCATGCCGACCGTGCCGCGCCCGTACGGCGGATAGCGGTTGGCGATTTTCACCACCTCCTGCATGATGCGGGTCGATACCTGCAGCGCGTCCTTGCGCAGGCCCATCGGCGTGGGGCCTGCGTGCGCTTCCATTCCGCTGACCACGCAGTCGTACCAGGACAGGCCCATCACCGCCGGCACCACGCCGATGACCTTGTCGGCGTCTTCCAGCACCGGGCCCTGCTCGATGTGGGTTTCGAAATAGGCGCCGATCGGATGCTGGCCGGGCACCTGCTCGCCCATGTAGCCAATGCGGGCCAGTTCGTCGCGCACGGTTTTTCCTTCGGTGTCTTTGGCGGCGTAGGCGGTGTCCAGGCTGAAGGCGCCGCAAAACACGCCCGAGCCCATCATCACCGGAACGAAGCGCGAGCCTTCCTCGTTGGTCCAGAAGGCCACTTCGAGCGGCGCTTCGGTCTGGATGCCGAGGTCGTTCAAGGTGCGGATGACTTCGAGGCCGGCCAGCACGCCGTAGTTGCCGTCGAATTTGCCGCCGGTTGGCTGGGTGTCGATGTGGCTGCCGGTGACTACGGGCGCCAGTGCAGGGTTGGCGCCTTCGCGCCGCATGAAGACGTTGCCGATCTGGTCGACCGTGATCGACAGGCCGGCTTCGCGGCCCCAGCTCACCACCAGGTCACGGCCCTGGCGATCGAGGTCGGTCAATGCCAGGCGCTTGACGCCGCCTTTGGGGGTGGCGCCGATTTTTGCCAGTTCCATCAGCGATGCCCAGAGGCGCTCGCCGTTGATTCGCAGCTCGTTCATGGTGACTCCATCAGTACTGGGGCGGGGTATGGGTCCCCGCCTGCGCGGGGAAGACGGTTTTTAGGGCGCGGACTTAAGCAGCGCTGGTGGCGTTGAAGGCTGGACGGTCGATATGCCGTCCGGCGCCTTCGACCGCGCGCAGGTCGCCGCGCTCGAACACCAGCTTGCCGGCAGCCAGCGTGTGCGTCGGAATACCTCGCACCGTGCGTCCCTCGAAGACGTTGAAGCCGCCCTTGGCAAACTGGGTCTTCGCCGAAATCGTGCGCATTCCTTGCGGATCCCACACCACGATGTCGGCGTCCGAGCCCGGCGCCACCAGGCCCTTGCGCGGATACATATTGAAGATCTGCGCGGCGTTGGCCGAGGTGACGCGGACAAATTCGGACGGTGTCAGCGTGCCTGAATTGACGCCGGCGTCCCACACCACCGACATGCGGTCCTCGACGCCGCCGCAGCCGTTCGGTATGCGGGTAAAGTCATCGGCGCCGGCCGCCTTTTGCTCGGCGCAGAAGGTGCAGTGGTCGGTCGCGGTGGTGTGCAGGTTGCCGCCACGCAGACCTTGCCACAGCGCGGCCTGGTGGTGCTTGCTGCGAAACGGAGGGCTCATTACGTGGGCGCGGGCGAATTCGAGGTCGCTGCTGCGGTAGACGCTGTCGTCGACGACGAGGTGGCCGGCAAGCGCTTCGCCATACACGCGCTGCCCCTTGGCCCGCGCGCGGCTGATGGCGTCGAGCGATTCGGCGCACGATACGTGGACGATATAGACCGGCGTGCCAAGCACGTTGGCGATTGCGATGGCGCGGTTGGCCGCTTCGGCTTCGACTTCCGGTGGACGCGACAGCGGGTGCGCGCTGGGTCCGCGGATTCCCTTGCGCAGCAGGTCCTGCTGGAGCTGATAGACCAGTTCACCATTTTCAGCGTGCACGGTCGGGATCGCGCCCAGCTCCAGCGCGCGCGTGAAGCTGCGCACCAGGGTTTCGTCGTCGGCCATGATGGCGTTCTTGTACGCCATGAAGTGCTTGAAGCTGTTCACGCCGTGTTCGCGCACGAGCGTGCCCATGTCGGCGTGGACGCTGTCGTCCCACCATGTCACGGCCACGTGGAAGGTGTAGTCGCCAGCCGATTTGGCGGCCCAGCCACGCCATTGATGGTAAGCCTCGAGCAGCGACTGCTTCGGATCGGGGATCACGAAGTCCATGATGGTGGTGGTGCCGCCGGCCAGCCCTGCGGCGGTGCCGGTGAAGAAATCGTCGGCCGTGACGGTGCCCATGAAGGGCAGCTGCATGTGGGTGTGCGGGTCGATCCCGCCGGGCATGACGTACTGGCCGTCGGCCTCGATGATCTGCGCGTGCTGCGGCGCTTCGAGGTTTTCACCGACGGCGACGACCTTGTCGCCGAAGCACAGCACATCGGCGCGGTGGGCGCGGTCGGCGTTGACGACAGTGCCGCCACGAATAAGAACGCTCATGTCTCCTCCTGTTTTTTTACTGCGGTGTCAGACCGCCAGCGCCTTCATGCTGGGCATGGAGCGCGACTTCATGATGATGCCGTACACCAGCGCCGATATCGCGATGCCGACGAACCAGGCGTAGGTGTAGATGGTTTTGAACGCGTTGCCGACGTTCGGGAAGACGGCTGGAAAGGCCGCGTTCAGAAAGCCCGGAATATTCGGCAGTACGCCGGCCAGGAAGGCGATGATGGCGACCAGATTCCAGCCGCCCGAATACGAGTACTGGCCGTCGTGCCGATAGAGCTGATCGACATTGAGCTCGGTCTTGCGGATCAGGTAGTAGTCGATGATGAGGATGCCGGCAATGGGGCCGAGCAGCGCCGAATAGCCGATCAGCCAGGTGAAGATGTATCCCTGGGTCGATTCGAGTATCTTCCAGGGCATCATCACAAGCGCGATGCCGGCGGTGATGTAGCCGCCCGCGCGGTAGGAGATGAGGCGCGGCGCCAGCGACGAAAAATCGTAGGCAGGGCCGACCAGGTTGGCCGCCAGGTTGACGCTGACGGTATCGACCAGCAGCACGATCAGCGCGAGCAGCACGGCGCCGCCGGTCATGCGGCTGGCCAGGTCGACCGGGTCCCACAGCGCCTTGCCGTACAAGACCACGGTGGCCGAGGTGACGATCACCGCCATCATCGCCAGCAGGCCCATGGGCACCGGCAGGCCGACCGACTGGCCGAGCACCTGGTCGCGCTGGGTCTTGGCGAAGCGGGTGAAGTCGGGGATGTTGAGCGCCAGCGTGGCCCAGAAGCCGACCATGGCGGTAAGCGAAGTCCAGAACGCCGACCAGAACTGGCCCGCCTTCTTGCCGCCTTCGACGAACTGCGAGGGCTGGTCGAGCAGCGGACCGAAGCCGCCGGCCTTGTTGTAGACCCAACCAAGCAGCACGAAGCAGATGACGATCTTGAGCGGCGCGGTATAGGTTTCGAGTTTGCGAATGGCGTCCATGCCGTGCACGATGTACCAGAACTGGATGGCCCAGAAGGCCAGGAAGCAGAGCAGCTGGGCGCCGTTGATGCCAAGGCCGCCGAGCGGATCGCCGCCGATGGGGTGGCCCTGCATGACGCCGAGCAGGGTGTAGATCATGCTGCCGCCGAACCAGGTCTGGATGCCGTACCAGCCGCAGGCGACGATGGCGCGCATCAGTGCGGGGATGCGGGCGCCGGTGGTGCCGAAGGAGGCGCGCGCCAGCACCGCGTAGGGAATGCCGTATTTGGTGCCGGCGTGGCCGATCAGGAGCATCGGCAGCAGGACGATGGCGTTGGCCAGGAAAACCGTGACGACGGCCTGCCAGGCCGACATGCCGCCTTCGATCAGGCTGGCCGAGAGGGTGTAGGCCGGAATGCACATCACCATGCCGACCCACAGCGCCGCGAAGTGATACCAGCGCCAGGTGCGCTGGGCGGCGGTGGTGGGTGCGAGGTCGGCGTTCCAGAGCTGGGTGTTCGCGGACAGATCAGTGCTCACGGTGGTATCTCCATCGGTTGGATGCAGCAAGTTGAGTGTATCGCAAACCCGCGCGCCTTATGGGCACGCACGCCGCGCCTGCGCGCAAAGACGCAAGAAACATACCTATTCGCTATGCCGGCGCCGCCTCCGCACTCGGCGTTGTCGGCAGCGCCGGTTCGGCGCGCGGATTGCGCGGGTCGTGGCTCCAGTTCATATACGCCTTGCCGTTGGCCTGCGGGACCATGGTGATGCAGGCCTCCACCGGACAGGTGATCTCGCACAGGTTGCAGCCGACGCACTCGGACTTGATGACTTCATAGGTGCGCGCGCCGGCTTCGTCGATCAGCTGGGCGATCGACTGGTGCGAAGTGTCTTCGCAGGCGACGTAGCATTTGCCGCACTTGATGCACTTGGACTGGTCGATCTGCGCGATGACCGCGTAGTTCATGTCGAGATGCTTCCAATCGGTGGTGTTGGGGATCGAGCGGCCGGAGAATTCGGCGACGCTCTTGTAGCCCTTCTCGTCCATCCAGCGCGACAGGCCGTCCTTCATCTCGGCGACGATGCGAAAACCGTGCAGCATCGCGGCGGTGCAGACCTGCACCGATCCGGCGCCCAGGGCGATGAATTCGGCGGCGTCGCGCCAGTTGCCGATGCCGCCGATGCCGGAGATCGGCAGGTTGGCGGTGACCGGATCGCGGGCGATTTCGGCGACCATGTTCAATGCGATCGGCTTGACGGCCGAGCCGCAATACCCGCCGTGGGTACTGGCGTTGCCGACGATCGGATACGCAATCATGCGGTCGAGGTCGAGGTGGGTGATCGAGTTGATGGTGTTGATCAGCGAGACGGCGTCGGCGCCGCCGGCCAGCGCGGCGCGCGCCGGGCCGCGGATGTCGGTGATGTTGGGCGTGAGCTTGACGATGACGGGCAGGCGCGAGTGCTTCTTGCACCAGCGCGTGACCATCTCGACGTACTCGGGCACCTGGCCCACCGCCGCGCCCATGCCGCGTTCCGGCATGCCGTGCGGGCAGCCGAAATTGAGCTCGATGCCGTCGGCGCCGGTGGCCTCGACCTTGGGCAGGATGTCGGCCCACAGCGCCTCTTCGCAAGGCAGCATCAGCGAAACGATGATGGCGCGGTCGGGCCAGTCCTTCTTGACCTGGGTGATCTCGATCAGGTTGATGTCCAGGCTGCGGTCGGTGATCAGCTCGATGTTGTTGAAGCCGAGGACTTCGCGGTTCTTGCCGTAGTGGGCCGAGTAGCGCGACGAGACGTTGACCGCCGGCGGGTCCTCGCCCAGCGTTTTCCAGACCACGCCGCCCCACCCCGCTTCGAAGGCGCGCACGACGTTGTAGGCCTTGTCGGTCGGCGGCGCGGAGGCCAGCCAGAACGGATTGGGCGACTTGATGCCGCAAAATTCGATGCTCAGGTCGGCCATGCTGCCCCCGCTTTGGTTTGAATGTCGTTGTGGATCGCGTGCGCGGCCAGCTTGCCATGCTGGACCGCCTGCACTGTCAGGTCCTGCCCCGGCGCGACGCAATCGCCGCCGGCGTAGATGCCCGCCAGTGCGGTGCGGAACTGGGCGTCGACGTTGATCTTGTCGCCCAGGCGCGTGATGCGCGAGGCCATCGTACCGGCCAGGCCGGTCGGATCGACGCTCTGGCCGATCGCCTTGAACACGGCGTCGGCGGCGATCTCGATGAAGGCGCCGGTGCCGAACAGGCGGCCGTCCTGGTTCAGGCGGGTTTCTTCAAAACGCATGCCGCGCAGTCGGCCGGCGTCGTCGAGCAGCACTTCGAGCGGCGCCGCCCAAGTGCGCATGCGGACGAAATTGGCCTTGGCGATGTCCTGTTCGTGGTGGGTCGCGGTCATTGATTCGAAGCCGCGCCGGTAGACAATAGTGACGTCCTCGGCGCCAAGGCGCTTGATCTGCACGGCCATGTCGATGGCGGTATTGCCGGCACCGATGACGATGGCGCGTTTTGGCACCGGCAGCGTCGCCAGGTCGGACGACTGGCGCAGCGCGGCGATGTAGTCGACCGCCGCCATCAGGCCGGGGGCGTCCTCGCCGGTGAGGCCCAGCTTGCGGCTGGCGGCCAGGCCCAGCGCGAGGAAGACGGCGTCGTATTGGGTGTGCAGGTGTTCGAGCTGGAGGTTCTCGCCGAGCACCTGGCCGTGGCGGATCTCGATGCCGCCGATGTCAAGCAGGAAGGCCACTTCTTTCTGCGCGATGTCGTCGGTGAGCTTGTATTTGGCGATGCCGTATTCATTGAGGCCGCCCGGTTTTTCGCGCGCCTCGAAGATGACGACGTCGTTGCCGAGCATCGCCAGGCGGTGCGCGCAGGCCAGGCCGGCGGGGCCGGCGCCGACCACTGCGACGACCTTGCCGGTCAGCGGCGCGCGCTCGAACGGGTGGGTGGCGAAGCTGGCGTTGTCGATGGCGTGGCGCTGCAACAGGCCGATTTTAACGGGCTGGCCTTCCTCGTCGTGGTTGCGCACGCAGGCGTCTTCGCACAGGATCTCCGTTGGGCATACGCGCGAACAGCTGGCGCCGAGGATGTTCTGTTTAAGGATGGTGTGGGCGGCGCCGTTGATGTTCTGGTCGTGGATGTTGCGGATGAAGCTGGCGACGTCGATCTCGGAGGGACAGCTGCGGGTACAGGGCGCGTCGTAACAGTACAGACAGCGCGCGCTTTCGATGGCGGCCTGGCGCTTTGTGAGCGGCGGCGCCAGATCGGTGAATTGCTCGGCCAGCGCTTCGTTGGTGCCGGCGGCGGACGGCAGGTGCTTGAGAGACTCGATCATGTGGATCCCTGGTTTTTTTGTCGATGAACTACGGAGCCTGCCGGAAGAACATCCTCGCCCGGCGCCCGCTACTTCATCTGTGGAAAAGCAAATTCCGCACCCGCGCTCGCGGTATTCGGCCAGCGCTGCATGACGGCCTTGTGGCGCGTGTAGAAACGCACGCCTTCCGGACCATACGCGTGGTGGTCGCCGAACATGCTGCGCTTCCAGCCGCCGAAACTATTGAAGGCCATTGGCACTGGCAGCGGCACGTTGACGCCCACCATGCCCACCTGCACCTGGCGCACGAACTCGCGCGCCACGCCGCCGTCACGCGTGTAGATCGCCACGCCGTTGCCGTACTCGCCGGCGTTGATCAGTTTTAGTGCGCTGGCCACGTCGGGCGAGCGCATCACGCACAAGACTGGACCGAAAATCTCTTCCTTGTAGATGCTCATGTCCGGCGTGACGTGGTCGAACAGCGTGGCGCCGACAAAGAAGCCCTGCTCGCGACCAGGCACCTGGAAGCCGCGGCCATCGGCCAGCAAGGTCGCGCCCTGCTCCACGCCTTCGCCGATCAGGCGCTCGATGCGCTGCTTGGCGGCGGACGACACTACCGGCCCCATTTCGGCGCCGGAGGCCATGCCGTCGTTGACTTTCAACGCGGCGGCGCGGGTGGCCAGCGCGCCGACCAGCTTGTCGCCGGCGTCGCCCACCGCCACCACCACCGAGATGGCCATGCAGCGCTCGCCGGCAGAACCGTAGGCGGCGCCCATCAGCGCGTCGATGGTCATTTCCATGTCGGCGTCGGGCATGACGACCATGTGGTTCTTGGCGCCGCCAAGGGCCTGGACGCGCTTGCCGGCGGCGCTGCCACGTGCGTAGATGTATTCGGCGATCGGGGTCGAGCCGACAAAGCTGACGGCCTGCACCTCGGGGTGGTCGAGCAGCGCGTCGACGGTGAGCTTGTCGCCCTGGACGACGTTGAAGACGCCGTCCGGCAGCCCTGCGTCCTTGAGCAGTTTGGCGTGCAGCAGCGAGGCGGAGGGGTCGCGCTCGGACGGCTTGAGGATGAAGGTATTGCCGCATGCGAGGGCGACCGGGAACATCCACATCGGCACCATCACCGGGAAATTGAAGGGAGTGATGCCGGCGACGACGCCGAGCGGCTGACGCATGGACCAGGCGTCGATGCCGCGCGCGATCTGGTCGGTGAATTCGCCCTTGAGCAGGTGCGGTATGCCGACCGCGAATTCGACGATCTCGATGCCGCGCGCGACTTCGCCCTGGGCGTCGGCGAAGGTCTTGCCGTGTTCACGGGTGAGCATGGCGGCGAATTCGTCGGTGTGCTGCTGGCACAACTGCAGATACTTGAAGAGCACCCGCGCGCGCGTCAGCGGCGGGGTTGCGGCCCATGCGGGAAAGGCTGCGGCGGCGGCGCTGACGGCGGCATCGACTTCGGCGGCGGTGCCGAGCGCCACGCGGGCGCAGGGCTGGCCGACGGCCGGGTTGAAGACATCGGCGTAGCGGCCGCTGTCGGTGTCGACCTGGCTGCCGTTGATGTAGTGGGTGATCGTATCGAGCTCGCTCATGGTGTCAGTCCAGGGTTTTCAGTTCAGGGTTTTCAGTCCAGGGTTTTCAGCACGGTGGCAAGCTTGCCGAACAATTCGTCGATGTGCTGCTTTTCGAGCACCAGCGGCGGCGAGAGCGCGATGATGTCGCCGGTGGTACGGATCAGGACGCCGTCGGCGAAGGCCTTCTTGAAGGCGCTGAAGGCGCGCGCGCCGGGCGGCTTGCCGGCGATCGGTTCGAGCTCGATGCCGGCGATGATGCCGATGCTGCGCAGGTCGATCACGTGCGGCAGGCCCTTGAGCGAATGGACCGCGTCTTCCCAATACGCCTGCATCGACTGGGCGTGCTCGATGATCTTCTGTTCCCTGAATACTTCCAGTGTCGCGAGCGAGGCGGCGCAGGCGAGCGGATGGCCGGAATAGGTGTAGCCGTGAAAGAGCTCGATGCCGGCCGGCGCTTCCATGAAGGTGTCGTAGATGTGCTGTTTGGTGAACACGGCGCCCATCGGCACGACGGCGTTGGTGATGCCCTTGGCGGTGACCATCATGTCGGGCTCTACGCCGAAATAGTCGGTGGCGAAGGGCGCGGCGAGGCGGCCGAAGCCGGTGATGACTTCGTCGAAGATGAGCAGGATGCCGTGCTTGGTGCACAGCTCGCGCAGACGCTTGAGGTAGCCCTTGGGGGGGATCAGCACGCCGGTCGATCCGGCCACCGGTTCGACGATGACGGCGGCGATGTTGGAGGCGTCGTGCAGGGCGACGATGCGTTCGAGTTCGTCGGCCAGGTTCATGCCGTGTTCGGGCTCGCCGCGCGAGTAGGCGTTGCGGCCGATGTCGTGGGTGTGCGGCAGGTGGTCGACGCCGGGCAGCAGCGGGCCGAAGCTCTTGCGGTTGCCGCCGATGCCGCCGACCGAGAGGCCGCCGAAGCCGACACCATGGTAGCCGCGCTCGCGGCCGATCAGGCGGGTGCGGCTGCCCTCGCCGCGCGCGCGGTGGTAGGCCAGCGCCATTTTCAGGGCGGTGTCGACCGCCTCGGAGCCGGAATTGGTGTAGAACACCTGGCCGAAACGGTGGCCGGTGAAGTCCATCAGCTGCTCGGCGAGGTCGAAGGCGGCCGGGTGGCCCATCTGGAAGGTGGGCGCGAAGTCGAGCTGGCCGACCATTTCGCGCACGGCGGCGACGATCTTCGGCTGGGCGTGCCCGCACGGCACGCACCACAGGCCGGCGGTGCCGTCGAGGATCTGGTTGCCGTCGACGTCCTTGTAGTACATCCCTTCGGCCGACACCAGCAGGCGCGGGTTGGTCTTGAAGTCGCGATTATTCGTAAATGGCATCCAGAATGACGACATCGATGCGGGTCTAGACTCGTTCATTGAACTCTCCAGGAATTTTTACGCGCAAAAAAATTATTTACCAGTTGGCAAAATCATGATGCAATAATAGACAGCGGCACAACTATGGCACATATACACAAATCGCAAAACCTGCCAACCGTATTGGTGCGCGGGCCTGTACAGTTGGGCGGCACGGCAAAGGGGCTGTGAATGGATGAATCGACAACGCAATCGGCTTCGGCTTCGGCTTCGGCTTCGGCACTGAGGCCCGTGGCGCCGGCCAGCGGTACCGGCGCTGCGGCCTGGCCGGTGCTGGCGATCGACCGCAGCAAACGCGGCAGCCTGGTCGATCAGATTGTGGCAGCGATCAGCCTGATGGTAAACAAGCGCGAATTGCGCATCGGGACCAAAATGCCGTCGGTTCGACAATTCGCAAAGTGCAATGCGGTGAGCACTTTCACGGTGGTCGAATCGTATGACCGTCTACTCAATGTTGGACTGCTTTCGTCGCGTCGTGGTTCAGGTTTTTTTGTCGCCCGAAGCAGTGCGCAGGCGCCCGCGCAACTGGAACTGCAGGCCACGCCGGCGGCGGTCGACGCGCTGACGCCGGACCTGTATTCGGGCGTGTCGGACGCGCTGCCGGTGGGCGCCGGCTGGCTGCCGCCCGAGTGGTATGGCGAGGACACGGTGCTCGACGCGGTGCGCCACGCGATGAAGATTCCGGCCAGCCGGCTGCGCGGCTACGGCCACCCGCTCGGCTTTCCGGCGCTGCGCCAGCATCTGGCGAGCAGCCTGGCCGACGAGCTGTTTGCCGCCGAAGCGGACCAGGTGCTGCTGACGCATGGTGCGACGCATGCCTTCGACCTGATTCTGCGCACCCTGACCAAGCCGGGCGACACCGTGCTGGTGGAAGATCCGGGCTACAGCAATCTGCATTCGCTGATCCGCCATCACGGCTGCGTCGCGGTGGGGATTGCGCGCGGGGCGGCGGGGCTCGACTTCGACGCGCTGCTGGCGCAGGCGGCGGCGACCCAGCCCAAGCTCATGTTCGTCAACACGGTGCTGCAAAATCCGCTCGGCACCTCGCTCAGCCAGGCCCAGGCCCATCGCCTGCTGGGAGTGGCCGAGCAGTTCGATTTCTGGCTGGTGGAGGACGATATCTATCGCGAACTGGCCGCGCGCGGCGAGGCGTCGCTGGCGGCGATGGACGGGCTGCGGCGGGTGATCCGGGTGGGCAGCTTTTCCAAGACGCTGTCGCCGGTGCTGCGGGTCGGCTCGATCTGCGCCTCCGGTTCGCTGGTGCCTGAACTGTTGCGGGTCAAGATGCTGGCGGGGCTGACGACGTCCGAGATCAACGAGCGCGCGGTGTACCACGCGGTTTCGGGACGGCCGTACCGGCGCATGCTGGACCGGCTAATTGCGCAGCTGGCGTCGAATCGCGAGCGCACCATCTTGCGCCTTGCCGACGCCGGATTGACGCCGATCGCCACGCCGCGCGGCGGCATGTTCGTCAGCGCCGGCTGGGAGGGGCCGTCGACGCACGAGCGCAATGGCCGCGTGGTGGCCGAGCTGGCGCTCAAGGCCGGCATCCTGCTGTCACCGAACGAATTTTTCATGCTGCGCCAGCCCGACAGCGTGTGGTTCAGGTTCAATGTGGCGTATGCGGCCGACGCGCCCCTTTTGTCGGCCTTCCTGCAATCGCAGGGTTGAACGAGACCATGGCCACCACCAAGACCACTTCCGTGAAGCGGCGGGTACTGAACCGCGACAAGCTCGAAGCGGACATCATCGGCGAGGCCGTGAAGGTGTTCGCCGAGTGCGGCTACGAGGGCGCTTCGGTGGCGACGATCGCCGACAACGCCGGGCTGTCGAAGCAGAACCTGATGTACTACTTTCCGACCAAGCAGGGACTCTACGAGCGCGTGCTCGACGATGTGCTCGACGAATGGCTGGCGCGGATGGACACGCTGGCCGATCCCGGACAAGAGCCGGGCGAGGTGCTGCGGGCTTACATCCAAGCCAAGCTGCGCTTCTCGCGCGAGCATCCTTGGGCGTCGCGGGTGTACGCGATGGAGGTGATCGGCGGCGCCAAGCTGTATGGGGCGCAGATCCAGGCGCGGGTGGTGCCGCTGCTGCGCAAGGATATCGATGTGTTCGAGCGCTGGATTGCCGAGGGCCGCATCGCGCCGGTGAACGCGACGCATCTGCTGTTCGCGGTCTGGGCGATGACCCAGTCGTACGCTGACTTCGCGGCCCAGATGGCGCTGGTGCTGAACCGCAAACAGCTGGGCCGCAAGGACTTTGACGACGGCGAGAAGCTCATTGTCGACATGGTGCTGCGGGCGGTGGCGATGCCGGTCCATGAGGCAGGGGCGCAATGATGTCAGTCGTGCAATGGCACATGCAAGCGTCCGTGCAATTGCGCGAGGGAAGCGTCCCGTTAATCGGCTGCGCCGACCGCTGGTCCGCCAAAAACATCATTTCGTCGCAGGGCGCTGGAGACGACCCCGCCGGGCCGATAAAGTGCACACATCGACACTTGATAACAGGAGCAAGACCATGAAGAACGTTACCTTTTCATCCTTTTTAGCGCTGGTGGAAGAACTCGGCTACGCGCTGGCGCAGCTGGCGCGTCAAACCTTCCGCAGCCTGTCTGAGATGAGCTGGCCGATGCTGATGGTGAGCTGCGTGGCGCTGGCGCTGGCGCTGACGATCCTGCCGCTGGCGCTGACGCTGTTCATCGTGTTCATGGCGGTCAAGCTGGTCGTCGCCGCTTTCATCATTCGCAAGCAACGCAACGACAAATCATCATGAGTGCAACGATTGAACAGCGCCTCCTGAACATCGGGCGCGAAGTGGCCGAGGTGGCAAGCGCCATCTGGTGGCGCTTCTTCGACTGGCTCGCGGTGGTCGAGTGGCGCCAGCTGTTCATCATCTGGGTGATCATGATGATCGCCTCGGCGCCGTTCGGGCGGCCGGAACCGGCGGTCTGGTTCCTGTTCATTTCGTTCAGCGTGAAGGTGCTGGCGGGCGGCAAGCGGCGCGCCGAAATCGACGCCAGGCAGGCCAACGCCCAGGCCGATCTGGCCACGCTCGAGCGGCGCCTGACGGAAGCGCAAATGGCCACCCTGCAGGCGCAGGTCGAGCCACATTTTCTGTTCAATACGCTGGCCCTGATCGGCCAGCTGATCGAGACCGATCCGCCGCAGGCGGCCCGCATCCACAACCACCTGATCGACTATCTGCGTTCGACCCTGCCGCAAATGCGTTCGACCGGCGGCGGCACGCTGGGACGCCAGGTGCAGCTGTCGCGCGCCTACCTGGCGATCATGCAGGCGAGGATGAAGGAAAGGCTGGCGGTCGAGTTCACCGTGCCCGATTTTCTCGGCAGCGCGCCATTTCCGCCGATGATGCTGCAGATATTGATCGAGAACGCCATCAAGCACGGGCTGGAGCCGCAAATCGCCGGCGGCACGATTGTCGTCAGCGCGCAGGTGGTGGACGCCACGCTGCAGGTCGAGGTGGCCGACAACGGCGCCGGCTTCAATCCGCGCGGCGACGAGGGGATCGGGCTGGCCAACATCCGCGAACGGTTGCAGATTTTGTATGGCAGCGAGGCGCAACTGATCATCGAAGCGCGCGCCGGCGGCGGGACGATCGCCGCGATCCACTTGCCTTACCGGATGATGGAGGGCGTCTGACATGGCGCAGATACGCACCGCCCTGATCGCCGACGACGAGGCGCCGATGCGCGACCAGCTGCGCGCGCGCCTGAAGGAAGCCTGGCCGGAGCTGGCGATCGTCGGTGAAGCGGCGAACGGGGTCGAGGCGGTGGCGATGGCCGGCACCCTGCGGCCTGACATCGTGTTCCTCGATATCCGCATGCCCGGCCTGTCGGGCATCGAAGCTGCGCGCCAGTTGCAGGGCGGCTGCCAGATCGTGTTCGTGACCGCCTACGACCAGTATGCGATCGACGCCTTCGAGCACGGCGCGCTCGACTACCTGCTCAAGCCGGTGAGCGTGGAGCGATTGCTGCGCTGCTGCGAACGGCTGCGCACGCGGTTCGAGCAGGCGCCGCGCGACATCAGCGCCACGCTCAGCCAGTTGGCACAACTGCTGCAGCAGGGCGAGAGCACGGCGCCGAGCTACCTGCGGTGGATCCAGGCGCAGGTCGGCAGCAGCCTGCGCATGGTCAGCACGCGCGAGATCCTGTTCTTCCAGTCGGACGAAAAATACACGATGGTGCAGATGGCGCAGGCCGAGCTGCTGATCCGCAAAACGCTCAAGGAGCTCGCCGACGAGCTCGATCCGGACGAGTTCTGGCGCATCCACCGCTCGACGCTGGTGCGGGTCGACGCGATTGCCGAGGTCACGCGCGACATGCGTGGACGGCAGATGCTCAAGGTGCGCGGCTTCGCGCGCGAGCTGGAAGTGAGCCGTAATCATGCGCATCTGTTCCAGCAGATGTGAGGCGTTTCTGAGATGCGCCGCCAGGCATGGAACCTTGCTAGACTTTCCACTCGAAGTCACCTACGAGGCGGGAGGCGGCATGACAAGCGATGTGAACGAACCTGAAGATCCAAACGATCCTGGCGATGCCGGCGACACGGCGGCGATCCGCCAACTGATCGAAACCTGGCTGCGCGCCACGCATGAGGGCGACGTGGAAACCGTGCTGGCGCTGATGTCGCCCGACGTCGTGTTCCTGGTGGCCGGCCAGCCGCCGATGGAAGGACGCGAAGCGTTCGGCCGGGCGATGCGTTCGATGCTGAGCAATCACGCGGTCGAGTCGACCAGCCAGATCGACGAGATCACCGTCAGCGGCGACATGGCCTACTGCCGCACGCGCCTGTCCGTGACCCTCATTTCCAAACACGGCAAGACGCCGATGCTGCGCACCGGCCACACCATGTCGATCCTGCGCAAGGGCGCGGACGGCAAGTGGCTGCTGACGCGCGACGCCAATATGCTGGGCGCTGCCGCCTGAAGGAGAACTTCATGAGCAAACTTATCACCCAACAGCAATCGAGCGTGGCGCCCTGCCTGCGCTACCGCGACGCGGCGGCGGCAATTACGTGGCTGTGCGCGAACTTCGGCTTCGAGGAACATATGGTGGTCAGGGGCGACGCAGGGCGGATCCTGCATGCCCAGCTGACCCGGGGCGGCGGCATGATCATGCTCGGCTCGACCGCCAACGACAACGAGTACGGCAAGTGGGTGGTCCAGCCCGAGGACGTCGGCGGCAAGCAAACCCAAACCATCTACCTGGCCGTGGCCGACGCCGACGAGGTGTACCAGCAGGCCAAGAAGGCCGGCGCCAGGATCGTGATCGAGATTGCCGACGCCGATTACGGCGGGCGCGGTTTCACCTGTCTCGATTGCGAAGGCCATGTGTGGGACATCGGGACCTACAACCCGTGGCAGGAACAGGGCGGCAGCCAAGCCGCTGGAGAGCCAGGCAGTTAATCGGCGAGCGCCGCGATCAGCTGGCGGTCGAGCACCTGCAAGGGGCGGATGCAGATCAGGTCGCGGTACAAGGGCGGCATGGCGCCGCACAGCTCCTGCAAGGCCAGTTCGTCGATCCTCGGCAGCACATACTGGAACTGGGCCGGATTATCGGCCGGCAGCGGGCCTTCCATGGTCGAACCGTAGGCGCCCAGGTCCATGAAGCTGTGGGCGCCGTCGCCGGGGCCGCGGGCGAACACGAAAGTGCCCTCGCGCGGGTGGGCCAGGTAGCGCCGCACTTCTTGCTGGGTCGGGGCGTCGGCGCCGTGCATCAGGGCATAGCGCAGCTGGGCGTACTGGCGCGTGCACTCCATGAAGGCGGTGCAGATGGCCGAGTCGGTGCGCCGGCCTGGCACGCACAGCAGCAGGTTGCCGAAGCCGTCGAGCAGCGCGACGGCATCGCCATCGCCGCCCTGGCGCAGGTCATCGAGCATGGCCGCGCGCAGGAAGGGCGCGAGGGCGGCGTCGGGCGCGTGCGGCGCGCAGCGGTATTGCAGGGCGTCGGGGTATAGCAGGCGTAATTTGCGCACGATCGGATGGTGCGGCGGCAGCGTGGCCGGGTCGCTCAACGCGGCCTGGGCCGGATCGGTGTTGAGCTGGGCCTGGACTTTTTCGGCGGTGGCTTCGAACACCAGCGAACACAGGGCCTGGGTCGGTTCGGCGATCGTTTTGCCGATGAAGAAAGGGCGCACCGGCGCACCGCTGCTCTCGCGTGCGTAGCCGGTGGCGCCCAGCACGGCCGGGTAGCAGAACGCCGCGCCGGCCAATGGACGCAGCGCGGGCGGCAGCGAGGCGAAGGTGGCGCTGGCGTCGTAGTTGATGCCGGCGTCGCTGTCGGTGGCGGCGATGACGACGTTGAAGCCGGCCGCCAGAATCGCGCCGGTGCACATGGCGCAGGGGTCGAGCGAGGTGACCAGGGTGGTTTCGGCGGGCGGCGGCAGATCGTGGCCGCGCGCGCGCTCGGCGAAATACCAGTCGATCAGCTGGCGCTCGCCGTGGGCGGTCGGGTCGAAAATCAGGCCGTCGCGCAGGACGTTGTTTTGCAGGGATTTGAGGACGTTGCCGGCTTGGTCGAGCAGCAGGCCGCCGACGCCGAAACTGCCCTGGGTGCGCGCTGCAATGGCCTCGTTGACCGCGATCGCGACCGCGGCCTGGACATCGATGGTTTTTTTCAGCGACTTAATTTCCAGACCCGTTTTTCAGGTCCCAGCCACCAAACGCGTGCGGCAGCTGGCCGGCGGCGGTGGTTTCGAGGATGTCGCCGTTCAGATTGGTGAGCACCACCGGCAGGTCGTTGCCGCCCAATTCGAGGATCACCTGGCGGCAGGCGCCGCAGGGTGCGATGGGGCCGTCGGTGGCGCCGATGACGGCCAGGGCGGTAAAGTCGCCCGGCTTGTAGCCATGGGCGATGGCGCTGAAAAAGGCGGTGCGCTCGGCGCAGTTGCACAAGCCGTAGGAAGCGTTTTCGACATTGCAGCCCCTGAACACGCGGCCGTCCTTGCATTCGAGCGCGGCGCCCACTTGAAATTTGGAATAAGGCGTGTAAGCCAGCAGCCGCGCGGCGCGCGCTTCGTCGATCAGTTTGGCGTATTTCATAGGATTTATATATGCTCGCTTGAGGTGCGTACGGCCCTATTATGGCCGAATGGTGCGGTAGATGATCGGATTCGCGCTCGCCTTGTGTACGCCCAGGATGTAGGCCGCCTGCACCTCGCGCACCGCTTGCAGCGCTTGCGCTTCGGTGCGCGCATGCACCATCGCCAGTGGCTGGCCGGCGACGATGTCGTCACCGAGTTCGGCGAGCCCGGTCAGGCCGACCGCGAAGTCGATCGGATCTTGCGGGCGGCGACGCCCTCCTCCCAGGCTGACAACTGCCAGGCCGAGGGCGCGACAGTCGGTGGCGACCGCGAAGCCGGCATGCGGCGCGGGAACCGGCATGATAACCGGC
>JBDSTZ010000392.1:0-10072 GCA_039927975.1 Massilia sp. | reverse complement strand
GATGCACAGCACGCCGACGTAACCGAGTTCGGCGACGATCGCCTGCGCCGCGTCCTGCGCCTTTTGCGCGCAGGCGGCCGACACGTTCGGTCCGGGCACGGTGGTGGTGAACAGGATGCCGTCGCGGTGCACGTTTTCGGCGATCGGGTAGACCACCGAGGCGCCGTCGGCGCCGCGCGCGGTCAGCACCGACACTTCGTAGGCCAATGGCAGCATCTTCTCCAACAGGCAGGTGACCTGACCCATCGCCTCGAAGGCGGCGCGCACGTCCTCGCGCGAACTCACCCGCACCTGGCCCTTGCCGTCGTAACCCATGCGCACGGTTTTCAGGATGCCGGGCAGCAGATCGTCGCCGATGGCGGCAATGTCGTCCAGCGAGGCGATCACCTTGTGCGGCGCCGGCAGCACGCCGGAGCGCGCCGCGCAATCGACAAAGAAGCGCTTCTCGGCGATGCGGTCCTGGGCCACCGACACGCCGTGCGCGTTGGGGGCGACGAACACCTGCTGCGCCAGGCGCGACAGGCTGTCGGCGGGGACGTTTTCAAACTCGGTGGTCACGGCCGCGCACTGCGCCGCCAGCGCATCGAGGCCGGCCGCGTCGTCGTAATTGGTCTCGATGAGGCGCTGGGCCAGCTGGCCGGCCGGGCAGTCGGCGGCCGGTTCCAGCACGGCGACTTGATAGCCCATGCTTTGCGCGGCCTGGGCGAACATGCGGCCAAGCTGGCCGCCGCCCATCACGCCCAGCCAGGCGGACGGGTTGGCGGCGGGGAGAACACACTTCGGATTGCTCATTGCAGACTCGTTACTCGGTTACTCAGACTCAGACTCAGACTCAGACTCGGACTCAGACAGGCAGGGACATGGCTTGGGCGACCCCGGTCTGATGGACGCGGAAAGCTTCAAGCTGTTCGGCCAGCGCGTCGTCAGTGGCGGCCAGCATGGCGACAGCGGTCAGGGCCGCGTTGGCGGCGCCCGCCTCGCCGATGGCGAAGGTGGCGACCGGCACGCCCTTGGGCATTTGCACGATCGACAGCAGCGAATCCTCGCCGCGCAGATATTTGGACGGCACCGGCACGCCGAGCACCGGCACGATCGTCATCGCCGCCACCATGCCAGGCAGGTGGGCGGCGCCGCCGGCGCCGGCGATGATGGCGCGCAGGCCGCGCGCGCGCGCGCTCTTGGCATAGGCGAACATCTCATCGGGCATGCGGTGCGCCGAAATCACCTGCGCCTCGAACGGCACGCCGAACTGCTTGAGGATGTTGACCGCGTTCTGCATCACGTCCCAGTCGGACGAGGAACCCATGATCACGCCGACGAGCGGCTTGGCTTGTTCGCTCATCTTACGCCTTCAGCTTTTCGCCGGTCAGGCGTTCGATGGCTTCGAAATACTTGGCCTGGGTTTTCTCGATCACATCGGCCGGCAGGGCCGGCGCCGGCGCCGTCTTCGGCCAGTCGGTCAGCGTTTCAAGGTAGTCGCGCACGAACTGCTTGTCGAACGACGGCGGCGAGACGCCGGGCGCGTAGGAGTCGGCCGGCCAGAAGCGCGAGGAGTCGGCGGTCAGCACTTCGTCCATCAGGTGCAGCACGCCCTGCTCGTCGAGGCCGAATTCGAACTTGGTGTCGGCGATGATGATGCCGCGGGTGGCGGCGTAATCGGCGGCGGCCTTGTACAGCGCGATGCTGATGGAACGGATTTGACCGGCCAGCTCGGCGCCGATGCGCTGCTCCATGTCGGCAAAACTGATGTTCTCGTCATGCTCGCCGAGGTCGGCCTTGGCGGCCGGGGTGAAGATCGGCTCGGCAAGCTTGTCGGCCTGGCGCAGGCCGGCCGGCAGGGCGATGCCGCAAATGCTGCCGCTGGCCTGGTAATCCTTCCAGCCCGAACCGATGATGTAGCCGCGCACGACCGCCTCGACCATGATCGGCTTGAGGCGCTTGGCCACCACGGCGCGGCCCTTGACCTGCTCGACTTCGCCGGCGGCGACCACCGATTCCGGCGTCACGCCGGTCAGGTGGTTCGGCACGATGTGGCCGAGCTTCTCGAACCAGAAGTCGCTCATCTGGTTGAGCACCATGCCCTTGCCGGGAATCGGCTCGTTCATCACGACGTCGAAGGCCGACAGACGGTCGGTCGTGACGATCAGGATCTTGTCGTCGCCGACGGCGTAATTGTCGCGGACTTTGCCGTGGCCGAGCAGTGGCAGGGAGGAGATGGTGGATTGGTAAAGGCTGTTCATGGCAGTGGAATGTCTGGAAAAAGCGAAACCGGCGGGCGAGGAACACCTCGTCCGCCGGCCGAGAGGACGGGCCTTGCCGGCCCGTCAAGGACGATATTTTACTTCACAATCTGGGCCAGCTCGCCTTTCTTGTAACGCTCGGCCATTTTGTCGAGCGGCACCGGCTTGATCTTGGCGGCCTGGCCTTCGCAGCCGAACGACAGCATGCGCGCCTTGCAGATCTCGGAGGCGGCGTCGCGCGCCGGCTTGAGATAGTCGCGCGGATCGAACTTGCTCGGGTTCTCGAACAGGTATTTGCGGATCGCCGCCGTCATCGCCAGGCGGATGTCGGTGTCGATGTTGATCTTGCGAACGCCGTGGCGGATGCCTTCCTGGATTTCCTCGACCGGCACGCCGTAGGTTTCCTTCATGTCGCCGCCGAATTCGCGGATGATCGCCAGCAACTCTTGCGGCACCGACGAGGAGCCGTGCATCACCAGGTGGGTGTTGGGAATGCGCGCGTGGATTTCCTTGATGCGGTCGATGGCCAGGATGTCGCCGGTCGGCTTGCGGGTGAACTTGTAGGCGCCGTGCGAGGTGCCGATGGCGATCGCCAGCGCGTCGCACTGGGTGCGGGCGACGAAGTCGGCGGCCTGGGCGACGTCGGTGAGCAGTTGCTCGCGCGTCATGGTGCCTTCGGCGCCGTGGCCGTCTTCCTTGTCGCCCTTCATGGTTTCGAGCGAACCGAGAACGCCCAGTTCGGCTTCGACGGTCACCCCGATCGAGTGGGCGAACTTGACCACTTCGCGCGAGACGTCGACGTTGTACTCGTAGCTGGCGACGCTCTTGCCGTCCGCTTCGAGCGAGCCGTCCATCATCACCGAGGTGAAGCCGGAGCGGATCGCGGTCATGCAGACGGCCGGCGACTGGCCGTGATCCTGGTGCATGACGATGGGAATGTGCGGATAGGCTTCGACGGCGGCGTCGATCAGGTGGCGCAGGAAGGCTTCGCCGGCGTACTTGCGGGCGCCGGCAGACGCTTGCATGATCACCGGCGAACCGACCGCGTCGGCGGCGGCCATGATGGCCTGGACTTGCTCGAGGTTGTTGACGTTGAACGCTGGCAGGCCATAACCGTTTTCGGCGGCATGGTCCAGCAATTGACGCATGGATACGAGGGACATGGTGTTACTCCAAACAATAAGAAAACCGGTGTCGGCAGGGCCTGCCGCTGCTACTTGCTCTCACTCAAACTGAACGCGCGATGCCGAAAAAGCTGCTGCTGTAAAGCTTGGCTGGGCGGGCCCCTGCCTGAATCCTTAACTGAACTCGCCGATGCGCAGGATCTTGAGCGCATTGGTGCCGCCGACCTGGCCCATCGGCTCGCCGAGGGTCAGCACGATCATGTCGGCCTTCTTGACGACGCCCTTGGCGACGAGCAAATTCTCGGCCTGCTTGATGACCGCCTCGCTATCGCCATTTTGCAGCAGATGGTAGGCGTGCACGTTACGGTACAGCGACATCTTGCGCTGGGTCGTGACGATCGGGGTGAGCGCGAAGATCGGAATGCCGACCCGGTGCCGGCTCATCCACAGCGCGGTCGAGCCGGATTCGGTCAGCGCGACGATCGCCTTCACGCCCAGGTGGCCGGCGGTAAACAGCGAAGCGTAGGCGATCGACTGGTCGATGCGGGTGAACTTGACGTTGAGGAAGTCGGCGTCGAGCTTGTTGTATTCGGATTGCTCGGCTTCGACGCAGACCGCGTGCATCATTTCCACCGTCTCGACCGGATAGCGGCCGGAGGCGGTTTCGGCCGAGGTCATGACGGCGTCGGTGCCGTCGAGCACGGCGTTGGCGACGTCCGACACTTCGGCGCGGGTCGGCACCGCGTTGACGATCATCGACTCCATCATCTGGGTGGCGGTGATGGCCAGCTTGTTCGATTCGCGCGCCATGCGGATCATGCGCTTTTGCAGCGCCGGCACGGCGGCGTTGCCCACTTCGACGGCCAGGTCGCCGCGCGCGACCATGATGCCGTCGGAGGCGTCGAGGATTTCCTGCAGGGCGGGAATGGCTTCGGCGCGCTCGATCTTGGCGATCATCATCGGCTTGTGGTGGTAAGGCTCGCCGGCGATATTGGCCAGCTGGCGCGCCATTTCCATGTCGGTCGCGCTTTTCGGAAACGAGATCGCCAGGTAGTCGCACTGGAAGCTCATGGCCGTCTTGATGTCTTCCATGTCCTTGGCGGTCAGAGCCGGCGCGGTCAGGCCGCCGCCCTGGCGGTTGATGCCCTTGTTGTTCGACAGCTCGCCGCCGATCTTGACGGTGGTGTAAATCTCGTGCGCGACGACGCGGTCGACGACCAGCACGATCAGGCCGTCGTTGAGCAGCAGCTTGTCGCCAGGACGGACGTCGCGCGGCAGCGCCTTGTAGTCGAGGCCGACGCGTTCCTGGTTGCCCAGTTCGCCGTTGTCGCCCAGCTTGGCGTCGAGGATGAACTTGTCGCCCGTCTCCAGCTGGATCTTGCCGTTTTCAAATTTTCCGACGCGAATCTTCGGGCCCTGCATGTCGGCCATGATCGCCACTTCGCGGCCGCATTCGGCGGCGGCGCGGCGCACCAGCGCGGCGCGGTCGATGTGGTCCTGCGCCTTACCGTGAGAAAAGTTCAAACGCACCACGTCGACGCCGGCGCGGATCATCCGCACGAGGGTTTCGAGGTCGGATGAGGCTGGTCCTACGGTTGCAACGATCTTCGTACCACGAAACATAGCGTTCCTTAAAAGTGAAAGCGCGGCCGGGCGGCCGCGTGGCGTGTCGGTTGTCGGTCAGTGGGCGCTGCGCTGGAGCAGGATCTCGACCGCCGGCAGGGTTTTCCCTTCGAGGAATTCGAGGAAGGCGCCGCCGCCGGTGGAGATATAACCGATTTTATCGGTAATGTTGTATTTTGCAATGGCCGCCAGCGTGTCGCCGCCGCCGGCGATCGAAAACGCCTTGGAGTCGGCGATCGCCAGCGCCAGCGTCTTGGTGCCTTCGCCGAACTGGTCGAACTCGAACACGCCGACCGGGCCGTTCCAGACGATGGTGCCGGCGCCGGCGATCTGCGCCGCCAGGGTGGCGGCCGTTTGCGGGCCGATGTCGAGGATCATGTCGTCGTCGGCCACGTCGGCGACCGCCTTGACGGTGGCGACGGCGGTCGGCGAGAACTCTTTCGCGCACACCACATCGACCGGGATCGGCACTTGCGCGCCGCGCGCGGCCATCATGTCGATGATGGCTTTGGCCTCGCCGACCAAGTCGGCCTCGACCAGCGACTTGCCGATGTTCAAGCCAACCGCCTTCATGAAGGTGTTGGCGATGCCGCCGCCGACGATCAGGTGGTCGACCTTGTCGGCCAGCGCCTTGAGGATCGACAGCTTGGACGACACCTTGGAGCCGGCGACGATGGCCAGCAGCGGCCGGGCCGGGGCGCCGAGCGCCTTGCCGAGCGCGTCGAGTTCGGCGGCCAGCAGCGGGCCGGCGCACACGATGGGCGCGAACTTGGCGATGCCGTGGGTGGTCGCCTCGGCGCGGTGGGCGGTGCCGAAAGCGTCGTTGACGTAGATGTCGCACAGCTTGGCCATCTTCTGGGCCAGTTCGTCGCTATTCTTCTTTTCCCCCGGGTTGACGCGGCAATTTTCCAGCAGCACGACCTGGCCCGGCGCGACGTTCACGCCGTCGACCCAGTTCTGTTGCAGCGCGACAGGCTTACCTAGCAGTTCTGACAGGCGCGCGGCGACCGGCGCCAAGCTGTCTTCGGGCTTGAAAGCGCCTTCGGTGGGGCGGCCCAGGTGCGAGGTGACCATCACGGCGGCGCCGGCGTCGAGGGCGGCGCGGATCGCCGGCACCGAGGCGCGGATGCGGGTGTCTTCGGTAATGTTGCCGGCATCATCCTGTGGCACATTGAGGTCGGCGCGAATGAAGACGCGCTTGCCTTGCAGGGCATTCTTGTCGATGAGGTCTTGCAAACGTGTGAAATTGAGAACAGCGTGCATGGCTACCCGATAGGAAAGAGATGAAAGAACGCTATTTTACCTTAGCCGACTAGCCACTTACGCCAAAAACGTGCGCGATTCGCAAGGCGGTGAAGCTCAGCATGCCGAACACGATGGTCTCAAGCATGTTGCGGCGCAGCATGTAAAAGCCGATCGCGGCGACGCCGGCCACCAGCTTCAGGTTCGCCAGGCTCAGGTGGACCTCGCCGGACGCGCCCAGCATCAGGTCGGGCGCGACGATCGCCGCCAGCGCGCAGCCGGGCGCGTAGCGCAGCATGTCCTCGACCCGCGCGGGCAGCTTGATGCGGTGGCCGGCCAGCAGGAAGGAGGCGCGGGTGATGACGGTCGACAGCGCCAGCGCGCCGATCACGGCCCAGATCTGCAGCTCGCTCATGACGGCCGTCCTTTGGCGCGCGCCAGCAGCGCGCCGGCTTCGTTCGCGCCCATCGCCGCCAGCATGCCGGCCACCACCGCCAGCAACAGGCCCAGCTTGTAGGGCAGCGCGTGCGCGGCCACCGAGACCCCGGCCGCCACCGCCACCCCGCACAAGGCGGCGCGGTTGGCCACCAGCGGCACCATGATGCAGATGATGGCGAGCGTGCCGGCGAAGCTCAGGCCCCAGGCGGTCGGCACCACGGCGCCGAGCCCGACGCCGATCCACGAGCCGAGCTGCCAGGCGAGGCAATTGCACAGCAACAGCGCCTTCATATAGGACAGTTTGCCGGGCGTGCGCGCGGAGTCGGGATAGCGCTGGAGGAACATGGCCACCGTCAGGTCGCCCGAGTAGTAGCCGAGCGCGAGGCGCTGGCGCCACGGCAGATGGGCGAAGTGCGGCGCCAGCAGGGCTGAAAAGATCACGAAACGCAGATTGACCACCAGCGCGGTGGCGAACACGATCCACAGCGGGGTGCCGGCGGCGATCAGCGGAATCGCCGCCAGCTGGGCCGAGCCAGCCAGCACGAACACCGTCATGCCGAGCGCATGGCTGGTGGCCAGGCCCGACTTGACCATCGCGATGCCCACCACCAGGCCCCAGGCGACGATGCCGAACAGGGTTGGCAGACTGTCCCGAATGCCGTCGCGCCAGGCTTGCCGCTCGAGCTCCCGGGATTGCCGGTCGTACTGGCCGGGCTGATCGGGCTGATCGGGCTGATCGGGTTCGGCTGGCGGCGCGAGGGCCGGCCCCGCGCTCATGTTGTTTTCCCGCCACATCGAGCGGAGCGGTATAACGCGGGCGATCGGGCGGAACGGAAGCAGAAAGGACAGGGACGGAAAGACATGCAGCGCAATCGGGTCGTCGCGCCGGCGCCACGCTGCGGACAGCGCGCGGACCAGGCGGACAAGGCGGTCAGGGAAGCCGGTATTTTACCGATCATTTCGGCTGGCGGCGCGAATCGTCTAAAATCGACGTTTTTGCGCAGCTTCTCGGAGAATTCATGAACGACAATAAAGTGCCCGCGGTAGAACTCGACGGTAAGGATCTGCCGGCGCATTGCCCGAATCCGGCGATGCCGCTGTGGTCCTCGCACCCGCGCGTGTTCCTCGACTTCGGCCACGACGGCCTGGCCAAGTGCCCCTACTGCGGCACCGAGTACCGCCTGAAGCCGGGCACGGTCGCCGCGCATCACTGACCGCCAGGCGCTCGCCATGAAAAAAAACCGGCAAATGAACGGCAGCGCGGCCGAGGTCGAAAGCGCCTTCTACGATGCGCTCAACCGGGCCGACATCGACGCCCTGATGCTGCTGTGGGCCGACGACGAGGAAATCGTCTGCATCCACCCGGGCGGGCCGCGCCTGCACGGGCACGCCGCCATCCACGCTTCGTGGCAAGCGATTTTCGAGCGCGGCGCGCTGCAGATCCGTCCGTCGCAGCTGCATGAAACCCACAACCTGATGTGCTCGGTGCACACGGTGGTCGAGGGGGTCAGCTCGGGCGGCGTCGAACCGGCCCACCTGGTCGCCACGAATGTCTACATCAAGACCCCGCAAGGCTGGCGCATCGTGCTGCACCACGTCTCGGTGGCGCCCGGCGCGGTGCCGACCGGCATCCCGCCGGCCACCAGCCTGCACTGAGGCGCCATGACCGCCGGCAGCTATCGGGCGCCGCCCTGGCTGCCGGGCGGACACCTGCAAACCCTGTATCCGGCCCTGCTGCTGGCCAAACCGGCGGTGGCCTACCGGCGCGAGCGCTGGGATACCGCGGACGGCGACTTCATCGATGTCGACTTCGTCGACGGCCAGCCGGGCAAGCCCTTGGTGGTGCTGTTCCACGGCCTGGAGGGCTCGTCCGACAGCCATTACGCGCGCGCCCTGATGCACGCGCTGGCGGCGCGCGGCTGGTCGGGCGCGGTGCCGCATTTTCGCGGCTGCTCGGGCGAGCCGAACCTCGCGCCGCGCTTCTACCATTCCGGCGACGCGGCCGAGATCGACTGGATCCTGCGCCGGCTGCGCCCGCGCGCCACGGGGCCGTTCTACGCCAGCGCCGTCTCGCTGGGCGGCAACGCGCTGCTGCGCTGGCTGGGCGAATCCGGCCACGCGGCCGAGTTCGTCGACGCGGCCTGCGCGGTGTCGGCGCCGCTCGACCTGGCCGCCGGCGGCGCCGCGCTGTCGGCCGGCTTCAACATGGTCTACACGCGTAATTTTCTGCAGACGCTCAAGCCGAAATGCCTGGCCAAGCTGGCCGATTTTCCCGGCCTGTTCGACCGCGAGGCGATGCTCGGCGCGCGCGACCTGTACGCCTTTGACAACGTCGTGACCGCGCCGCTGCACGGCTACCGCGACACCGACGACTACTGGCACCGCGCCAGCGCGCGCCACGTGTTGCACGACATCACGGTGCGCACCCTGGTGCTGAACGCGCGCAACGATCCCTTCCTGCCGGGCAGGCATCTGCCGGGCAGCGCGGCGGCCGCCGTCACGCTCGAGTATCCCGACGAGGGCGGCCATGTGGGTTTCACTGCTGGACGCTTTCCCGGCCGGCTCGACTGGCTGGCCTGGCGCCAGCTCGATTTCCTCCATCAACCAGAGGACGACGAACAAGAGGACGACGAACAAGAGGACTGCGGCGCGCCGCGCGCGGCCGGTTTGTGCGAAGCTGGCGTTCATGGATGACATCGTCAAGCAGGCCATCGCCAAGTGGCCGAATGTGCCGCATTGCTATGGCTGGCTGGCGCTCGACGCGCGCGGCGCCTGGCGCATGCGCGACGAGCGCGCCCAGCAGCTCGGCCTGGCCGGCGATCGCCTGACCCAGGCGGCGCTGGTCGGCTTCATCAACCGCAATTACGCCGCGGACGAACGCGGCTGCTGGTATTTCCAGAACGGGCCGCAACGGGTGTATGTGGCGCTCGAAGCGACGCCCTTCATCGCCCGCACCGACCCGCAGCAAGGCTTGCTGGTGCAGACCGGCGAGGCGCTCGCGCCGCTCGAACGGGCCGCCATGACCGAGGCCGGCGCGCTCATCGTGCAGGCCGGCGCCAAGGTGGCGCAGCTCGACGACCGCGACATGGCGCAGATGATGGAGGCGCTGGTGCTCGACGGGCGGACGGTGTCGGACGACGCCTTGCTGGCGTGGCTGGACGGCGGACGCGGCGAACTCGTGCTGAGCATCGGCGCGGCGCTGGTCACGGTCGGGCGCATCGCCGCCGCCGACGTCGCCGCGACCTTCGGCTTTGTGCGCGCGCCGGCGCCGCCGGCCTGACCGTCCGGCCTGCCCTCCCGCCTAGGAGTTTGCGCGGCAGAAGCCGTTCCGTCATCCGTTTGCGTGTTGTAAACTAGGCGGATGACGACGAGCTATCTACCCTACGATCCTCAACAGCAATTTCT
>JBDSTZ010000391.1:0-4370 GCA_039927975.1 Massilia sp. | reverse complement strand
AAATCGGCGGCGGGCGGGACGGCGCATTCATGAATTCTTTCGGCGGGGCGGCCCACATCCACGAGCAGCCGCCACACAAATGATATGACTTGGTCGATGGCGCGCGCCCCTGCCCTGCCATCAGCGGGTGCAGGTGGTGAACGCGGTGGAACGGCGCGCGACGACATCGGTGATGTTCGATGCAGCCCACCAGTCTATTCGTCGTTTCGCCCACGATGTCGCGGTCGGCGACGCCGCCTGTGCGATTGTGTTCACGAAAATGCACGGTTCACTGATGACTGCGAGCGCCCCTTGATTGTTCCGTATCTATAAAATACAATATGGCTCGTTCTGATATTTCGGTGCGGGTCACATTCAGCAATGGATAGCGAAATATTTCTAAATCCAAGCAATAAGATGACGGGGTGGAAATGGCGTATCAATTATCGCGGCGCAGGTTCTTCAAACATGTGGCCATGACCAACTTGGGCGCGGGGCTGGCTTCTCTGGCGGCGGTCGCGGCGGGACAAGTTTCCGACGATTCTGTGCGAGGACTGACTTTCCTTTTCCAAGGCGATTCGATCACGGACGGTAACAGGGGGCGCAACACCGATCCGAATCACATCATGGGACACGGTTATGCATTTTCGATCGCCAGTCGTATCGGTGCCGATTTCCCGCGATCGAAGTTCAATTTCTTTAATCGCGGCGTCAGCGGCAACAAGATTCCCGACCTGCAGAAGCGTTGGCAATCCGATACGCTTGAGATCAAGCCCGATGTGCTGAGTATTCTCATCGGCATCAATGACACCGGAGCGGCGGTGAAAAAGGCATCGGACGCTTGCACCGTCGCGGAATTCGAGACGGGATACAGCAAGCTGCTGGCGGACTGCAAGTCGGCGAATCCACACATACTCTTTATTCTTGGGCTTCCTTTCGTGTGCCCTGTAGGCCCCGTCCTAAGTAACTGGGAGGCCTGGCGTGACGGCGTCCGGCAAAGGGCTGAAGTCGTCAGAAAGCTGGCCATGAAATTCGACGCCGTGTTGGTCGATTACCAGGCTGTCTTCGACAAGGCGGCTGGGCAGGCGCCGCCGGAATACTGGGTCTGGGACGGCATACATCCAACCGTACCCGGCCATGAACTGATGGCCAGGGAATGGATCGAGCAGGCCGGCAAGCGATTACCTTTCCTGCGCAAGAAATAGCAATAGCCGGGCGTTTTTCACCCATTGCCTTGCGGCCATAAGGGCTGTCGCATGGCCGGCCCTCGGGAGGCCGGACGGTACTCAAGCGTTTTAAGGTGGCTTTCGCTGAAAGGATGGCCATTGCAGCACGCGGGGCGGCTGAACGATGGCCCGGCCCCCTGCCAACCGCGATCAACCGATTTTTTGCCCGGACAAAGCCGTACCAGGCAAGCATGCGGCGATCAGCGCCCAGTCGAGCGCCGGGACGCAGGCGCGAGCGCGGTATCGCACGGCAGCGCGTCAAGATCGTCCAGGGTCCAGCGTTCGCGCCAGCGCACCACCGGTTTGCCGTCCTCCCATTCCACCGGCAACCAGGCGTAGCGCCCGTCGATGGCGTTCTTCGGACGCCAGATGTCGAACATCAGAATCTGCCGCTCGCAGCCTTTACGCTTGAGCGTGAGCGCATGGGTCGACTGTCCGCCGAAGGTGATCCTGGCTTGCTCCAGCGTGCCGCGCACCGGGTTGCCGAGCGCCGTCCAGGGTCCGAGGATGTTGTCGGCCACGTAGGACCTTGCCGCGTTCGGCGCCCATCCGGACAGCCCCGAGGTCACCAGGAAGTACTTGCCATTGTGCTTGAAGATCGCCGGGGCTTCGTCGTCGCCGAACGGCAGCACGCGCCCGAATTGGCCGGCGGAACGCAGGAAGTCCTGACTCAGGCGCGAGATGTGCATCGTGTGGTTTTCTTCCGACGCGTACAGCTGGTAGGCGCCGCCGTCAGCGTCGACGAACAAGGTCATGTCGCGCGCCATCTGCCCGCCCGCGTGGTCGCGCGCGACGATGCTCTTGGCCGGATCTTTCTGCTCCTCCGGCAGGTCGGCCGGCCAAACGCCCGCATCGGGGCGGAACGAGCCCTGATAGACGTACGGCCCGGTCACCTTGTCGGCCACCGCCACACCCGAACGCGCCGCTTTGTAGCCCTGCCCCTTCAACTCCAGGTGGAACCACATGACGAACTTGCGGGTCTTCGGGTTGTAGACGACCTTTGGCCGTTCGATGAGGGAGCCGTCGACGATATCGCTGGACGGATCTGTCGATACCGCGAGCGCGATGCCCTCGTCGCGCCAGCCGGTCAGGTCGCGCGAGCTGTACACGTGCACGCCGACATGGGCGGCGTTACCGGCGCCGCCTTCGATCTTGTGCTCGCCGAACCAGTAGTAGCGGCCCGCGTGCTCCAGGATGCCGCCGCCATGCGCGTTGATATGCACGCCCTTGTCGTCCGGCCAAATCGCGCCCGGTTCGAACGCCTTGCCCGATTTCTCAAGCGGCAACAGTGCGGCTGTTTTCATCGCCGTCTTTTTATCAAGCGGCTCGACGATGACCGCGGCGCCGCCAGCCGATGCGAGACGCAGCTTGAGCACGTCGCCGGCAGTGACCTCGCGCTCCACCCGCACGAGCTCATTCGGCGTGGCCCCATCCTGCCACATCGTGGCGCGGTATTTCCCGGGCGGCAGGAAGCGCAGCGGCACGGCGTGGATGCTGGCGCCGTTCACATCCTCGGCCGTCATGGCGCCGAGGTACCAGGTTTTCCCGCCGCGCCGCGCCAGCACGATGTCGCGTCCCGGCTCGCCGGACAGGAAACGCGTCTCGTCCCACGCGGTCGGCACGCGCTTGATGAAATCGAATCCGGCCGCGTCGCGATACGCGTCCGGGTCGTCCGACACCATCTGCAGCGGGCTGTCGTAGACCACGTACATGGCGAGCGCCTGGCCGCGCGTGGTTTGGGTTTGCGGCATCTCGGCGCGCACTTCGAAGCTCGCCGGCGAGGCGTTGCGAAAGCCGCCCGGAGTGTAGTCCATGGAGCCGGCCAGCATGCGCGTGTACGGCAACATCAGGTTGTGCTCCGGCGTGATCTTCTTGTTCATCTTGTTCCATTCCGCGCCCATCACGCCTTCCTGCGTGATGAAGTTCGGGTAGCTGCGCTGCAGGCCGGCGGGAACGAAGGCGCTGTGCAGATCGAGCAGCAGGCGGCGCTTGGCCGTCGCCTGCGCGATGCGCTGGTAGAACGCCACCATCTCCTGGTCGTCGCGGTTCATGAAATCGATTTTGACACCCTTGATGCCCCAGCGCGCGTAGGTATCGAGCACCTCGTCCATGCGCGGCGCCACGTGCTCCCAGTGAGCCCACAACATCAGCCCCACGCCTTTGCCGGCGGCGTAGCGCACCAGTTCAGCGATGTCGATACCGTCGGCGGCGCGGGTGATGTCGGTGCCCGGCAGCGCGATCCAGCAATCGGGGCCGGAGCCCAGGGCCCAGCCGGCGTCGATCAGGTAGTAGGGCAAGCCGGCGGCGGCGGCGAAGTCGATGAAGCGACGGTAGCTGGCCATGCTCGGCTTCATGCCGGCCAGCGGACCGGACCACCAGTCCCAGGCCGCCTTGCCCGGCTTCACCCAGCTGAAGTCGCCCTGCGGCGCGGGGTTGAGGTTGCCGACCAGATGAGACCCGATCAGGTCGCCGGTGCGATCGCCCAGCATGACCGCGCGCCAGGCCGTGGTCAGTCCGGCGGGCGAAACGAACGCCGGTCCGGCCCGCTTCGGCACCGCCGACAGCCGCACCCGCAACGCGTCGCCTTCGAGCAACAGAGAAGCGCCGGTATAGCCATTCAGATTGGCCTGGGTGATGGCGTACGCGGTTTTTCGGGACGGCGTGTTGCACACCACCGGCACATCGTAGGCGACGCCGGCGGACAGTTGCGACACCTTCTTGCGCTCGAACGCCATCTCATGGGCGCCGTCGGCGACCGACACCAGGCATTCCGGGTTGCCGGCCGGGACGAACGCGGTGCGTTCGCCATTGAGGCGCACCGCCTCGCCGCCCTCGATGCGGTAGCGGAACGCCACCCCGTCGTCATAGGCGCGCACGTCGATGAAGAGCCGGCGCGCGGCGGGCGAACTTTCGCGGAAAACCAGGGTCGCGCCGCGATAATGGTCGCGCGCCTCGGCGGCCTTGGTGGCCACCAGCGCGATGCGGCGGTCGACGCTGACGTCGTTGCGTTTTTCCAGCGTCAACGGGCCGAATTCGGCGGCGCCGTCGAACTCGAGGCCCAGCGGCGAAGGCGCGATGACGGTTTCGCCGCCGCGCGAAATGGTGAACTTGCTGGCATCGCCCTCGATGCTGATGGCGACGCGCCCATCCGGAGAGGCGACAACG
>JBDSTZ010000390.1:0-10824 GCA_039927975.1 Massilia sp. | reverse complement strand
GGCCTGCCATGCATCTCGATCGACGAAGTGTTCCGCGCCACCGAGGCCGGCACCGCCGATTTCGGCGTGGTCCCGGTCGAAAATTCGTCCGAGGGCGCGATCAACCGCACCCTCGACCTGATGCTCGCCACCACCACCATCATCAGCGGCGAAGTCTCGATACCGGTCCACCACAGCCTCATGACCAAGACCGGCAGCATGGACGGCGTCACCGTCGTCTGCGCCCATTCGCAGGCGCTGGCCCAGTGCCAGGTCTGGCTCAACCAGCACTATCCCGACATTGAACGGCGCGCCGTCGCCTCCAACGCCGAAGCGGCCGTCATGGCCAGCAAGGACGCCGCCATCGCCGCCATCGCCAGTGAAATGGCGGGCGAACAGTACAAGCTGGGCGTGGTCCAGGCCCACATCCAGGACGACCCGCACAACCGCACCCGCTTCGCCGTCATCGGCACGCTGCAGACCAACCCGTCCGGCAAGGACCAGACCTCGCTGGTGCTGGCGGTGCCGAATCGTTCCGGCGCCGTCTACAACCTGCTCGCGCCGCTCGCCAAGCACAATGTATCGATGACCCGCTTCGAATCGCGCCCGGCCCGCATCGGCACCTGGGAATACTATTTTTACGTCGATATCGAAGGCCACGTGTTCGATGCCGCCGTCGCCAGCGCGCTCGAGGAATTGCGCGACAACGCCGCCTTCTTCAAGGTGCTCGGCTCGTATCCGCTCAGCCTGACCTGACATTTTTTACTGAAAAATCCATCGCCATGCCCAACCAATTTGGTCCCGAATACGTCCGCGCCATCGCCCCTTACCAGGCCGGCAAACCCATTGCCGAAGTCGCGCGCGAGTTTGGCCTGAACGAAGCCGAGATCGTCAAGCTGGCGTCGAACGAGAACCCGTTCGGCGTGCCCGAGTCGAGCAAGCAGGCAATGGCCGCCGCCGTCGCCGAACTGGGGCGCTACCCCGACGCCAACGGCTTTGAACTCAAGGCCGCGCTGGCCAAGCGCTACGACGTCCCGGCCGACTGGATCACGCTGGGCAACGGCAGCAACGACATCCTCGAAATCGCCGCCCACGCGTTGGTCCAGAAGGGCCAGGCGGTGGTCTACGCGCAGTACTCGTTCGCCGTGTACGCGCTCGCCACTCAAGGCGTCGGCGCGCGCGCCATCGTGGTGCCGGCCGTCGATTACGGTCACGATCTGAACGCCATGGCCGCCGCCATCGACGCCGACACGCGCCTGGTGTTCATCGCCAACCCCAACAACCCGACCGGCACCTTCATTCCGGCGCCCGAGATCGAAGCCTTCCTCAAGCGCGTGCCGGCCGACGTCATCGTCGTGCTCGACGAAGCCTACAACGAATTCCTCGCGCCCGAGCAGCAGTTCGAGTCGGCCAAGTGGGTGCGCAGCTACCCCAACCTGATCGTCTCGCGCACCTTCTCCAAAGCCTATGGCCTGGCCGGCCTGCGGGTCGGCTTCGCCATCGCGCAGCCCGCCGTCACCGACCTGATGAACCGTGTGCGCCAGCCCTTCAACGTCAATTCGCTGGCCCAGGCCGCCGCCATCGCCGCCCTCAACGACACCGCATTCCTTGAGCAAGGCGCCGCCAACAACGCCGCCGGCTACCGCCAGTTTGTCGAAGCGTTCACCGAACTCGGTCTGGAATACGTCCCCTCGTTCGGCAACTTCGTGCTGGTGCGGGTCGGCGACGACGACGGCGCCGGCGCGCGCGTGAACCTGGCGCTGCTGCGCCAGGGCGTGATCGTGCGCCCGGTCGGTAATTACGGCCTGCCGCAATGGCTGCGCATCTCGATCGGCCTGCCGCAAGAGAACGCGGTCTTCATCGCCGCCCTCAAGAAAGCGTTGGCGTAAAGTGCTGAACAAGGTCGTCATCTTCGGCGTTGGCCTGATCGGCGGTTCCTTCGCCCTCGCGCTCAAGCACGCCGGCGTGGTCACCCACATTGTCGGCATGGGCCGCTCGCCGGAAGCGCTGGCGCGCGCGCTCGAACTGGGCATCATCGACAGCGTCGGCCCAACGATGGCCGAGGCCATGCGCGGCGCCGACCTGGTGCTGATCGCCGCGCCAGTGGCCCAGACCGGCGCCATCCTCGCATCGCTGCTGCCGCACCTGGAAGAACGCACCATCGTCACCGACGCCGGCAGCACCAAGTGCGACGTGGTGGCGGCGGCGCGCGCCGCGCTGGGCGATCGGGTGGGGCAGTTCGTGCCCGGCCATCCGATCGCCGGGCGCGAGACCAACGGCCCCGACGCCGCCATCGTCGACCTGTATCGCGGCAAAAAGACGGTGCTCGCGCCGCTGCCGGAAAATAGCCTGGTGGCGGTCGAACGCGTGGCCGCCGCCTGGGCCGCCTGCGGCGCCGTCATCCACCGCCTGTCCGCCGAAGACCACGACAAGGTGTTCGCGGCGGTCAGCCATCTGCCGCACCTGCTGGCCTTCGCGCTGGTCGACGACATCGCCAACAAGCCGCACGCCGAGCTGCTGTTCCAGTACGCCGCCAGCGGCTTTCGCGACTTCACCCGCATCGCCGGCTCCTCGCCCGAGATGTGGCGCGACATCAGCCTGGCCAACCGCAGCGCGCTGCTGTGCGAGCTCGATGCATACCTGTCACAATTGAGCGGCCTGCGCGCCAGGCTGGCCGAGGGCGACGGCGCCGCCATCGAAGGCGTCTACGCCAACGCCCAGCGCGCCCGCCGCCAATGGATCGAAACCATCGAAACCGCAGAACCGAAGGCGCCGTGCGCATGAGCGCCGCCGCCGACCACCCGAGGACACCCGCATGACGCAGCAAAAACACTACCCCCACCACATCGACCTCGCGCCGGTGATGCACGTCGAAGGCGTGGTCAAGCTGCCAGGCTCGAAGAGCATCTCGAACCGCACGCTGCTGCTGGCGGCGCTGGCCGGCGGCACCACCACCATCGTCGACCTGCTGGCCTCGGACGACACCATGGTCATGCTCGGCGCCCTGCATTCGCTCGGCATCAAGTGGGAGCAGGTCGACGAGAACAACCACATCGTGCACGGCGCCGACGGCGTGCTGCCGGTGCCGACGGCCGACCTCTTCATGGGCAACGCCGGCACCGCGATCCGTCCGCTGACGGCGGCGCTGGCGGTGATCGGCGGCGACTACACCCTGCACGGCGTCTCGCGCATGCACGAGCGGCCGATCGGCGACCTGGTCGACGCCCTCAACGAGATTGGCGCGCAAATCGAGTACACCGGCGTCGAAGGCTACCCGCCGCTGCGGATCCGGCGCGGCCACATCCACGCCCAGCGCATGTCGGTGCGCGGCAATGTGTCGAGCCAGTTCCTCACCGCGCTGCTGATGGCCGCGCCGTTGATGGCCAAGGAACACCCGGTCAGCATCGACGTGGTGGGCGAACTGATCTCCAAGCCCTACATTGAAATCACCCTCAACCTGATGCGCCGCTTCGGCGTGACGGTCGAGCAGAACGGCTGGCAGTCGTTCACCGTGCAGCCGGGCCAGCGTTACCAGAGCCCTGGCACCATTCACGTCGAGGGCGATGCCTCGTCGGCCTCCTACTTCCTGGCGGCCGGTGCGATTGCCGGCGGACCGGTGCGCGTGAACGGCGTGGGGCGCGACAGCATCCAGGGCGACGTGCGCTTTGCCGACGCGCTCGAGCGCATGGGCGCCATCATCACCAAGGGCGACAACTGGACCGAGGCGCGCTCGAACGGCGTATTGAAAGCCATCGACGCCGACTTCAACCACATTCCCGACGCCGCCATGACCATCGCGGTGGCCGCGCTGTACGCCGACGGCACCAGCACGCTGCGCAATATCGCCAGCTGGCGCGTGAAGGAAACCGACCGCCTGGCGGCCATGGCGACCGAGCTGCGCAAACTCGGCGCGGTGGTGGAGGAGGGCGCTGATTACATCACCATCACGCCGCCGGCGAAGATCGAGGCGGCCACCATCGACACCTACGACGACCACCGCATGGCGATGTGCTTCTCGCTCGCCTCGCTGGACGGCGCCGCGCTGCGCGGCAACACCATGCGCATCAACGATCCGAAGTGCGTGGCCAAGACCTTCCCGGATTATTTCGAAGCGTTCGCCGGGATCGCCAAGAAAGAATTATTCTGAGCTGATTGTTATCCCGAGCGTCGCCGGTTCGGGTGACGCCCGACCCGACTTGCCGCTAAGGTGAGATTGTTAGCCCTGGAGCCGTCATGTCGGGCATTGCCCGACCCGACTTCCCGCGAAGGCGGGAATCCATAGCATATTTGCCGGAGTGCTATAGATTCCCGCCTGCGCGGGAATGACGGTGGTTTGAAAGAATAAGTAACAATGCCAAATTCCCCCTTTCCCGTCATCGCCATCGATGGTCCCACCGCTTCCGGCAAGGGCACCGTCGCGCACAAGGTGGCCGACCGCCTCGGTTTCCACTACCTCGACTCGGGCGCACTGTACCGCCTGACCGCCCTGTCGGCGCTGCGCCGCGGCACCGACCTGGCCGACGAGCACGCCCTGGCCAAGCTGGCCGAACACCTGCCTGCCACCTTCGTCGGCGGCGAAATCCTGCTGGCCAACGAAAACGTCACCCAGGCTATCCGCGCCGAGGAAGTTGGCAACACGGCCAGCAAAATTGCCGCCTTGCCAGCGCTGCGCCAGGCTCTGTTCGGCCTGCAATTGAGCTTTAGAAAGGCTCCCGGCCTGGTGGCGGACGGCCGCGACATGGGCACCGTCATTTTCCCCCACGCACAACTCAAGGTCTTTCTGACAGCAAGCACCGAGGCGCGGGCGCAACGCCGATATAAGCAATTGATTGACAAGGGATTTTCTGCTAACATGGAAGACCTGCTGGCGGATTTGCAGGCGCGGGACGACCGGGATACGCACCGGGCGATCGCGCCGCTGGTTCCCGCCGAGGGGGCGCACCTGCTCGATACTTCCAACATGACGGCCGACGAGGCCATCGAAGAAGTCTTGCGTTTATATGCGCACAGGCAGCACAGCTAGTACAAGTAGTACAGGTAGCACAAGCAGCACCGATCAGTAGCACCGGTAGCACCGCCGACCCTGGTCGGCGTTTTTGGCGGTCCGCGCCCGGCAATGTTGCCGAGCCCGGGCTTGGTTCAACCTAACCCAGTTTAAGTCGCATCGTGCGATCTCTGCTGGCTCACAAAGTAAATCCTATGTCTACAGCAACAACTGAAGCAAGCGGTATGGAAAGTTTCGCAGCTCTTTTCGAAGAGTCATTGTCGCGTCAAGATATGCGCTCCGGCGAAGTCATTTCCGCTGAAGTCGTGCGCCTCGACCACAATTTCGTGATCGTCAACGCCGGCCTCAAATCCGAAGCGTTCATTCCCATCGAAGAATTCAAGAACGACCAGGGCGAACTGGAAGTTCAAGTCGGCGATTTCGTTTCCGTAGCGATTGAATCGCTGGAAAACGGCTTCGGCGACACCATCCTGTCGCGTGACAAGGCCAAGCGCCTGGCATCGTGGCTGGCACTGGAAAAAGCCATGGAATCGGGCGAGATCGTCGTCGGTACCGTCAATGGCAAAGTCAAGGGCGGCCTGACCGTGCTGACCAACGGCATCCGCGCATTCCTGCCCGGTTCGCTGGTTGACACCCGTCCCGTCAAGGACACCACCCCGTTCGAAGGCAAGACCCTCGAATTCAAGGTCATCAAGCTCGACCGCAAGCGCAACAACGTGGTGCTGTCGCGCCGCGCTGTCATCGAAGCATCGATGGGCGAAGAGCGTCAGAAGCTGATGGAAACCCTGAAAGAAGGCACCGTGGTGACCGGCGTCGTCAAGAACATCACCGACTACGGCGCGTTCGTGGATCTGGGTGGCATCGACGGCCTGCTGCACATCACCGACCTGGCATGGCGTCGCGTGCGTCACCCGTCGGAAGTGCTGACGGTTGGCCAGGAAATCACCGCCAAGGTCCTCAAGTACGATCAGGAAAAGAACCGCGTCTCGCTGGGTGTCAAGCAGCTGGGCGACGATCCTTGGACCGGTCTGTCGCGTCGTTACCCGCAAGGCACCCGCCTGTTCGGTAAAGTCACGAACCTCACCGACTACGGCGCGTTCGTTGAAGTCGAGCAGGGTATCGAAGGCCTGGTCCACGTGTCCGAAATGGACTGGACCAACAAGAACGTCGCACCGAACAAAGTTGTCCAGCTGGGCGACGAAGTTGAAGTGATGGTCCTGGAAATCGACGAAGAGCGTCGCCGTATCTCGCTGGGCATGAAGCAGTGCAAAGCGAACCCATGGGACGACTTCGGTGTGACCCATAAAAAGGGTGACAAAGTGCGCGGCGCCATCAAGTCGATCACCGACTTCGGCGTGTTCATCGGCCTGGCCGGCAACATCGACGGCCTGGTGCACCTGTCCGACCTGTCGTGGACCGAGACCGGCGAAGAAGCCGTGCGTCGCTTCAAGAAGGGTGACGAGCTCGAAGCCATCGTGCTGGCCATCGACGTTGAGCGCGAGCGTGTTTCGCTGGGCGTCAAGCAGCTCGAAGGCGACCCGTTCAACAACTTCGCGGCAATGAACGACAAAGGCTCCCTGGTAACGGGTACGGTCAAGTCGGTCGAGCCTAAGGGCGCTGTCATCCAGCTGTCCGAAGAAGTCGAAGGCTATCTGCGTGCTTCCGAAATCTCGCGCGACCGCGTTGAAGATGCCGGCACCCACCTGAAAGCTGGCGATTCGATCGAAGCACTGGTCATCAATATCGACCGCAAGGCTCGCAGCATCCAGCTGTCGATCAAGGCGAAAGATAACGTCGACACCCAGGAAGCGATGCAGAAGAACGCCGCCTCCGCCGACAACAACGCAGCTTCGGGCACCACCAGCCTGGGCGCGCTGTTGAAAGCCAAGTTCGATAACAAGAACTAATAGTCGAGACCAGCCAGATGACCAAATCCGAGCTGATCAACCGCCTCGCTGAGCGTTATTCCCAGCTGGTGGCCAAGGATGCGGAATACGCTGTCAAGACCATTCTCGATGCGATGACCAACGCCCTGGCGACCGGTCAGCGGATCGAGATCCGCGGTTTTGGCAGTTTCGCCCTCAACAGCCGGCCGCCGCGGATTGGGCGTAATCCCAAGTCCGGCGACAAGGTGATGGTGCCCGAAAAACGGGTGCCCCACTTCAAGCCGGGCAAGCAGTTGCGCGAGCGGGTCGATGCGATGGTCGGCCAGCCGATCATCGAAGATTAAGTCGTCTGGCGGCACAGACAGCAAAGAACGGCGTCCCTGGATGCCGTTTTTTTATGCCGTTTTTTTGCGGTCAACGCCGTGTTACCTTATCATGTGCTCCAAGTCGCGCTTCATGGACCGATTCATGTACCGCTTCATGCAGCACTTCACGCACTGTCGCTTCACCCACCTGAGAACTGGACCTGGCTGATGAAATTCGTTTCCACCATCATTGGATGTGTACTGTTCGTCCTGTTTTTCGGCTTCGCGCTGAAAAACACGCAGGAAGTCGACCTGCACTTTTTTCTCAATTACGAATTGCGCGGCCCCCTCGTGCTGATGCTGCTGGCTTTTTTTGTCGCCGGCGCCGCCCTGGGCATCCTGGCCGTCACCCCGACCGTGTTCCGCCACCGGCGCGAGCGCACCGAACACAAGTCGACCATCGCCGCGCTGCAGAGCGGCCGCCGCGCCACCGACAATCTGCCGATGGCCGATGGCGTCACCCGCCGTTGATCGCCCCGCACCACGGCACACGCCTCACCCAACTGGACAAAGAATAAAAACGCATGGAATTTGAACCCTGGTGGCTGCTTGGCATTCCGGTCTTTTTCGCGCTCGGCTGGATCGCCGCGCGTGTCGATATCCAGCAATTGCTGGCCGAATCGCGCAGCCTGCCGCGCGGCTATTTCAAGGGCCTGAACTTCCTCCTCAACGAGCAGCCCGACAAGGCGATCGACGCCTTCATTGAAATCGTCAAGCTCGACCCCGAAACGGCCGACATGCACTTCGCACTCGGTAACCTGTTCCGCCGCCGCGGCGAGATCGAACGCGCCATCCGGGTCCACCAGAACCTGCTCTCGCGCCCCGACCTGCCGCTCGAACAGCAGCAGCACGCCCAGTACGAACTGGGGATGGACTACCTCAAGGCCGGCCTGCTCGACCGCGCCGAGGAAACCTTCAACCTGCTCGTCGGCGGCGCCTACGCGGTGCAGGCGCGCCGCGCGCTGCTCGAGATCTTCCAGCGCGAAAAAGAATGGCGCCGCGCGATCGAGGCCGCGCTCGGCTTGCAGGAGTCGGGCGCCGGCGCGCGCCAGAAGGAGATCGCCCAGTTCTATTGCGAGCTGGCGCAGGACGCGCTGGTGCACATGCAGGTCGACGAAGCGCGCGAACTGCTCGAACAAGCCTTGCAGGCCGACCGCAAGAACGTCCGCGCCACCATGCTGTGCGGCGACGCCCAGGTGGCGCAGGGCGACATCGAAGGCGCCTTGCTGACCTGGCGCCGGGTCGAACAGCAAAGCGTGCCGCACGTGGCGCTGGTGGCCGGCCGCCTGATGGACGGCTACCGCAAGGTCGGCCGCCCGCAGGAAGGCGTCAACCTGCTGCGCTCCTACCTGGCCGAGGCCTCTTCGATCGACCTGATCGAAGTCGTCTTCAAGGCCGTCATCGAGCTCGATGGGGTGGAGGCGGCCAAGCAGCTGGTGGTCGAAGAACTCAAACGCAATCCAACCCTGCTGGGACTGGACAAACTGCTGGAGGCGCGCCTGATGGACGCGCCGCCGGCGATCTGGGAAGAGCTGTCGATGGTGAAGAACCTGGTGCACGGCTACACCCAGAAGCTGGCGCGCTACCAGTGCAGCCAGTGCGGATTCAAGGCGCGCCAGTTCTACTGGCAGTGCCCGGGCTGCAGCCGCTGGGAATCCTACCCGCCGCGCCGCACCGAAGAACTCAATGTCATGAACTGATCGGGTACCCCACGTGAAAATTACCATTATCGGCACCGGCTACGTAGGCCTGGTGACCGGCGCCTGCCTCGCCGAACTTGGCAACGATGTGTTCTGCCTCGACGTCGACCAGGCCAAGATCGACCTGCTCAACAACGGCGGCATCCCGATCCACGAACCGGGCCTGGCCGAAGTCGTCGCGCGCAACCGCGCCGCCGGCCGTCTGCAGTTTTCCACCGACGTCGCCGCCAGCGTCGCCCACGGCACGCTGCAATTCATCGCCGTCGGCACCCCGCCCGACGAAGACGGCTCGGCCGACCTGCAATACGTGCTGGCCGCCGCGCGCAACATCGGCAGCCACATGAACGGCTTCAAGGTCATCGTCGACAAGTCGACCGTCCCGGTGGGCACCGCCGACCGCGTGAGCGCGGCGATCGCCGCCGGCCTGGCCGCGCGCGGCGTGACGGCCGACTACTCGGTGGTCTCGAATCCCGAATTCCTGAAAGAGGGCGCCGCGGTCGAAGACTTCATGCGGCCCGACCGCATCGTCATCGGCCACGACAGCACGCCCAACGGCCTGCGCGCGCACGACCTCATGAAAAAGCTGTACGGCCCCTTCAACCGCAACCACGAACGCACTTTCTGGATGGACGTGCGCTCGGCCGAATTCACCAAGTACGCCGCCAACGCCATGCTGGCGACCCGCATCTCGTTCATGAACGAGCTGGCCAACCTGGCCGACCACGTGGGCGCCGACATCGAAGCGGTGCGCCACGGGATCGGCTCGGACCCGCGCATCGGCCATAGCTTCCTGTACGCCGGCGCCGGCTACGGCGGATCGTGCTTTCCCAAGGACGTTCAGGCGCTCGAACGCACCGCGCGCCAGTACGACCAGGACCTCTTGATTCTGCGCGCGGTCGAAGCGGTCAACGACAAGCAAAAGCAGGTGCTCGGCCAGAAAGTGCTCACGCGCTTCGGCGACGACCTGGAAGGCCGTCATTTCGCCGTCTGGGGCCTGGCCTTCAAGCCGAACACCGACGACATGCGCGAGGCGCCGGCGCGCGTGCTGCTGCAAACCCTGCTGGCGCGCGGCGCCACCGTCGCCGTGTACGACCCGGTCGCCATCACCGAAGCGAAGCGGGTGCTGGCGCTCGACCTTGACGCCGGCCAGCTGGCGCGCATCCGCTACGCCGCCAGCCCGATGGACACCCTCGACGGCGCCGACGCGCTGGTCATCGTGACCGAATGGAAGGCCTTCCGCAGTCCCGACTTCGAGCAAATGAAAGCGCGTCTGAAGCAGCCGGTGATTTTTGACGGCCGCAACCTGTTCGAGCCGGACCTGATGGCCGAAAACGGCATCGAATACCACGGTATCGGACGCTCCGTCCTGACCCGCAAATGAGCGGCGCCGCGAGCGTGGTGCCGAGCCGCCTGCTGACCCCCGACAGCAACCCGCACATCGTCGCGCCGCAGCTGGACACGGTACGCATCCTGGTGGTGGGCGACGTCATGCTCGACCGCTACTGGTTTGGAGAAGTCAGCCGCATCTCGCCGGAAGCGCCGGTGCCGGTGGTGCGCGTGGAAAAGCGTGAAGAGCGCCTGGGCGGCGCCGCCAACGGGGCGCGCAACGTCGCCTCGCTGGGCGCGCACTGCGCCTTGCTGGGCGTGGTGGGGGCCGACGAAGCCGGCACCCAGGTCGAACAGCTGCTGGGCGAATCGCGCATCCACAGCTATTTGCAGCGCGACGAAGCGATATCGACCATCATCAAGCTGCGCGTGATCGGCCGCCAGCAGCAGCTGCTGCGGATCGACTTCGAGGACGCGCCGACCGACACCGTCCTGCGCGACAAGCTCACCCAGTTCAACGCCGTGCTGGCCGGTTACGACGTCATCATCCTGTCCGACTACAA
>JBDSTZ010000389.1:0-5940 GCA_039927975.1 Massilia sp. | reverse complement strand
CTCGCATCAGCGGCAGCGGCGCCTGTGCGCCCATCATCGCCAGCAGCGCGTCGCGCGCGAAGAAATAGAAGGACACCATCACCGCCACCGGATTGCCGGGCAGGCCGAACAGGAAGGCGCTCTTGCCGTTGGCGCCGATGCGGCCAAAGGCGAGCGGGCGGCCCGGCCGCATGCCGATCTTCCAGAACATCACATCGCCCAGGCGCGCCATGATCTGGCGCGTGTAGTCGGCCGCGCCGACCGAGACGCCGCCCGAGGTGACGATGGCGTCGGCGTTTTCGCAGGCGCTGCGCAGCGCCGCTTCGAGCGCGTCCGGCTGGTCCTTGACGATGCCCATGTCGATGATGTCGCAGCCGAGCCGGGTGAGCATGCCGAACAGGGTGTAGCGGTTGCTGTCGTAGACGCAGCCGGCGTCCAATGGCTCGCCGATCGACCGCAGCTCGTCGCCGGTGGAAAAGAAGGCCACCCGCAGGCGCCGCCGCACCGGCACTTCGGCAATGCCGAGGGAGGCCAACAGGCCAAGGTCGGCGGGGCGCATGATCTTGCCGGCCTTGAGTGCGGCGCCGCCGGCCATCAGGTCTTCGCCGGCGAAGCGGCGGTTGTCGCCAGGTTTGATCACGCCGGCGTCAAGCGTGATGCTGCCGGTGTCGATGGTCCGCACGAGTTCTTGCGGCACCACGCTGTCGCAACCTGCGGGCATGACGCCGCCGGTCATGATGCGCACGCACTGGCCCGGCAGGGGCGCATGCGCGCACGGGCGGCCGGCGTAGACGGTGTCGATCACGCGCAGCGTGGTGGGGCCGTCGGCGGCCAGGTCGGCGGCGCGCAAGGCATAACCATCCATCGCCGAGTTGTCGTGCGCCGGCACGCTGATCGGGGAGATGATGTCGGCGGCCAGCACGCGTCCGAGCGCGCTGCGCAGCGCGACCTGCTCGACCGCGCCGACCGGGGTGACGAACTGGCCGATGATGTGGCGGGCCTGGCGTACCGGCAGCGCGTCGGGATCGTACCCGGACAGGCAGCTGACGACGTCGTGCAGACTGGCCGGCCGCGCGTGTTCGACGCTGGCCAGTTCGTCCAGCGTGTTGATATTGCGGAAGGCGTCGGCCTGCTCGAACAGGACTTCGGCCACCTTCAGGCCGGCGTACCAGCCGTCCATCTTGCGGCCGCCCTCGGCCAGGTAGCTTGAGAGCACCGGCAGCAGATGGATGCCGGCCAGGCAGAACACGGGGTGCGGCTGCAGGCGCTGGCCGCCTTCCCGCGTGACGGCGATGGCCAGGTCGGCGCCCTCGGCCTGCAATGCGGCGTACAGGCGCGCGACCAGGTCGTGCGGCAGCGACGGCACGTCGCAGGGCGCGCACAGCAGGTAGGGCGTGGCGCAGTGGCGCATGCCCGTTTCCAGGCCGGCCAGCGGGCCGGCGAAACCGGTGGTCTCGTCGGGCCAGACCGGCACGCCGAAAGCGGCGTAGGTGGCCAGATTCTGGTTGGCGTTGATGGCGATGGGGCCGATCTGGGGCGCCAGCCGCTCAAGGACGTGCGCGACCATCGGTTTGCCGCGCAGCGGCTGCAAGCCCTTGTCGACCTGGCCCATGCGCGTGCCACGCCCGCCGGCCAGGATCAGGCCACTGATTGATTCGTTTTTCTGCATGTGTCGGGTGCGGCTTAGCCGCCGATATAGGACATTTCGACCTTGGGCGCGCCGCGCTCAAGGGCGCTGGTGTTCATGGTGCGGGTTTCGGAATAGCGGTCGGCGCGCGCGCGCCACATCTGCGCCAGTGCGGCGGAAATCTCGGCGTCGCTGCGGCCTTCGCGCAGCAGGGCGCGCAGGTCGTGGCCACGGGTGGCGAACAGGCAGGTGTAGAGCTTGCCCTCGGTCGACAGGCGGGTGCGGCTGCAATCCTTGCAGAAGGCCTGGGTGACGCTGGAGATGAGGCCGATCTCGCCGCCGCCGTCGAGGTAGCGCCAGCGCGCGGCGGTCTCGCCGCTGTAGTTGGGGTCGACCGGCGCGAGCGGAAAGTGTTCGCCGATGCGGCGCACCACCTCGGCCGAGGGGATCACTTCGTCGAGATTCCAGCCGTTCGAGGCGCCGACGTCCATGTATTCGATGAAGCGCAGGATGGCCGGGCTGTGGCGGAAGTGGCGCGCCATCGGCACGATCTGGTCGTCGTTCATGCCGCCTTTGACGACCATGTTCACCTTGACCGGTCCGAGCCCCGCCTGGTGGGCGGCGTCAATCCCGTGCAGCACGTCGGCTACCGCGAAGTCGACATCGTTCATGCGCTTGAAGGTGGCGTCGTCGAGGGCGTCGAGCGAGACGGTGACGCGGGTCAGGCCGGCATCCTTGAGCGCTTGCGCCTTTTTTGCCAGCAGCGAGCCATTGGTGGTGAGCGTGAGGTCGAGCGGCGCGCCGGACGGCGTGCGCAATTCGCTCAGCATGCCGACCAGGTGTTCGAGATTCTTGCGCAGCAGCGGTTCGCCGCCGGTCAGGCGGATCTTCGCGACGCCGTGGGCGACGAACAGGCGCGCGACGCGGGTGATTTCCTCGAACGAGAGCAGGGCGGTGTGCGGCAGGTAGGCGTAGTTTTTGTCGAACACTTCCTTGGGCATGCAGTACACGCAGCGGAAATTGCAGCGGTCGGTGACCGAGATGCGCAGGTCGTGCAGCGGACGCGCGAGGGCGTCCGTCAGCCGCCCGCTGGGCGCTTCGAGGTCGCGAGGAATTGCCAGCGACGCACTGCGTTCGTCGCCGAGCATGATGATTTTTTCAGCCATGCCAGTACGATATCACGAGCCCGCAGAGGGCACAGGCGAGGATCAATTTGATGCTGCCCACCTGGAAACGCAACAGCGCCACGGCCGCCGCGACGGCGATCGCCAGCGCGGCCGGGTCAAGCCGGCCGGCGGCGAAAAACACGTGCTGGCCGAAGAACAGCGCCAGGCTGACGATCACGCCGACCACCGCCGCCGAGATCGCGGTCAACGGGGCGGTCATGCGCAGGTCGCCACGGGTCGACTCGACCAGCGGGCCGCCCGCCAGGATGAAGACAAAGGAGGGCAGGAAGGTGAAGAAGGTGGCAACCGCCGCGCCGGCCGCGCCAAGCAGCAGCGCGGCGGCGCCGCCCGAGGTGGCCGCGCCGACGAAGCCGACAAAGGCGACGATCATGATCAGCGGGCCGGGCGTGGTTTCGCCCAAGGCCAGGCCGTCGATCATCTGGGCGCCGCTCAGCCAGTGGTAGTGCTCGACGGCGCCCTGGTAGATATAGGGCAGGACCGCGTAAGCGCCGCCGAAAGTCATCAAGGCGGCCTTGCTGAAGAACCAGGCCATCTGGGTGAGCGCGTGGGCGGCGCCGTAGCGCGCGGCCAGCAGCAGCCAGGCGGCCAGGGCGATGGCGCAGCCGAACAGGACGACGCGCGCCAGGCGTGGCCAGGTGAAGCGGGCGTGCGCGGGCGTCGGCGTGTCGTCGTCGATCAGGGCGGCGCCGTAGCTGGTGTCGCTGGCGGGGTGCGCGCCGCCGAGCTGGAAGCGATGTGGCCACCGCCGGGCGCCGAGCGCGCCGATGGCGGCGGCGCCCAGCACGACCAGCGGGAACGGGACATCGAACACGGCGATGGCCAGCAGGGCGGCGGCGGCGATCGCCACCAGCGCGCCGTTCTTGAGCGTGCGGCGGCCGATGCGCCAAGCGGCCGCCAGCACGATGGCGACGATGGCCGGCTTGATGCCGGCCATGATGGCGGCGATGGCGGGCAGGGTGCCCCAGACCAGATAGATCCAGGACAGGCCGATCAGGATCAGCAGCGAGGGCAGCACGAACAGCACGCCGGCGATGATGCCGCCGCGCGTCTTGTGCATCAGCCAGCCGATGTAGATGGCCAGCTGGGTCGCTTCGGGACCGGGTAGCAGCATGCAGTAGTTTAGCGCGTGCAGGAAGCGCCGCTCGGAGATCCAGCGGCGCCGTTCGACCAGCTCGGCGTGCATCAGCGCGATCTGGCCGGCCGGGCCGCCGAAGCTGATGAAGCCGAGCTTGAGCCAGTAGCGGAAAGCCTCGGCCAGGCTGACGGCGGCGGGTGCGATGGCAGAATTCATACCGGTCGCCTCATGGCGGCTTTCGTCATATGAAGGAATTGATCATGTTTGTGACAAAAAAAGGGAAGCCGTGATGGCTTCCCTTCTTGAGCAACGCGGGGCGACCTTATTGACGCGAGGTGTCGACCTGGATCAGTGGCTCGTCCACTTGCGGCGGCAGCGGCTTGCGTTCACGCGGAACGCGAACCGGCGCAGGTGCGCGGGCGGCCGCTTCCTGGGCTGCGCGCAGCTTTTCAGGATCGGTCGCCGCCAGGGTCAGGCCGGCTGAACCGAGCAACTCGTTGATGTTGGCGAGCGGCGCGGCCGGCGCTGCCACCGGTGCGCTTGGCGTCGGGGCTGGCGTTGGCGCAGGGGCTGCCGCCACAGGCGCTGGCTCGATCGCGGCCGGTGTCTCAGGCGCTGGCGAAGGGGTGAACATTGTTTGCTGGGCAAACACTGGTTCGGCTGGGGCTGCTTCGACCGGCGCTGCTTCGACCGGCGCTGGTTCAGCCGGGGCTGCCTCAACCGGTGCGGCCGCCACGACTGGTTCTGCCACGACCGGTTCCGCCACGACAGGTTCAGCCACAACTACTTCCGCAGCCACTGGTGCGGGAGCAACTGGCGCAACGTGGACTGGTTCAGCTGGCGCGAAGGTGACTGGCGCTGGCGCTGGTTCTGCGGCGACTGGCGCTGGTTCTGGCTCTGCGGCGACCGGCGCAACATACTCCGACACTGGCGTTGGCGGCGTGTTGTCGAGCTCGGCTGCCGCAACATCGGCTACCGGCACGAACACTGGCGCTGCTTCGGCCAGTTTTTCGCCTTCGTTGTCGGACTCATTGTCGCCCGCTTCGTTGTCGCTGCCCTCGACGCCTTCGACGCCTTCGCGGTCGCGGCGATTGCGGTTACGGCCGCCACGACGACGACGGCGGCGCGGTTCGTCGCCGTTCGCTTCGACTTCGATCTCCTCGCCGTTCGGGCCGATGGTGGTGATCATCTTGACGACTGGCGGCGTGACTTCGCCCTCAGGGCCGGCGCCGACGGTGGCGACCGCCACTTCCGGTGCGACGGCGCTCAGATCCAACGCTTCGGCCGCCGGTTCGGTTACCACGGCGCGGTAATCGGCGCGTTCGCGTTGCGGACGCGGCGCGCGCTCGGGACGCTCGGCGCGCTCGGGACGCTCAGCGCGCTCGGGACGCTCAGCGCGCTCGGGACGTTCAGCGCGTTCAGGACGCTCGGCGCGCTCAGCACGCGGAGCGACTGGCGCCTCGGCCTGCTCGCGTGGTTCACGCGGCTCGCGCGGTGGGCGCGGCGGACGGGCCGGACGGGCGTTCTTCTGCTCGGCGTCGACCGGCTTGCCGTCTTCCAGCGCGCTGGTCTTGCTGCCTGGCTCGCGCTCTTCGCGCTCGCGGCCGCCTTGCTTGCCGCCACGGGTGCGGGCACGCGGACCACGGCCATTGCGGTCGCCGCCACGTTCGCCTGGATTGGCAGCCTTGGTCAACGCCGCTGTCGCGGCCGGGGCGACGACGACTGGCGCCGCCGGTTCGCCACGGAAAAACGCCATCATCTTGGCGAAGAAACCTTGCTCGACCGGGGCCACCAGCACCGGGGCCGGCGCCGGCGCGGCAACTTTCACCGGCTCGCTGCGATCGACCACAGGAGCGGGCTGCGCCGGGGTGATGGTCTTGACCATGGCTTCCTGGCGCGGCTTGACGTCTTCCTTCTGGCGCTTGCTGTAGGCCATGTCGGTCTCGGCCTGCTCGGCCAGGTTGTAGCTGGCCTGGCTGTCTTCGAGGCGCGGATCGTCGTGCTTGATGCGCTCGAGCTTGTAGTGCGGGGTGTCCAGATGCTTGTTCGGGATCAGGATCACGCTGATGCGG
>JBDSTZ010000388.1:0-9178 GCA_039927975.1 Massilia sp. | reverse complement strand
AGGTAGGGGAGGGAACTGCGTGGGTTAATCAAGTGGGGAAGGGGTGGACCTTCCCGGCTCATCAGGCGGCAGCGCGGGCGCGCTGCCGCCGCTTGGGGCTGCTATTGGTTTAAATATTGCTGTCGATGAAGGACGTCAGCTGACCCTTGGCCATCGCGCCGACCTTCTGGGCGGCGACCACGCCGTTCTTGAACAGAATCAGGGTCGGGATGCCGCGGATGCCGAACTTGGCCGGCACGGCCTGGTTGGCGTCGACGTCCATTTTGGCGATCAGAATCTTGCCGTCGTATTCCTTGGCGACCTCTTCGAGGATCGGGCCGATCTGTTTGCACGGACCGCACCATTCGGCCCAGAAATCGACCAGTACCGGGCGCTCGGACTTGAGTACGTCCGCTTCGAAAGATGCATCGCTGATGTGTTTAATATTTTCGCTCATGTTTTCCTCAACAGAGGGTGGGCCGATACCGCCTTGGGACTGTCGCCGGATGGGCAAGCGGCCAGTCAGCCAGCTTCCTTGTATTGCAACACCGAGATGGAGGCGAAGTGTGCAAAATCAATCAGTGGAAGAACTGCACGAGGGTATCAGGCGGGGATTTAGCTGAAATAATAACCTATTTTTTCAAACGTGTCGCCCAATGGACGAATTCACGCGCCCAGCGGCGCGCCCTCGGCGGCCGGCGCGCGGCACGCCGCCACCTCGCTGGTGTGCTCGGCGATCCGCACCGCGATGCTCGCCAGCAGTTCGCGCACCTGGGCGATGCCGTCGGCGGCCCGTTCGATGTCGCGCGGTCCGGGCGCCAGCGTCTCGAGCGCCTGGCACTGCTCGGCCAGGCCGATCGCGCCCACCATCCGCGCCGCCGACTTGATCCGGTGCCCCAGTTCGCGCACCCGTTCCAGGTCGCCGGTGGCCAGCGCGCGCTCCATCTCGCGCACCCCGTCCTCGGTCGAGAGCAGGAACTTGAGGGCGAACTTGCGCACCTTGTCGGGCTGGTAGTCGAGCAGCTTGGCCAGCACCGCCAAGTCGATGATGGCCGGGTCGCCGGCCAGCGGGCGGAAGGCGCCGGCCGCCGCCCGCTCCGGCGCCGCGATCGCCGTCGCCGCCCCCGCCGCGCGCGCCGGCAGCCAGCGCGCCACCGTCTCGCACAGCAGCGCCGGCAGCACCGGCTTGCCGAGGAAGTCGTCCATGCCGCAGCGCGCGCACTCCTCGCGGTCGGCATGGGTGGCGTTGGCCGTCATGGCGATCACCGGCAGCGTGCGCAGGCGCGCGTCGGCGCGAATCAGCATGGTCGCCTCCAGCCCGTCCATCACCGGCATCTGCACGTCCATCAGCACGCAATCGACAGCGCTGTCGCGCAGCAGGCCGAGCGCTTCGACGCCATTGGCGGCCAGCGTCACGCGGCAACCGGCTTCCTCCAGGATCTCGAGCGCGATCTGCTGGTTGAAGGCGTTGTCCTCGACCAGCAGGATGTGGGCGCCGCGCAGCGCCTGCGCCTGTTCGGCCGCCTGCGCCGCCGCTGCCACCCCATGCCCCACCGGCGCCGCCGACTGCGCCGCCGGCAGCTGCGCCAGCGTGCCCAGGCGCGCCGTAAACCAGAAGCTGCTGCCGCGTCCCGGCGTGCTCTCGACCCCGACTTCGCCGCCCATCAGCTGCGCCAGCTGCTTGCAGATCGCCAGCCCCAGGCCGGTGCCGCCGTACTGCCGCGTGGCCGAGGTGTCGGCCTGCTGGAACGAGCGAAACAGCTTGGCCTGCTCCTGCTCCGACAGGCCGATGCCCTCGTCGCTCACTTCGAAGCGCAGCAGGCAGCTGGCTTCCGTTTCTTCCAGCTTGGCGATGCGCAGGGTGATCGCGCCATGCTCGCTGAACTTGACCGCGTTGTAGACATAGTTGATCAGCACCTGGCCGATCCGCCGCGGGTCGCCCAGCAGCACCGGCGGCAGGTCGGCGCCGAGCTCGAACACCAGCGCCAGTTCCTTGCTGGCCGCCTTCGGCCCCACCATCGTCGACAGCGTGCGCAGCACGTCGGCCAGGGTGAACGCCACCTGGCCCAATTCGAGCCGGCCGGCCTCGATCCGCGAAAAGTCGAGAATGTCGTCGATGATCCCCAGCAGATGCTCGCCGGCGAAGCGGATCTTCTCCAGGTAATCGCGCTGGCGCGCATCGAGCTCGGTCTTGAGCGCCAGGTAGGCCATGCCGATCACCCCGTTCATCGGCGTGCGGATCTCGTGGCTCATATTGGCCAGGAACTGGCCCTTGGCCTTGCTGGCTTCCTCGGCCACCTGCTTGGCCAGGTCGAGCTGCTCGGTGCGCTGGTGCACGCGCTCCTCCAGGTGTTCGTTCAGCTCGCGCAACTGGCGCTCGTGGTCGATGGTGGCGGTGATGTCGATCGTGATGCTGATCAGGTAGGCCGGCCGGCCCTGCTCGTCGAACACCGGTTTTTTCAGCGTCCGCAGATGCTGGCGGCGGCCCGCCGCGTCGTCCTGGGTGGCGACGAAGTCGATGATCTGGCCGGCCGCGAAAGCTTCGCTGTCGCGCTCGTCGAGCGCCGCCGGCTGCGCGGCCGGATCGGCAGGATCGGCCAGACCGGCCGCTGCGCCCAGCTGCTGCTCGCCGGCGCTGTTAATCAGCAGTACGCGGCCCTGCGGGTCCTTGATCGACAGTCCGATCGGCAGCACCTGGATGATCTCCTGCAGCCGCTCCTCGCCCTGGCGCAGCGCGTCCTCGCTGCGCGCCAGCACCGAGCGCACGCGCGCCTCCTCGGCTTCCTTGCGCTCGTTGATGTCGGCCATCGTGCCGGTGATCCGCACCGGCCGGCCCTTGGCGTCGCGCGCGCTCACGATGCCGCGCGCCAGCACCCACTTCCACTGGCCGTTCTTGGCGCGCATCCGGAATTCAGTGGTCGCGCCGCGGTCGCCGTCGGCGCGCGCGCTGCGCACCAGCTGCTGCATGACCTGGTCGACCCGCGCCCGGTCGTCCGGATGCAGCTGCTGCTGCCACAGCGCGAACGGTGGATCGAATTCGTCGGCGCTGTAGCCGAGCAGCTCCTTGTAGCGCGGCGACAGCGTCAGTTCGCCGCTCTCGCGCGTCCACAGCCACATGCCTTCGTCCGAGCCTTCCAGCGCGAAGCCCCACAGATTCTCGGCGCTGGCCAGCCGCTCATTGGTCGCGGCGAGCGTCGCGCGCGCGCCGCGCAGGCTGGCCGCCAGCCGCGCCATGCGCCAGCCCATCAGCGCGATCACCAGCAGCAGCGCCGGCACCACCCACAGCCACAGCTGGATCAGGCCGGCCTGTTCGCCGGGCAGGCCCGAGGCGTGGACGGCGGCCGGCGCGGCGGCGAGCGCAAGGGCCAGACAGTGGACGCGGGGTGGAGCGGCAAGCACGGTGAGGCCTTTCTAAGCCGGATGGTCAGCACATGGTCAGCACATGATGACCGCAGGTAATAACATTGTAGTGGGCCGCCGGGCCAAGTCAAATTAATTGTAATTTAGTCAAAATGAACACCGCCCGGGGCGCTAGCCGATCTGGCCGGTAAATTGGTACAGATGGCCGGGATGCCACATCGTCACCACCGACGCCACCCGCTGGCCCGATACGCTGCTGCGCTTGAGCACCAGGCAGCACTGGCGCGCCTCGATCGCCAGCAGCTCGGCCACCTCGCGCGGCGGCGCCAGCGCCTCGATGCTGTAGCGCGCGCCGTGTAGCGGCGCGGCCGCCATCAGGTGCGCGTTGGGGGTGATGCGGGTGAAATCCTGCGCCAGGTAGTCCGGCGCGCAGGCCGGGTTGACCCAGCGGTCCTCCAGCTGGATCGGCACCGCGTTTTCAAAGTGGACGATCAGCGAATGGAACAGCGGCGCGCCCGCCGCCAGGCCGAACGCGAGCGCCAGCAGTTCCGAAGCGCGGCCCGGTTCGAGCAGCTGCACGTGGCTGCGGTGGACGTGCCCGCGCGCGCCGATCTCGTCGGCGATATTGCGGATCTCGACCAGCGTCGCCTGGTACTTGCGCGGCGCGACATAGGTGCCGGCGCCCTGGCGCCGCGTCAGCACCTGCTCGGCCGTCAGCTCGCGCACCGCGCGGTTGACGGTCATGCGCGAGACATTGAACTGGCGTACCAGCGCCTGTTCGGACGGCACCAGATCGCCTTCCTTCCAGCGCCCGCTGGCGATTTCGCCCACCAGGTAATCCTTGATGCGCTGGAAAATCGGCGTGCTGTCCTGCGTAATCTGGTCGTTCAATGAGCTCTCCGCTGCCCTGGGTAAACGCCGATTCTAGCACCCGGATTCAAAAGCAAGAACCGCAGTGCCGCGCCGCCCGCCGCGACCTACAATGGAAGCGTGTTCAAAGTGGGCACCTCAATACGGGAGCGCAGCATGCCATCGACCAAAGTCATTTCGCCATTCGCCGACGACGCGTCGCGCTGGGCCGCGCTGGAACGCCGCGCGCCGGAGGCCGACGGCGTGTTCGTCTACTCGGTCGCCAGCACCGGCGTGTATTGCCGCCCGTCCTGCGGCGCGCGCCTGGCGCTGCGCCGCAACGTGCGCTTTCACGCCAGCTGCGAGGAAGCCGAGCAGGCCGGCTTTCGGCCCTGCCTGCGCTGCAAACCCGATCAGCCGGCGCTGGCGGCGCGCCATGCCGAGGCGGTCGCCCAGGCCTGCCGCCTGATCGACGCGGCCGAGCAGGCGCCCGATCTCGACAGCCTGGCGGCCGCCTGCGGCATGAGCCGCTTCCATTTCCACCGCGTCTTCAAGGCGCACACCGGCATCACGCCGAAAGCCTACGCCGCCGCCCGCCGCGCCCAGCGCCTGCAAGCCGGCCTCGCGGCCGCGCCCAGCGTCACCGACGCGATCTACGCCGCCGGCTTCGGTTCGAGCGGGCGCTTTTACGCCGGCGCCGACGCCCTGCTCGGCATGCGCGCCGGGGCCTGGCGCGCCGGCGGCAGCGGCGCGCAGATTCGCTTCGCCGTGGGCGCCTGCTCGCTCGGCGCCATCCTGGTGGCCGCCACTGCGCACGGCATCTGCGCCATCCTCATCGGCGACGACCCCGAACCGCTGGTGCGCGACCTGCAGGACCGCTTCCCGAACGCCGAACTGCGCGGCGCCGATGCCGATTTCGAGCAAACCGTCGCCCAAGTCGTCGGCCTGGTCGAGGCGCCCGCGCTGGGCTGCGACCTGCCGCTCGACGTGCGCGGCACCGCCTTCCAGCAGCGCGTCTGGCAGGCGCTGCGCGAGATCCCGGCCGGCGCCACCGTCAGCTACACCGCACTGGCCGAACGGGTCGGCCTGCCGTCCGGCGCGCGCGCGGTGGCCGGCGCCTGCGCTGCCAACCCGGTCGCCGTCGCCATTCCCTGCCACCGCGTGGTGCGCAACGACGGCGCCCTGTCGGGCTACCGCTGGGGCATCGAACGCAAGGCCGCGCTGCTCGAACGCGAGCGCAAAAGCGGCCCAGAATTCGATTGACGAACTTGTATAGACAACCTAGACTGGTGGGGTGATCACCGCCACCAGGAGCCGCCATGCAAGCCGTCCCTTCCGATCCGCGCTACGACCCGACGCGCGTGGTGCGCGCCCCGCGCGGCAGCACGCTCTCATGCAAGAGCTGGACCACCGAGGCGGCCTTTCGCATGCTGCAAAACAATCTCGACCCCGAGGTGGCTGAAAACCCCCAACACCTGGTCGTCTACGGCGGCATCGGCCGCGCCGCGCGCGACTGGGCCTGCTATGACCAGATCCTCGCCAGCCTGCGCGTTTTGGACAACGACCAGACCTTGCTGATCCAGTCCGGCAAGCCGGTCGGCGTGTTCCAGACCCACCCCGACGCGCCGCGCGTGCTGATCGCCAATTCCAACCTGGTGCCCAAGTGGGCCACCTGGGAGCACTTCAATGAGCTTGACCGCAAGGGCCTGTTCATGTACGGCCAGATGACCGCCGGCAGCTGGATCTACATTGGCACCCAAGGCATCGTGCAGGGCACCTACGAAACCTTTGCCGAAGCGGGGCGCCAGCATTTCGGCGGCGACTGGGGCGGCCGCTGGATCCTCACCGCCGGCCTGGGCGGCATGGGCGGCGCGCAACCGCTGGCGGCCAGCTTCGCCGGCGCAGTCTCGCTCACCGTCGAGTGCCAGCAGTCGAGCGTCGACGCCCGCCTGCGCACCCGCTACCTCGACCTCCAGGCCAACGACCTTGACCACGCGCTGGCGCTGGTGGCCGAGCACACCGCGCGCCGCGCGGCCATCTCGATCGCCCTGCTCGGCAACGCGGCCGACGTGCTGCCCGAACTGGTCCGCCGCGCCAAGGCCGGCGGCCCGCGCCCCGACCTGGTGACCGACCAGACCTCCGCGCATGACCTCATCAACGGCTACCTGCCGCGCGGCTGGAGCGTCGAGCAATGGCAGGCCGCGCGCCGCGACCCGGACCAGCACGCGCGCCTCAAGCAGGCCGCCGCCGAATCGTGCGCCCTGCACGTTCGCGCGATCCTCGACCTGCACGCGATGGGCGTGCACGCCGTCGATTACGGCAACAATCTGCGCCAGGTCGCCTTCGACCAGGGCGTGGCCGACGCCTTTGCCTTTCCCGGCTTCGTGCCGGCCTATATCCGGCCCCAGTTCTGCGAAGGGCGCGGGCCGTTCCGCTGGGTCGCGCTGTCGGGCGACCCCGACGACATATTCAAGACCGACGCCTGCATCAAGCAGCTGTTCCCCGACGAAGCCCGGGTCCACCAGTGGCTCGACATGGCGCGCGACCGCATCGCCTTCCAGGGCCTGCCGGCGCGCATCTGCTGGCTCGGCCTGGGCCAGCGCCACCTGGCCGGCCTGGCCTTCAACGACATGGTCAGGAGCGGCGAACTGAAAGCGCCGGTGGTGATCGGCCGCGACCACCTCGACACCGGCTCGGTCGCCAGTCCCAACCGCGAAACCGAAGCCATGCTCGACGGCAGCGACGCCGTATCGGACTGGCCCCTGCTCAATGCTATGCTCAACACTGCCAGCGGCGCCAGCTGGGTCTCCCTGCACCACGGCGGCGGCGTCGGCATGGGCTATTCCCAGCACGCCGGCATGGTGATCGTCGCCGACGGCAGCGACGACGCCGCGCGCCGCCTGGGGCGGGTGCTGGTCAACGACTGCGCCTCCGGCGTGATGCGCCACGCCGACGCCGGCTACGAAAGCGCAATTGCCTGCGCCGCGCGGGAACACTTGACGCTGCCGATGATCAAACAGAGGTGAACATGACCGATACCGCACACGCAGCGTGGACCCTGAACCCCGGACGCATCGGCATGGCCGACCTGCGCGCCGTCTGGAGCGCGCCGGCCCGGCTGGCGCTCGCGGCCGACGCCTGGCCGCTGATCGACACCTCGGCCGCCGCCGTGCGCAAGGTGCTCGCCAAGGGTGACGCCGCCTACGGCATCAACACCGGTTTCGGCATCCTCGCCAAAACCCGCATCCCCGACCAGGAGCTCGAACACCTTCAGCGCAACCTGATTCTCTCGCACGCGGTCGGCGTCGGCGCGCCGCTGCCCGACCCAATCGTGCGCCTGATCCTGCTCACCAAGATCGGTAGCCTGGCGCGCGGCTATTCCGGCGTACGCCCGGTCGTCGTCGAGACCCTGATCGCCCTTTACAACGCAGGCATCATGCCGGCCATCCCGGCCAAGGGCTCGGTCGGCGCCTCGGGCGACCTGGCGCCGCTGGCGCACATGACGCTGGCCCTCCTGGGCGTCGGCCAGGTGCGCGTCGACGGCCGCCTGGTCGACGCCGAGGCCGCGCTGGCGGCGGCCGGCATCGCGCCGCTGGTGCTGGCCGCCAAGGAAGGCCTGGCCCTGATCAACGGCACCCAGGTGTCCACCGCGCTGGCGCTGCACGGTCTGTTCATGGCCGAACGCCTGCTCGAAGGCGCGCTGGTTGCCGGCGCCCTCTCGCTCGACGCCGCGCGCGGCAGCGACGCGCCGTTCGACGCGCGCGTGCACGCGGTGCGCGGCCAGCCGGGCCAGATCGCCGCCGCCGCCGTCTACCGCGCGCTGCTGGCCGGCAGCGCCATCCGCGCCTCGCACCTGATGGGCGACGAGCGGGTGCAGGACCCGTACAGCCTGCGCTGCCAGCCGCAGGTCATGGGCGCGGTCATCGACATCATCGGCAACGCCGCGCGCACCCTGCTCATCGAGGCCAACGCCGTCACCGACAACCCGCTCATTTTTCCGCACGACGGCGGCGGCCAGATCATCTCCGGCGGTAACTTCCACGCCGAGCCGGTCGCCTTTGCCGCCGACACGCTGGCACTGGCGATCGCTGAAATCGGCGCGCTGGCCGAGCGCCGCATCGCGCTCCTGATCGACGCCACCCTGTCCGGTCTGCCGCCCTTCCTGGTGCGCGAGCCGGGCCTCAATTCCGGCTTCATGATCGCCCACGTCACGGCGGCCGCGCTGGCGTCCGAAAACAAATCGCTGGCTCACCCCGCCAGCGTCGACAGCTTGCCCACCTCCGCCAACCAGGAAGACCACGTCAGCATGGCCACCTTCGCCGCGCGCCGCCTCGCCGACATGGCGCACAACACCGCCGTCATCGTCGCCATCGAATCGCTGGCGGCCGCCCAGGGCATCGACTTCCACCGGCCGCTGCGCAGCTCGTCCTGGCTCGAGCAGGTGCACCACCTTCTGCGCGAGCGCGTCGCCTTTTACGATGCCGACCGCTTCCTCGCGCCGGATATCGACGCCGCCACCGACCTGGTGCTCACCGGCCAGCTGGGCGCACCATGCAAGCCGCTGTTCGCCGCGCTGTACGCGGCCTGAAGGAGCGATGATGGAATTCGCATTCACGCCAGGCCGCGCCCCCGTGCTGATCTCGATGCCGCACGTCGGCACCGACATCCCCGACGATATCGCCGCCGGCATGGCGCCCTGCGCCTTGGCCCGTGCCGACACCGACTGGCACCTGGCGCGGCTCTACGATTTTGCGCAGGAACTGGGCGCCTCCACGCTGGCTGCGCGCTGGTCGCGCTACGTGATCGACCTGAATCGCCCGCCCGAAGACACCAATCTGTACCCCGGTCTCGACACCACTGGCCTGTGCCCGCTCGACACCTTCGGCCGTGAAGCGCTCTACCGGGACGGCGCCGCGCCTTCGGCGGCCGAAGTCGAGCGCCGCATCGCGCTGTTCTGGCGCCCCTACCACTACCAGCTGCGCGCCGAGCT
>JBDSTZ010000387.1:0-18691 GCA_039927975.1 Massilia sp. | reverse complement strand
TTGGCGGGGTAGCCGAGTTCGACGTCGAGCGCGATGTCACCGCCCTCGACCTTGATGTTCTTGACGGTTTTGGATGAAACCAGGTCTTTTTGCGTGTTCGGGTCGATTACTGCCGTCAGCGCCGCCTTGACGTCTTCTGTCGTGATGCTCATGAAAATCTCCGTAGGTGAAGACGAAGTTTAGCGCAAAACGGCGGCGGGACGGGTTGGTGAACAGGCCAGCGGCCTGTTCGCAGCCTCAGCCGGGCATCTTTTCATCGGGCCGCAAGGTCAGCACGCGCACGCCTTTGCCGGTCACGGCGACGGTGTGCTCGAACTGCGCCGACAGTTTTCCATCGCAGGTGGTGACGGTCCAGCCATCGTCCTGGGTCTCGACCTCGTCGCCGCCCTGGTTGATCATCGGTTCGATGGTGAACACCATTCCTTCGCGCAGCACCAGGCCGGTTTTCGGCTTGCCCCAATGAAGCACCTGGGGCGCCTCGTGCATCTCGCGGCCGATGCCGTGCCCGCAATATTCCTTGACGACCGAATAGCCGTGCTTTTCCGCGTGCTGTTGAATCGCATGGCCGACGTCGCCGAGCCGGGCGCCCGGACGCACCGCGCGAATGCCCTTCCACAGCGCCTCGTAGGTCACCTGCACGAGCCGCCTGGCCTGCTCGGACACCTCGCCAACCAGATAGGTTTTGCTGGAATCGGCGATATAGCCGTTCTTCTCCAGGGTGATGTCGAAGTTGACGATATCGCCTCTGCGCAAAATGTCAGTGGTCGACGGCACGCCGTGGCACACCACGTGGTTGGGCGAGGAATTGAGCGCGTATTCGAAGTCGTACTGGCCCTTGCTGGCCGGGCGCGACTTGAGATCATTGACGATGAAGCTGTCGACCAGGTCGTTGACCTGCATGGTCGACATGCCGATCAGGTCCAGCGTATCGAGATGGCTGAACACCTGCGCCAGCAGCTTGCCCGATTCGGCCATCAGGGCGACTTCTTCCGGCCGCTTCGTCATAACGCCGCCGCCCTGACCGGCTGCGGCACCACGCCGGCCGCTCGCAATTCGCGCGCGACGATGTCATTGAAACTCTCGGTCGGATTCATTTCGCACAATCTGCCGACCTTGATCCAGAAGGCCGCCTGCGCGTTAATCGAGCGACACGACACCGCGCTCGCCTTGCGCAGTTGATCGTGCAGTTCGTCGTCTATATTTACAATACCCATATCGTGCTCCCACATATAAAATGTATACTAACCATATACGAATTATATATTCGAGGGCGAGGCCAAGGCAACTAAAATGCAAGTTCCGGCCGCCGATTCGATAGCAAATTCGCACCGCCGCCGCGCCATCGCGCCGCAAAGTGGGCTGCATACTCGGGTATCCGCTGGTAAAATGTTCGTTTTCATCATTCAATGAGCGCCATTCGACCATGACACGCAAGCTGTTTGTCACCACCGCCCTGCCCTACGCCAACGCAGCGTTCCACATCGGCCACATGATGGAGTACATCCAGGCCGATATCTGGGTCCGCTTCCAGCGCATGCAAAACGACGGTGCCGGCCTGCGCGAAGTCCATTTCGTCGGCGCCGACGATACCCACGGCACGCCGATCATGATCGCCGCCGAAAAGGAAGGCATCACGCCGCAGGAGTTCGTCGCCAAGATCGCCGCCGGCCGCCAGCAATACCTGGACGGCTTCCATATCGCCTTCGACAACTGGTATTCCACCGATTCGCCGGAAAACGTCGAACTCTCGCAAGGCATCTACCGCAAGCTGCGCGACGCCGGCCTGATCGTCACCAAGACCGTCGACCGTTTCTTCGACCCGGTCAAAGGCATGTTCCTGGCCGACCGCAACATCAAGGGCGAGTGCCCGAAATGCGGCGCCAAGGACCAGTACGGCGACAATTGCGAAGTGTGCGGCGCGGCCTACCAGCCGACCGACCTGGTCAATCCGTTCTCGGTGTTCACCGGCGCCACGCCCATCCTCAAGCCGTCCGAGCAGTACTTCTTCGCCCTGTCCGATCCGCGCTGCTACACCTTCCTCAAGGAATGGCTGAACACGCCGGGCCGCCTGCAGCCTGAAATGGTCAACAAGGTGTCCGAGTGGCTCGGCGAAGCCGGCGAGAAGCTGGCCGACTGGGACATCTCGCGCGACGCGCCCTATTTCGGCATTCCGATTCCCGACGCGCCGGGCAAATTCTTTTACGTCTGGCTCGACGCGCCGGTCGGCTACCTGGCCAGCCTGAAGAATTACTGCGCCAGGACCGGCATGGATTTCGACGCCTTCCTGAACGACCCGGCCACCGAGCAGGTGCACTTCATCGGCAAGGACATCGTCTCCTTCCACCTGCTGTTCTGGCCGACCATGCTCAAGTTCGCCAACCACCCGGTGATCGACAAGCTGACCGTCAATGTGCACGGCCACCTGACGGTCAACAACGAGAAAATGTCCAAGTCGCGCGGCACCGGCATCTCGCCGCTGCGCTATCTGAACCTGGGCATGAATCCCGAGTGGCTGCGCTATTACATCGCCTTCAAGCTCAACTCGAAAGTCGAAGACCTCGACTTCAACGGCGACGATTTCGTCGCGCGCGTCAACAGCGATTTGATCGGCAAGTACATCAACATCGCCAGCCGCTGCGCCGGCTTCATCGCCAAAAAATTCGACGGCAAGCTGGCGACTGAATTATCGGCCGGCGCCAAGGGCTGGATCGCCAAGGCGTTGACGGTAAACGGCGCCGAGCGCCAGGCCAGCATCGCGGCCCACTTCGACCAGCGCGAGTTCGGCAAGGCGCTGCGCGAAATCATGGAAATCGCCGACATCACCAACCAGTACGTCGACGAGAACAAGCCGTGGATCCTGGCCAAGGACCCGGAAAAGACCGCCGAACTGCACGATGTGTGCACCACCGCGCTGATCCTGTTCCGCCAGCTCACCATCCTGCTCTCGCCGGTGCTGCCGCACATCGCCGCGCGGGTGGCCGAGTTCCTCGGCGACGCACGCCTGGTGTGGGACGACACGCGCGGCGACGCCGTCTGGCAGCCGATGCTCGGCCGCAGCATCAACGCCTACAGCCACCTGATGCAGCGGGTCGACGCCAAGATGGTCGAAGACCTGTTCGACGCGCCGGTCCCGGTGGCGGCCCCCCCGGCCGCCAACGTCGCCGCCGCACCTGCCGCGCTTGAAGCGCCGGCCGCCGCCGACATCGAGCCGCTGGCGCCGGAAATCAAGATCGAGGACTTCAATAAGGTCGATCTGCGGATCGCCAAGATCGTCAACTGCGAACAGGTCGACGGCTCCGACAAGCTGCTGCGCCTGACGCTCGACGTCGGCGAGGGCCGTCACCGCAACGTCTTCTCGGGCATCAAGTCGGCCTACAAGCCGGAGCAACTGATCGGCAAGCTGACCGTGCTGGTGGCCAACCTGGCGCCGCGCAAGATGAAGTTCGGCGTCTCCGAAGGCATGGTGCTGTGCGCCTCGGCCGCCGACGAGAAGACCGATCCGGGCCTGTACCTGCTCGATCCGTGGCCGGGCGCCAAGCCGGGCATGCGGATTCGCTAAGCGCCCAGGCCACGTCAACCACGCTACCGATCATCCACCATCACCTGGCGAGCCAAGCATGCATATCGTTGTACGCGAAGCAACCGATGACGACGCCGACCTGATCGCCGGGCTCACCCGCGCGGCCTGGGCCGGCAAGGTGGCCCCGACTTCGAGCGGACACCAGGAAACCGGCGGCGTCGTGCAGGAACACCTGCGCGACGGCGGCGCCTTCATCCTGCTGGCCAACGACGAGGCGGTCGGCTCGGTGCGCTGGACCCCGCACGATCTTGATGCCGATGTGTGGGAAGTGCGGCGCATGGGCGTGCTGCCGGATCGGCGCGGCGCCAACCTGTCGCAGCACCTGCTTGAAGCGGTGATCCACCAGGCGCTGGAAAACGGCGCCGCCGAACTGCGCCTGGCGGTGCGCGGCGACCAGCCCAAGCTGCTCGATTTCTACGCCGCCTTCGGTTTCGAAGTGGCCGAGGAACTCGATTATCCGCACGCCAATCCGGGCGAACCGGCGCCGCTGGTCATGCGCCGGGTATTGCGCCATTAAGGCATCATGTGTGGTGATGCGGTCGGGTTCGTCCATTCGGGCGGGCAAGCTTTCAGACTAGCCATGGTGTCGCCATGAGCATTCAACCATGAACATTCAACTCAGCGCACTGTGTTACGTGCACGCCTGGGAACACCAGCGCCCGATCGACGGCGGCATCGCCTTCGCCGAGCTGCTGGGCCGCTGCCGGCTCGACTATTCGGTCGCCAGCCTCAAGCGCATCGACGCCTTTCTCGACATCCTGAGGCTCAAGCACAAGCCGGCCGAAGCCGCCTTCATCGCCGACGACGCCCAGCAGAACCTGCTGTTCCTGCTGGCCTTCTACACGGGCGAAGTCATCGGCCGCAGCCTGGGCGCGCGGCCGGTCTGGCATACCTACGACGACATCGTCGCCCTCGACGCCGCCAACGCGGGAGCCGGGCGGGTGTTCAGCAACAGCGCGAGCTGTAATTTTGCCGACAGGGACGGCGTCGCGGGCGCGCTGTTTCAGCCGCTGGTGCACATCTGCGCGCGCCTGTTCGAAGCGCCATCGGGCCAGAGCGTGCGGCTGGCGGCCGAGGCGCTGATGCCGGCCGCCTGCCGCGAAGGAACGATGGCCGAGCTGCCCTTGCCGCCACTGCCGTCGCTGCCGCCGCAGGGCTGGCATGTCGATATCGCCGATGCGCTGGCGCGCTTTTCGCCGGTGCGGCGGCGCGCGGTCAACATGACGCGGCCCGGCTGGATCGAGGGCGACGATCTGCGCACCGTGTTCGACAACGAGCAGTTGCTGCTGGAAGAAGGCCACATTGTCTGGGGCGCACTGATCCAGGCGAACAATGGCCTGTTCGAGTCCGGCCACCTGTTCAGCGCGCCGGGCGAGGTGCTGTACGACCCGAGCGGTCGCATGTCGCCGGCCTGCCTGCAGGAAGTCGCCTGCCACGTGTTCGGGCTCAAGGGCGAGAAGCAGACCGATCCCGAGCTCGCGCACGTGGCCGCCTACCTGGCCGACGAACGCATCCGTGTGTTCGGGCTCGACGCGCCGGGCGCGCTGCTGCCCTACCCTTTGAAGATATCAACGACCTTTTTCGAGCAGGCGCAAATGCCCAATATGCGCCTGACGCTGCCTTTCGTTCCCTTGCTGGTGAGCGAGCGCTGTCCGGGGGTGGTGCTGTTCCTGCCGTCGATTTTCTGGCCAGACAAGTTTCGCGAGGACTGGGTGCAGGCCGGCGCGCGCGGGCAAGCGCAGCAGCAACACGTGGCCGACGGGCCGACCTTGTATGTGGAAGGGCTGGCGTATTTTCATGGCACGGGCACCATGTCGGACCTGGGCAAGGCGCGCGCGCTGTGGGACAAGGCGGCGCGGCTGGGCAACGCGGACAGCCAGTTCATGCTGGGCACGCTGGCCGAGAACGGCGCCGGCGGCGCCACGCCGGATCTTCACCTGGCGGGTCACTATTACCGCGCGGCGGCGGAGCAGGGACATGTGCAGGCCCAGCTGGCGCTCGGCAAGTTGTGCATGCGGATAGACGGGCCGGCGCCCGACCTGGTCGAGGCGAATGAGTGGGTCGGCAAGGCGGCGGCGCAGGGCAGCGCGGAGGCGCGCGAACTGCTGGCCACGCTGGCCATGGATGAAGCCGTGGCGCCGAGCCCGGGCGTGTTGTCGTGGTTGAGGCAGCGGTCGCGGTGAGTGGATGATGCCGGCGCGGAAATGTTGCAGTGAGATTTTGCCGGCGTCGGGCTTCACGGGTTTTCTGCGCAGGCTCGCACTGCGAATTGTCGATGGTATGGATTCCCGCCTGCGGGGGAATGACGGGTCGAGGGATTCCGGCCCGCGCGGGAACGACGCGTAGCGGGATTGCCGCCTGCGCGGGAACGACGGGCGAAGGGGTGTGTGGCGTGCGGTAACTTCCGGGGCTTTACCCCGGCAAACAGCCCGCGTCCAGCCCGCGCCCCTCTGCAGCGAATCAATTCTTCAACCGCGACGGTTGGTATAATGTCGCGTTAAACCCAAGCTGGCGCCCCCGCGCCCCCTTCATTTTTCAAGTGGTAGCTACCCATATGACCGATTTGCCATCCCTGCGACACATCCCCGACGCCAACCTGTTCCGCAAGGGCGACGTCTTCGTCCTCTTCGGCGAACTGTTCGGCCGCGGTTACGTCAACGGACTGATCGACGAAGCACGCGCGGCGGGCATGATCATCGTCGGCATCACCGTCGGCCGTCGCGATGAAAACCAAGTCCTGCGCCCACTGAACGAGGAAGAGCTGGCCGAAGCCGAAGCCAAGCTGGGCGGACGCATCATCAATGTGCCGCTGATGGCCGGCTTCGACCTCGACGCGCCGGACGGCGAAAAGAATCCGACCGAACTGCTGTCGGGCATCACGCTCAAGAGCTGGCAGGAAGACAAACTCGACTGGGCCCACATCGAACGCTGCCGCGAAGCCGGCGTGCGCCGCTTCACCACCTCGGCCGCCGCCGCGATGGCCGAGATCGACAAGCTGATCCCGGACGGCAGCAATGTGTTCTTCGCCCACACGATGGCCGGCGGCATTCCGAAGATCAAGGCCTTCCTGGCGATCGCCAACCGCATCTACAAGGGTCGCGGCGAGCGTTTCATGTCCTCGCGCGCCCTGCTCGACAGCGACCTGGGCAAGCTGATCCTGATGAACTTCGACGAAGTCACCGCCAACACCCTGCAGCACCTGATCACCGCCAGCGCGGCGATCCGCGCGCGCGTGGGCGAAACCGGCGGCCAGGTGCGCTACACGGCGTACGGCTACCACGGTTGCGAGATCCTGATCGGCGACCAGTACCTGTGGCAAACCTACACCAACTACACCCAGGGCTACGCCAAGATGCGCCTGGAAAGCGTGGCCGAGGCGGCATGGAAGCAAGGCATTCGCGCGACCGTGTTCAACTGCCCCGAGATCCGCACCAATTCGTCCGATATCTTCGTCGGTGTCGAACTGTCGCTGTTCCCGCTGCTCAAGGCGTTGAAAAAAGAAGGCGGCGGCGCCTGGGTCGACCAGCAATGGGCGATCTGCCAGTCGCTGCTGGCCGACGGCGTGCAGCTGCAAAACATTCTCGACATGATCGAGGCGTACAACAATGACGCCACCAGCGCCACTTTCCGCAATGTCGAGGCGTGGCCGATGGACAATACGCCGGCCCTGGCCGATGTGATGATCGGCACCTCCGAGGAAATCACCAAGCTGCACAAGGACCGCAAGGAACTGATCACCGATCATCTGAGCGCGCTCGTGCTGGAAGGCACCGGCCCGCTGATGTTCCACGCGGCCGCCGAAAGCATCGGCCCGGTGCTGTGGCTCAACCACGACATCATTGCGCGCGAGTTGAACAAGCTGCACCCTTAAGCCTCACTGCCGACGGCGCGCTGCCTGCCAGCGCGTCGTCGCGCCTCTCCTTGGCCGCATCGGCCGTCTTTCAGTAAATACATCATTCCCGGCCAAAGCCGTGGCGCGGAAGACAACTCCCGCCTCCCCCATTCGCCTCCCTCGTGGCCCCATTCCGCGCCCGCGCCACGGTCATTACCCATACCCAATGACACGTACCCGGCGTTAATCAAAGCCGTGATTATTCATGCAATTTCCTTTGCGTTATCTTTAACACGCCGAGCGCTTGCGTACACTTCCGGAGCAGTTATTCAAATTAAAAAATCAGGAGACAGCATGAATCAATTGAAATGGCGCGGCGTTGGCGCCGCCATGGCCGTGGCGGCACTGGTCAGCGCTTGCGGCGGTTCCGGCCCGGAAACCAGCGCGGCCCAGGCGCCAAGCTTGCTGGCGGTTGCCGGCGCCACGTCCTTCGGCGTGACGGTCGCCAGCGGTTTGCTGACGGTCGATACCGGCGCGGGTCTGGTGTTCAAGGTCAAGCAGGCGGGCGGCGACATCAGCTCGATCAAATACAACAACGGTCCCGAGCTGCAAGGCGCGTCCGGCAAAGGCACCCACATCAGTTCCGGCATCGGCGCCACGGTCACGTATGAGGTCGTTGGCAACGTCGCCAAGATCACGCTGACGACGCCGACCCTGGTCCACTACCTGCTGGTGCGCGAAGGCGAGAACAATATCTACATGGGCACCTACGTCACGGCCGAACCGACCGTCGGCGAACTGCGCTGGATCGCCCGCCTGCGCTCTTCCGTGCTGACCAATGTGCCGGAGGAATCGAACAACGCCGGCAACAACGGCGCGATTGAAAGCACCGACGTGTTCGGCCTGCCGAACGGCGAGACGCGCTCGAAATACTTCGGCAACCAGCGCGCGATCGACCTGACCATGCGCGGCGTGACCGGCAGCGGCATCGGCGTGTTCATGGCTTACGGTAATCGCGAATCGAGCTCGGGCGGACCGTTCTACAACGACATCCAGAACCAGAGCGGCGGTGACCAGGAAGTCTACAACTACATGAATTCCGGTCACAACCAGACCGAACCTAACCGGATGGGCTTCCACGGTCCGTACGCCATGCTGTTCACCAGCGGAGAAACGCCGACGGCGATTCCCGACATGAGCTGGGTCGGCAATTACAATCTGCTCGGCTGGGTTGGCGCGGATGGGCGCGGCGTGGTGCACGGCGCCGGCCTGTCCGGCATGACCCCGGGCTACGCCTACACCGTGGGCTTCGCCAACGCGGCTGCGCAGTACTGGACCAAGGCCGATGCGGTGACCGGCGAATACACGGCGCCGGCAATGAAGGCAGGCACCTACACGATGACCGTCTATAAGCACGAGTACGCGGTGTCGACCGACACCGTGACGGTGGCGGCCGGGGCCACCACCGAGCTGGCCTCGCGCGACGTGGCGGCCAAGGATCCGGGCAACAAGGTGCCGCTGTGGCGCATCGGCGAGTGGGATGGCGCGCCGCTCGGCTTCGTCAACAGCAGCCGGCTGCGCAATATGCATCCGTCCGACGTGCGCCACAGCCCGTGGGTGCAGCCGGATTACTACGTCGGCACTTCGCGCCCGGACACCGGCTTCTCGCCGTATCAGTGGAAGGATGTCAACGGCACCATCACCATCAAGTTCAAGTTGAAGGCCAGCCAGATCGCGCCGCTGACCGTGCGCGCAGGCATTACGGCCGTGATTTCGGGCGGACGGCCGAAGGCGCAAGTCAATGGCTGGGTGTCGAGCAATCCGGCGGCGTCGTCGCAGCCGAACAGCCGCAGCATCACGCTGGGCAGCTATCGTGGCAACAACGCCATGTACAGCTTCAACGTGCCGGCCAGTGCGCTGGTGGTGGGCGAAAACACGCTGTCGCTGACGGCGATCAGCGGTTCGAGCGGCACCGCGTATTTGAGCCCGGGCTATGCGTACGACGCTGTTGATGTGATCAAGACGCCATAACCGGCTCCGGTCCGGCACCGGCATGCGCCCCGGCTTCCGATTGGAATCCGGGGCGTTTCCGTTCTGCTCAGCGGTTTACTACCGGCCCTGCCCCGCTCGCGGTAAAATAGCCGCATCCGCAGTAATGCCGTCCTTTGAAGGCTTTCCTTGTCCGCAAGACGAAGGAGTTTTCCACGAGCTGTATTACCCATCCCCAGCTTTTCAGAATTTGACCAACATGTTTAAACAATTTAGCGGTTACGAGTCGGACCACACCCTGTTCATCAAGGCGCTCAAGGAAAAGAATCCGGCGATCGAAGAAGGCCAGCGCGCCGGCCGCGCCCTGCTGTGGGACAAGGCGCCGACCGCCCTGTCCGAGCAAGAGCGCAACAAGGAATCGCGCGTCAAGCAACAAGCTTACGTGTACCAGAACAAGCTTTAAGCGCACAGGGCGCGGCCATGTTGCCAGATGAGTCGGTCGGAGTGGCGACCGAAGCGGTGGTCGGTCCGGTCGCTGTGGCGACCGCGAGCGAAGGCGCCGCGAGCGCCGATATCGACGGCGCGACCGATGCCGTCGGCGCCGATGGCGCGTCCGTGCCTGTCGCCGCGGAAGCCGCCGCCGCCATCGCCCGCCTCTACGGCGAGCCGATGCTGCGCATGCCGACCGATCTGTACATTCCGCCGGACGCGCTGGAAATCTTCCTCGACGCCTTCGAGGGGCCGCTCGATCTGTTGCTCTACCTGATCCGCAAGCAGAACTTCAACATCCTCGACATTCCGATGGCGCAGGTCACCCTGCAATATCTGAAATACGTCGACCAGATCCGCCTGCACAATCTCGAACTGGCGGCCGAATACCTGCTGATGGCGGCCATGCTCATCGAGATCAAGTCGCGCATGCTGCTGCCGCAGCGCAAGTCCGACAACGACGATGAAGCCGGCGACCCGCGCGCCGAGCTGGTGCGCCGCCTGCTCGAATACGAGCAGATCAAGCTGGCCGCCTACGATCTCAACGCCATGCCCCAGCTCGACCGCGATTTCACCAGCACCCAGCTGTTCGTCGAGCAGAGCAATGTGCCGACCTGGCCGCAGGTCGACGCCGCCGATCTGCAAAGCGCCTGGCTCGATGTGCTCAAGCGCGCCAAGCTGACCCAGCATCACCGGATCGGCCGCCAGGAACTGTCGGTGCGCGAGCACATGTCGGCCATCCTGCGCCAGTTGCAGGCGGCCCGCTTCGTCGAGTTCGGCGACCTGTTCCAGGGCCAGCACGGGGTGCCGATCGTGGTGGTGCACTTTGTCGCCATGCTTGAACTGGCCAAGGAAACCCTGATCGAAATAACCCAGGCCGAACCATTCGCGCCGATCTACGTGCGGCTGGCCTATTCGCCGACCTGAACCCACAACCACGACATCCAGCCTAGAGAAGCCCCATGAAAATCATCTCATCCATTGATGAATTGCGCGACCAGCTGTGCGGCCAATTGCGCACCGCCTTCGTGCCGACGATGGGCAATCTGCACGAGGGCCATTTGTCGCTGATGCGGCTGGCGCGCCGGCATGGCGATCCGGTGGTCGCCTCGATCTTCGTCAACCGCCTGCAATTCGGGCCGAACGAGGATTTCGACAAATACCCGCGCACCTTCCAGGCCGACGTCGAGAAGCTGGAAAAGGAAGGCGTGTATGTGCTGTTCGCGCCGACCGAAAAGGATTTATATCCGGAACCGCAGGAATACCGCGTCAGGCCGCCCGATGAATTGGGCAATACGCTCGAAGGCGAATTTCGGCCGGGGTTCTTCTCGGGCGTGACGACGGTGGTGCTCAAGCTGTTTTCGTGCGTGCAGCCGAAGGTGGCGGTGTTCGGCAAGAAGGATTATCAGCAGCTGATGATTGTGCGGAACATGAGTCGCCAGTTCGCGCTGCCGACCCAGATTATCGCGGCCGAGACGTACCGCGCCGACGACGGTCTCGCGCTATCGTCGCGCAATATGTATTTGTCCGCGAGCGAGCGGGCCGAAGCACCGGCGCTGTATCAGCATTTGAATGCGGTGGCGCAGGAAGTACGCGATGGCCATCTCGATATCTTCGAACTGGAGCGCAAGGCGATGGACAGCCTCGGCCAGCGCGGCTGGAATCCGGATTACATTTCGATCCGGCGCCAGGCCGATTTGCAACCGCCATCGGCGGGCGATCTGGCGCAGGGAGCGCCGCTGGTGGTGCTGGCGGCGGCCAAGCTGGGGACGACGCGGCTGATCGACAATCTGGAGATTTAATCAAACACCTTTCGCGGCGGCCCTTCCCCGGTTCGCTGCAAATGGAAAAAGCCCGCGCTGCCTTCGCCTGAATCAGGCTTCGCAGCGCGGGCTTTTTGCTTTGATCCGGCCGTCCGACTTGCATCGGACAGCCGTTTTTCCGATTACTTCTCAAACGCCCCCAGATCCGGCGCGGCGCCGTTGTAACCGAAACCGACATTCGTGCCCTTGTCGATCAGGTCGCTCCCGGTGACCAGTTTCATCTGATTGAGAATCGGCAGGCTGCCGTCGGACTGGCGCGGCGCATCCCAGCCAGACATTGAGTAGTTGACGAAATCCGCATCGGTGATCGTCACCGGCAATTGCCACGAGTTGGTCACCTGGCTGGCCCCCGAGATATTGCGGGTCAGCACACCGGTGGAAACGTTGATGTAGGCCAGGTTGTTGCGCAGGTTGCCCATGTTGACGGCGGCGCCGGTCGAATCGATCGACAGCATGTCGAAGTTGGCGCCGTTGTTGTAGGCCGTGTTGCTGACCCAGTCGTTTGCCACCGTGTGATGGTTGGCGTAAAAGCCGGCGGCCTTGTTGCGGAAGGCCACCGAGAAACGGATGAAGTGCTTGACGCCGTTCGAGACGTACACGCCGCCGTAGCCGCCCGCCTTGATGCCGTTGCCGTTGCCGGCCGGGACCGAGGTGGTGGTGCCGGGCAGGTAGCCGCTCAGCCAGGCCCACGAGTTCTCGATCGTGACCGAAGAGAAGGCGTTGATCAGGTCGAAGCCGTCGTCCGAATTGGACCAGGCGCGGCAGCCACGGAACACGTTGCCAGGATTGTTAGCCTTGATGTGGGCGCCGAAACCGTCGGCGCTCTGCCCTGCGCCGTTCGAGGTCAGCGGATCGTAGTTGTGGTGCGAATCGGTGTTGAGCACCAGGTTGTAGCTGCCGTTCTGGATGAACAGGCCGGGCCCCATGTGGTGGTGGGTGTTGAGCCGTTCGAAGGTGTTGTTGCTGCCGGTGATCCACACGCCCCACGATTCGTGATTGAGGTTGTTGTGCTGCGGCGCGCCGGTGATTTCCAGGCCGCGCAGGTGCAGATAGCTGCCGGTGACGTTGAAGCCCTTGACGCGGCAGTCATCGGTCATGCTGGAGAAATCGAAGATCGGAACCTCGGTGCCATAAGCCCAGTAACGGATCACGCCGCCGGCCACGCCGCTCTTGTCGAGGGTGATGGCGTTGACGGTGTCGGTCTGGCTGGCGCAGGTGTTGATGCCGGCGGAATAGGTGTAGGTGCCGCCGCGGAAGTAGACGGTGTCGCCGGCGGTGGCCGCCGTTTGCGCGCGCGCGATGGTGCGCCAAGGCGCCGCCAGCGTGCCTGCCGCCGAGTCACTGCCGGTCGGCGAAACATAGTAGGTGGCGCCGGTGCCGGTGTTGGCGAGCAGCGTGGTCTGCTGGCCCGCGCTGCCGCTATCGACGTTACCGCCGCCGCATGCGGCGAGCAAGGTTGCAACTACGAGGCTGGCCGCCGAGGCTTTCAATGGAATCGATTTCAATGCCGTCTCCTGTGATCTATTTATTAGGCTGGAGGCTACTTCGCCGCCGCCACTATCACCATAGTACATGTCCGATATGCGCTTGAGTGATGAGCAACATCCGTTGCTTCCAAATAATCACACGGCTGATTTGTTAAACGCTTACCAAGGCAGCGAGCAGCCGGTCTTTCCGCTGCAACATTATGATTTAATTCAAGAAATTCCGCGACAGGCCGATCGAAGCTTCGCTTCCCCGTCATCGATTCGCTTCTGGAGGCCCAACGAAAAAGGGCCCTTGAAGCCAAGGACCCTTTCAATGAAACGGCAACATCGCGTTGCCTGGTTACCGCGTCGACGGCTAGGAGGTCGTCACATTCTGCGCCCACGCCAGCGCGGACAAGTGCGCCTTGTTGACATCGATCGGCGAGATATTGAGCGAGGCCGCCAGCGAGGCCACCAGGTTCGAATTGAGCTCGCAGGCTTCGGCCAGCGCCAGGTAGGGTCCGTACATGCCGCCGCGGGTGAGCAGCGCGCGCACCACTTCATCGGGCAATTGAATCGTGTCGAGCACTTCCTTCATCGGCAGGCCCAGCAGGCGATCGAGCAGCGAGAACATGCCGGCGACGAACAGGTTCTCGCCCTCCCCGCGCGGCAAGGCCTTGATGCCCAGCAGCTCGGCCAGGCGGCCGCGCACCACCGCCGTTTCCATCAGCACCGGCGAATAGCCGCTCGTGCTGGCCGTCGCCAGCAGCAGGGTCAGCCAGCGGTACATCGGCGCGTAGCCGAGCATGGTGATGGCTTGCTTGAGCGATTGAATCTCGCGGCCCGAACCGAATCCGGCCGAGTTGATGAAGCGCAGCAGCTTGTACGACAGCGCCGGATCGCGCTTGAGCACCGCTTCGATCTTGGGAATGTCTTCGTTCTTTTGCACCATCTGCATCAGTTGCAGGATGATGGTCTGGGCCGGGTTCATGCCCTTGACCGGCGCGCCGGGGCGCGGCGTCAGGTGCAGCTTGCCGACAAAGGCGTCGAGACCCAGCGCGGCGCAGGCGTCGAAATCGGCCCAGGTCGTCACTGGACGGCCGACCATGCGCACTTTGGAATCCTTGAGCGCGGCGAAGGTGCGCGCCTGCGCGGCCACGTCGGCGCCGGCGAAGCGTACTTCGACGTAGGAAGCGCTGATGGAAAGGTTCTTGCCCAGGTGGGCCAGGTCGCCGTCGCGCACGGAAATACCGACGCCGCCGGCGCGCAAGCCTTGCGCGGCCGACAGGGTGTCGGGATTGGCCAGCTCGGCCGCTTGCAGGGTCAGCACGGTGTGTTCCGGCGGCATCGAGAACAGCGCGTCGGTCGACAGCATGCGCGGCACCGCGTCGAGGAAGAGGATCTTGTCGCGCAGCAGCCAGCCGTTGTCGTCGTCGTTGACGTTTTCCGACACGAAGCCGACCAGCGCTTCGAGCGCGTCGTCGGTGATCGGCTGGTTCGCGTCCTGTTTCCAGGACAGTTCGTAACCGATCACGCGCTGCTTCGGATCGAGCAGCGGTTCGCGAACGATAAAATTTGTTTCATGCATGGTATGAGCGCTCGTTGTTGCTTGCGAGGGTGTCAGAACCCGAGGCTGTCGAGCAAATCGTCGACCTGCCCCTGATTCGAGACCACGTCGCTGTTTCCGGTGGGGGCGATCTGCGGACCGTTGAGCAGACCGTTGTCGTATTCGCGCTTGACTTCGGCCGGGGCAAAATCGACCAGCATCTGCACCAGTTGCTGTTCGAGGTTGTGGGCGATCGCGGTGATCTTGGTGATCACCTGGCCGGTCAGATCCTGGAAGTCCTGCGCCATCATGATGTCCATCAGGTGCGCCTTGCTGGCACCGGTGGCGGCGCTGACCTGGCCGAGGTCCTGCACGGTGCGCGCGGCCAGCGCGCGCCATTCGGCCTCGCCGGCGCCGTTGGCAAGCAGCGCCTGCCACGAAGCCGACAGGGCCTTGGCCGAATCGTCGATCTGGTCTTGCAGCGGGCTGGCGGCGTCGGTGGCGTTGAGCACCTTTTGCGCCGATTGCTCGGACAGGCGGGCCACGTAGTCGAGCCGGTCGCGGGCGTCGGGGATGTCGCTGGCGGCTTTTTCAATCAGCTTGTCCAGGCCCAGGCCGCGCAAGCTTTCGTGCAGCGAGCGCGTCATGTGGCCGATGCGGCTGAGGAACTCGTCGTGCGAGCCTGCCTCGGCGCCCCCGGCCGCCGCCTGGACCGCGTGTGAATCGCCCATTTACGCTCCGACTTTTTCGAGTTTCTCGAAAATCTTGTTGAGCTTTTCGTCCAGGGTGGCGGCGGTGAACGGCTTGACCACGTAACCGTTGGCGCCGGCCTGGGCGGCGGCGATGATGTTTTCTTTTTTCGCTTCGGCGGTCACCATCAGCACCGGCAACTTGGCCAGCGTGGGATCGGCGCGGATGTTCTGCAACATGGTCAAGCCGTCCATGTTCGGCATGTTCCAGTCGGACACCACGAAGTCGAAAGGCTCGCTGCGCAGTTTGGCCAGAGCCATGACGCCGTCCTCGGCCTCATCGACGTTGGCATAACCCAATTCCTTCAACAGATTGCGCACGATGCGACGCATTGTCGAGAAATCATCTACTACTAAAAAACGCATTTTTGGATCAGCCATGAATTACTCCGTTGATTCTCGTACTCTGGTTATTGATAGACCGTGCAGCTTTGAAAGCAGACTTAAGGATAGCAGTTTTGTTGCTCTACGGCGATGAAACTACAAGGAAAAACGTGGTAATCCCGTCAAACGCGCAACGCCCGCGTGCCTTGCGTTGCCAGATAGGTAAGAACCATCTCCGGCAGGCTTGTCAGGGCGCCAATTTCATCGTGGGCGCCGAGGGCGATCGCCTCGCGCGGCATGCCGAACACCACGCAGGACGCCTCGTCCTGGGCGAAGTTGTGGGCGCCGGCCTGCTTCATTTCGAGCATGCCGGCGGCGCCGTCCTTGCCCATGCCGGTCAGGATCACGCCGACCGCGTTCTTGCCGGCCGCCTTGGCGACCGAACGGAACAGCACGTCCACCGAGGGCCGGTGGCGGTTGACCGGGTCGGTCTGCTCGATCCGGGTGACGTAGTTGGCGCCCGAGCGCGCCAGCAGCAGGTGCGAGTGGCCGGGCGCGATGTAGGCGTGGCCGGGCAGCACGCGCTCGTCGCCGGCCGCTTCGCGCACGCTGATCTTGCACAGCGAATCGAGGCGCCGCGCGAACGAGGTGGTGAACCCTTCCGGCATGTGCTGGGCGATCAGGATGCCGGGGCAGTCGGACGGCATCTGCATCAAAAATTCGCGGATCGCCTCGGTGCCGCCGGTGGAGGCGCCGATGATGATCAGCTTTTCGGACGAGGTCAAGGGATTGCGCAGCGCCGGCAGCGCGGTGGGCGGCGCGCCGGCCGCGTTCAGGGTGCGCGGCTTGATGCGGGCCTTGGACGCGGCCCGGATTTTGTCCGAGATCAGTTCGGTGTATTCGCGCATCCCGCTCTGGATCGAGATCTTCGGCTTGGTCACGAAGTCGACCGCGCCCAGCTCCAGCGCGCGCATGGTGATCTCGGAGCCGCGCTCGGTCAGCGACGACACCATCACCACCGGCATCGGGCGCAATCGCATCAGCTTTTCGAGGAAGTCGAGGCCATCCATCTTGGGCATCTCGACGTCGAGCGTCAATACGTCGGGATTGGTCTGCTTGATCAGTTCGCGCGCCACCAGCGGGTCGGGCGCCACCCCCACCACCTGCATGTCGGGCTGGCTCGAGATGATTTCGCTCATGACGCTGCGAATGAGCGCCGAGTCGTCCACGATGAGTACCTTGATCTTGTTCATGTCGCTGCTTTCATAGGGGCTGCCGCCTCAGAACAGGTCGATTTCGCCGCCGACCGGCTGCACTTTGAGGCGGCTTGCGTAATCGAGCTCGCGCTTGGCCAAGGTGTCGTTGTGCGACGCCATCAGCTTCTTGACCAGCACCTTGCCGGTGCGCGGAAAAAAATACACCTTGCGCGGATAGATGTCGTTGAGGTCCTCGGCCACCACCCTGATTTTTTCCACCTTCAGATAGTTCATCACGAAGGTGGCATTGCGCTCGCCCACATTGATGGCGGTGAAGCCGCGCAGCACCGCGCCGCCGCCGAACACTTTCGCTTCCATGTTCTCGCGCCGCGCGCCCGACTTGAGCAGGTCGTTGATCAGCACTTCCATCGCATAGGTCCCATAGCGCATCGAGGCCGATACCGGGCTGTTGGCGTCGCTGCCGCCGCCGTCGGGCAGCATGAAGTGGTTCATCCCGCCCAGGCCCGTGACGCGGTCGCGGATGCAGGCCGACACGCACGAGCCGAGCACCGTCACGATCAGCATGTCCTTGGGCGTGTAGTAGTACTCGCCCGGCAGGATCTTGGCAGCGTCGCAGTCGAAGGTCCGGTCGTAATAGACGTTGGTCGCGAATTGTTCTTTATTGTCGTTTGCCATAGTCAGTTCCCACTTACTGCATATTGCGCGCGGCGCGCCGTTCGTCAAGCTCGTACACGGTTTTACCGCGCAGCTTGAGCGACTCGGAGACGTACAGAAAATTTTCGGAGTGGCCGGCAAAGAGCAAACCGTGCGACTTCATCAGCGGGACAAAGCGCGCCAGGATCTTGCGCTGGGTCGCCTTGTCGAAATAGATCATCACGTTGCGGCAGAAAATGACATCGAAATGCCCGGTCAGAGGCCATTTGTCGGACAACAGGTTCAGCTGCTTGAAACTGACCAGCTGGCGCAGTTCGGGACGCACCCGCACCATGCCATCCTGGTCGCCCTTGCCGCGCAAGAAAAAGCGGCGCGCCCGTTCCGGCGCCATCTTGTCGAGCCGGTCGATGCCGTACACGCCGTTGGCGCCCGTGGCCAGCACATTGGTGTCGATGTCGGTGGCCACGATCTGCACCGGCGGGGTCAAGCTGTTGAACGCTTCGCAGGCGGTCATGGCGATCGAATACGGCTCCTCGCCGGTGGAACTGGCCGAGCACCAGATCGTCAGCGGATGCTCGCGCGCGCCCTTGAGGTGCTCGGCCAGCAGCGGAAAATGGTGCGCCTCGCGAAAGAACGAGGTCAGGTTGGTGGTCAGCGCGTTGGTGAACGACTCCCATTCCTCGCCCAGGCGGCCCGCTTCCAGGTCGTCGAGGTAGCGCGCGAACGAGACGATGCCGGTGGCGCGCAGGCGCCGCGCCAGGCGGCTGTAGACCATCTCCTGCTTGCTGTCGGCCAGCGAGATGCCGGCGCGCTGGTAAATCAGCGCGCGCACCCGCTCAAAGTCACCCTTGGTGAAATTGAATTCCTTGACCGTATCCGATTTCAGTTGCGCCACGTAGTTCTACCCTTGTCGTTGGTTCCTGGTGCGCATACAGACTGCGGCACGCGGGTCAGAATTCTTCCCAGTCCTCGGTGGCGGCCGCGGCCAGCTTTTTGGGAGCCCTGGCCGGCGCCGCCGGGCG
>JBDSTZ010000386.1:0-5715 GCA_039927975.1 Massilia sp. | reverse complement strand
TGGTCAGCCTCGATCCGCTCCATCCGCACGCCATTCCATTCCAGCCGCTCGACCGCTTCGCGCCAGGCGCGCGGCACGATGTACGCGCGCGGCGCCTGCACCACCACATCGGCGTCGAAGCGGTTGTAATAATCGATATCGCGCTCCCACGCCTCGCTGCGGTCATACGACAGTCGCGTGTAGTTACCAAGCTTGCTCGCCGAGTACTTGGCCGCATACCCCTTGAAACGAAACGTCGACGGCTGCCCGTTCATCACCCAATGCACCGGCCATGCGCACCGCACCCTGCCCGCCGCGCGGTCGGCCCGCCGCAGCGCCTGGATCTGATGCGCGTTCGCCACCGTGAAGGCCAGCGCGCTCTCGACCACCGCCCGCATCGACGCATAGCGGTCGGCGAAGGGTTTCAGCATGTGCGTCTCCGGCATGAAGCCGATGGTGTGATGCAGCGCCGCGAACCCGGTCGAAAAGCGCGGCGTCTCCAGGAACTCGGCAATGCCATGATCCGGGCTGTCCTTGACCGGATTCACATACGGGCAGGTCGGCCAACCGCGCGCCTCCATGTCTGCAAACAAGTGCGGCAGCATGGTCTCGCGCAGAAAGGCGCCAAGCGCGCCGCCAAGCTTGTCGGCCTGCGTGTGAATCAGCGTCATCGTGTACGGATAGTCGGCGCCGTTCGACGTATGCGTGTCGACCATCACATCCGGGTCCCAGTCGGCGAACAGCTGATTGAACACGCGCGCGTTCAAACTGTCGCACTTGATGAAGTCGCGGTTCAGGTCCAGATGCCGGCTATTGCCCCGAAAGCCGAACTGCTCGGGCCCGTCCTGATTCACGCGCGAGGTATCGGCCCGGTTCAGGCAACCATCAACGTTATAAATCGGGATGAACAGGAACACCGTGCCGCCCAGCGCCGCCAGGCGCGCCGGCTGGACGCATAAGTCGCGCACCAGCGCCATGCAGCTGTCGATGCCTTCCGGCTCGCCCGGATGAATGCCGTTATTATTGAAGAACACCGGACGCTGCTCGCGCCGGATCCGCTCGCGCTCGAACACGCCGTCCGCGCTCACCACGCCGACATGGATCGGCACACCGGCGTCGGAGCGCCCGATCTCATGCAGCCTGAGTACCTGCGGATAGCGGTGCGCCAGCTCCTGGTAAAACGCGATGCATTCAACCCAGCTGGTAGTCTGGTTTTGGTTGCCCAGTTCGTAGGGCGTCTGCAAATGGCTGCTCGTCATGGCGTGAAAACCCCGCGTGAGTGTAGCCCTCTACGATACATCACTTGTGCGTTCGAGCGGCAGCGCGATACGCACAACCGTGCCCTCCCCCGGCGCCGACTGGAAGCTGATGCTGCCGTCGAGCGCGACGACCCGCTCGCGCATGCCGATGATGCCGATGCCGGCCGCCGCGCTGGCCGGATCGAAGCCCTCGCCATCGTCGGCAATCTCGATCTCCAGCGTGCCGTCGGTTTCCGACAGGTTCAGCTCGACCTGCACGTTATGCGCCTGCGCATGCTTCATCACGTTCGACAGCGCCTCCTGGATGATGCGGTAGGCCGAGATGGCCAGCTCGTTTTCAAGGCGCGAAAAATCGCCCTCGGAATGGAACTCGAAACGGCAGCCGCTGCTGCTGTCGTAATGGCGCATCATCTCCTCGACCGCGCCGTGCAGGCCGAGCATGTCGAGCACTTCCGGCCGCAGGCGCCGCACCAGCCGCCGCCCACTGGCGTACAGGTCGAGCGTGAGCTTGGTAATCGCCTGTGATTTCTGCTTGATCTCGTCGACCACCGGCTCCTGATCGAGCTTGCCGGCCAGTTGCAGAATACTCTGCGATTCCAGCCGCGCGGCGATCAGCGAGGCATTGAGCTCGTCGTGGATTTCAATCGCGATGCTCTTGCGCTCGTCCTCGACGATCGAGTTCACCTTCTGAATCAGCTTGCGCTTGTCGGCGTCGGACTTGAGCGCCTCGTTGCGCGAGGCCAGCAAGTCCTTGGTGCGCTCGGCGACCTTGTTTTCCAGCTGCTGCTTGGACTGGTCGAGCGCGACCGACATGTCGGTGATCGACGCCTGCAATTCGCCGACCTCGCCGCCGGTGGTCACCTTGAGCGCCACGCGGTAATCGCCGCCGCGAATCACGCGCAGCGCGCCGATCGCCGCGCGCAGCGGAATGGTCAGGCTGCGCGCCAGGAACCAGGCCAGCGCGGCGCTCACCGCCAGCGCCAGCGCCGCCATCGACACCTCGACCTGGAAGCGGCGCGCCTGCTTCTCGCGCATGTTCGACGGCGACATCGTCACCCGCACCCAGCCCACCACCTCGGCCACCTGGGCCTGCGCCTTGGTGTCGCTCGGACTCGACACATGCGGCATGCCGTTGTCCGAAAACAGATTGGCCCAGATCACCTGCTTCTGAATCGGCGCCTCGTAATAGTGCGATTCGGCTTCCAGCGCATGCGGCGACACCACGCTCACCGCGCCCTCCTGCTGCGCGTCGACGATGTCGATGCGGTAGATGCTGCTGTCCGACTGCACCAGGCCATTGATGGTCAGCCGCAGGTCCGACAGGTTGCCCGAGATGACGTTGTACTCGCTGGTGTCGGCCAGCGCGCGCGCCAGGATGCGGCCGCGCTCGGCCAGCTCCTCTTCGACCTGGCTGCGGTGCGAATACCACGAGTACCACACGAAGGAGGTGAACAGGAACACCACCGGCAGCATGGTGATGAAGGTCATGCGGGTGCCGATGCTCCAGCTTTTCCACAGGCTTGGCTTCACGGCTTGCGCCCCTTCGCATGGCGAGCGAAGTGGCGCGCCGCGTCGGTGACTTCGATGTCGAGCGAGCGTGCCACGCCTTCATTGATGATGGTGCTGAAGTAGCGCGGGTACTGCGGCGGCGGCAGCGAGCCGGTCGCCACCAGGCCGCCCACCACCTCGGCCACCTGGTCGCTCACATCTTCGATACTCGAGTACGTGGTCGCCAGTGCGCCGGCGCCGACCATGTCGGCCGAAAAGCCGACCACGCCCTGCTTGTGCCGGTACGTCGAGAGCAGGATATTGCGCAGGCTTTCGGCGTTGTAGACGGTGCGGTCGGGACTGGCCAGCAGCACGTTGGCGCCTGCGATTCGATTGAGCGCGCGGTTGATATCGTCGCCGCGCACCATCGGCTCGCGAATCACCTCCGGGCCCAGCTGCGCCGCCAGGTCGCCGCTGTCGGGACTGACGATCGCCGCCACCCGCACCGGCCGCCGGTACAGCAGTTCGATCAGGCGCAGCTGGTCGGCCGGCGCCGGCTCGGCGTAAATGGCCGTCATCGCCGCCGCCCGCGCCGGCGGCGCCGCCTCCAGTACCGCCTGCCACACCTGGCGCGAGGTGAACACCGAAATGATCACGCTCTCGTCCTTGCGCGCCACCACCTCGCGCAGGGCCGCCGGGCCGATCGCGACATACACCAGGTGACGCCGCTGGGCCAGTTCGGTGCGGTAGGAAGCGGCGATCGGATTGAGCCGCTTGTACATCTCGTCGGCGATGCTGCGGGTGACACCGCTGTCGTCGCCGGTGACGATGTGAAAACGAAAGCCGCTGATCTCGGCCGCCCGCGCCGCGCCGGCAGCCAGCACCGCGAGGCCGAGCAGGACGGCCGCCGCCAGCGCGCGCACTAAGGCTCGATCAGGCCGTGCTTGACGGCCAGCTTGGTGATGTAGGCCTGGCGATGCACCCCGAGCTTCTCCTTGATCGCCTGGCTCACATTGCTGATCGTCTTGGTCGACAGATTGAGCTTGTCGGCGATTTCCGCATTCGTCAGCCCCTCGGCCATCAGCTTGAAGATCTCCAGGCCGCGCTGGTCGAGCTGCGATTGCGGCGAGACGTCGCCGCGCACCGACAGCTTGGCCAGCCGCTCGGCGATCTGCGGCAGGAAGTACAGGCGCCCTTCGTGCGCGTGGCGCACCGCGGTGGCCAGATCGGCCGGATCGCAATCCTTGGTCACGAAAGCGCGCGCGCCGATGCGGTAGGTTTCCTTGATCAGGCTGTCCTGGTCGAACTGGCTGAGGAACACGATCTTCGCCTGCGGGTACTTGGCGAGGATGGCCTGGGCCGCTTCGAGGCCGGTCAGCTCCGTGCCGAAGCGGATGTCGAGCACCGCGACGTCGGGCTGCAGCTCGGCGTACATGGCCAGCGCTTCGTCCGGCGAGCGGGCCTGGCCGACGACGTCCATGCCGTCGCTGGCGAGCGACATGCCGAAGCCGGTCATGACGATCGGATGGTCGTCGGCCAGCATCACGCGGATGGGAGGGGTCTCTTTTTGCACGGCGCTTGTCCTTTGGTGGCGGTCGCTTCCATCGCCGTCGGCTCCCCTGCCATGTCATGGCAAGGCGTATTGCGGGGGAAAAGCGGGAAGTCCAAGCCGCAGATTATTCCACACAACGGCGCACGGAGCGAGGCCGGCGCTACCGCCTCCACACGGAAGCGAAAAAAATGCTACGAAATAGCTTTTCAATTGCTAGGAGATAGCATATATTCCTTCCATCGCCCTGATTGAACAGACAAGGCCGCGAAAATCCGGACGGCAAGCCCGGACATACAACAAAGGAGATCGCCATGCATTTCTCAGCAATTAACAATGACAATGGAAGCAAGGTCACGAAAATCGCGGTGGTGGGGCTGTTCCACCTGGTGTTGGCAGTTGGCCTGATCAAGGCGACCGGGTTGAGGGATATGGTGCGGGCCAAGCCCCCCGTCTTCATCGACGTCCCTCCCGAGGTCCTTAAGGCGCCGGTCGTCGAGCCAACGCCGGCGCCGTCCGAGCCGATGCAAAAACAGCCGCCGCTGGTGAACATCGACGAGCCGGTCATCGACATTGCCAAGCCGGTGGTCGACACTCAGCCCAAGCAGCCGCCAGGCCCGCCCGCCGTGGTCGACAGCGGCAAGCCATCGGTCGAGCCGACCATCACCACCGGCGGCGGCGGCACCGGCACCAGTGGCGGCAGCGGCGCCCAAGGCAAGATGCGCACCGCCGTGCTGGCCGACGGCTGCGCCCTGCCGGAGTACCCATCGCGCTCGGCCCGCAACAACGAAACCGGCACCGTCACCCTCGCCTTGCTGGTGTCGGCCGGCGGCAAGGTGGTTGAATCGCGCATCCAGACCTCCAGCGGCTACCGCGATCTCGACAAGGCGGCCCAGGCCGCGCTGAGCATGTGCAAATTCAAGGCCGCCACCAATGGCGGCGTCGCCGAACAAGGGTGGTCGCAGATCGCCTACGTCTGGTCGCTCGACTGACAGTCGGGCCTCCCCAAGAATCCAGCAGCCGTTGTCTCTTCCCCGCCCGTCTTCAGCCGGGCGGGTTTTTTTGCCCTGCACCCGTCATCCATCACCTGATTGAAACAACAAGAACATGGCCATGTCATCGAACGGTATCGCCGTCTCGGGCGCCCTTGCGCTCGCCGCCCTCACTCCCCTGCACGCCCAGACTGTTGTAACGCCGATCCAGAGCGTCGAAGTTGTCGCCAGCAAGGACCAGTACGACGCGCGCCGCGACGACACCGCCACCAAGATCGTCGTCACCCAGGCGGAGATCGCCAAATTCGGCGACACCACCCTGGGCGATGTGCTCAAACGCCAGCCGGGCATCACGATCAACGGCGCCCGGGCCGGACGCGGCGGCGAAGTGCGCATGCGCGGGCTCGGCGCCGGTTACACCCAGGTGCTGCTCAACGGCCAGGCCACG
>JBDSTZ010000385.1:0-7184 GCA_039927975.1 Massilia sp. | reverse complement strand
CGTCGGCGTGACCGGCACGCTGGGCACGAGCATGATCGCGCGGCTGGTCGGCTGCCTGGTCAGCCACACCGGCAAGCATACCGGCGTGGTCAACGGCCAGGGCCTGTACCTGGACGCGCGCCAGGTGGTCGCCGGCGATTGCATGAAATGGGAACCGGGCCAGCGCCTGCTGATCAACCGCACCTTGCAGGCGGCGGTCTTCGCCAGCAATGCGCGCATGATCCTGTCCGAGGGCCTGGCCTACGACAAGTGCAGCGTCGGCGTGGTCACCGACCTCGAAGGCCACGAAGAGTTGGCCGAGTTTTACATCCATGACGCCGAGGGCGTGGCGAACGTGGTGCGGACCCAGATCGACGTGATCCTGCCGGACGGCGTGGCGGTGCTCAACGCCGCCAACCCGGCGGTGGCGGCGCTGGCCGAACTGTGCGACGGCAAGGTGATTTTCTACGCGCTCGACCCGGACAACGCGCTGCTGGTGCAGCATCGCGCGGCCGGCGAGCGGGTGGTGTTCGTGCGCGCCAGCACGATCGTGGTGGCCGAGGGCGCGCAGGAAACCGCGCTGCTGCCACTGGCCTCGCTCAAGCCGGCGACGGCGACGCATCCGGACAGCGTGCTGGCGGCGGTGGCCGCGGCCTGGGCGCTGGGCGTGGCGCCGAACTTTATCGGCGCCGGCTTGCGTACTTTCGACGCGGCCCCACCGGCAGCAAAACCAAAGAAAAATTAATCAAGCAGGCCTGGCATCGCGCCGGGCGCCGGGCATTGCGGCGCGCCGCCATGCCGACAGATAGGAAAACGGTTTATGGAAGTTTCACGCGTTCGGGCGCTGCGCGGCCCCAATCTCTGGAGTCACCACACCTCGGTCGAGGCGATCGTCTCCTGCTCGCCGGACGAGGAATGTGTCAACGCCCTGCCCGGCTTCGAGACGCGCCTGCGCGCCCGCTTTCCGGGAATGAGCCCGCTGCAGCCGACCGGCCACAACGACACCATCCCGATGGCGCACGTGCTCGAACTGGCGGCGCTGGGCTTGCAGGCACAGGCCGGCTGCCCGGTGACCTTCAGCCGCACCACCGCCACGCTGGACCGCGGGGTGTTCCAGGTGGTGGTGGAGTACAGCGAAGAAGCGGTCGGCCGGCTGGCGCTGGAACTGGCGCAGCAGCTGTGCGCCTCGGTGGTCGAGGACAGCGCGTTTGACCTGGACGGCGCGCTCGACCAGTTGCGCGAACTGGACGAGGACGTGCGGCTCGGGCCCTCGACCGGCTCGATCGTCGAGGCGGCGGTGGCGCGCAATATTCCGTACCGCCGGCTGACCGATGGCAGCCTGGTGATGTTCGGCTGGGGCAGCAAGCAGCGCAAGATCCAGGCCGCCGAAATCGACCGCACCGGGGCGATTGCCGAAGCGATCGCGCAGGACAAGGAACTGACCAAGCGCCTGCTCGACGCGGCCGGCGTGCCGGTGCCGCATGGCCGGGTGGTGAGCAACCCCGACGACGCCTGGGCGGCGGCGCAGGAGATCGGCCTGCCGGTGGTGGTCAAACCGAAGGACGGCAACCAGGGCAAGGGCGTGGCGGTGAACCTGTCGACGCGCGAACAGCTGGCGGCCGGCTTCAACGCCGCCGCCGGTTTCGGCGACGAAATCATGGTCGAGCGCTACCTGCCGGGCCACGACTTCCGCCTGCTGGTGGTCGGCAACAAGCTGATCGCCGCCGCGCGGCGCGATCCGCCGCAGGTGGTCGGCGACGGCGTGCACAGCGTGCAGCAGCTGGTCGACCAGGTCAACCTCGATCCACGGCGCGGCAATGGCCACGCCACCTCGCTGACCAAGATCCGCTTCGACGACATCGCGCTGCACAGCCTGGCGGGCCAGGGCTACCAGGCCGATTCGGTGCCGCCGAAAGGCCAGCGCGTGGTCTTGCGCAACAACGCCAACCTGTCGACCGGCGGCTCGGCCACCGACGTCACCGACGACGTGCATCCCGAAGTGGCGGCGCGCGCGATCGCCGCCGCCCACATGGTCGGCCTCGACATCTGTGGCGTCGACCTGGTGTGCGACAGCGTGCTCAAACCGATCGAGGAACAAGGCGGCGGCGTGGTCGAAGTGAACGCCGCGCCGGGCCTGCGCATGCACCTGTCGCCCTCGTTCGGCAAGGGCCGCGCGGTGGGCGAGGCGATCGTCTCGTCGATGTTCGAGGAGGGCGACGACGGCCGCATTCCGGTTGTCGCCGTCACCGGCACCAACGGCAAGACCACCACCGTGCGCCTGATCGCCCACCTGCTGACGGCGGGCGGACTGCGCACCGGCATGACCAACACCGACGGCGTGTACATCGAAGGACGCCGCATCGACAGCGGCGACTGCAGCGGTCCGCGCAGCGCGCGCAATGTGCTGATGCACCCGGACGTTGACGCGGCGGTGTTTGAAACCGCGCGCGGCGGCCTGCTGCGCGAAGGCCTGGCGTTCGACCGCTGCCAAGTGGCGGTGGTGACGAATATCGGGTCGGGCGACCACCTGGGCCTCAATTACATCACCACGCTGGAAGACCTGGCGGTGCTCAAGCGGGTGATCGTGCAGAACGTGGCCGACAGCGGCATCGCGGTGCTCAACGCCACCGATCCGGTGGTGGTGGGCATGGCCGACAACTGCCGTGGCAGCGTGACCTTCTTCGCCGCCGACGCCCAGCATCCGGTGATGTCGATGCACCGCGCGCAGGGCCAGCGGGTGGTGTTCATCGACGGCGACCACCTGGTGGCGGCGCACGGCGGCCTGTCGCAGCGCGTGGCGCTGTCGCAGGTGCCGATCACGCGCAACGGCAGCATCGGCTTCCAGGTCGAGAACGTGATGGCCTCGGTGGCCGCCGCGTGGGGCGTGGGGGTGTCGTGGGAAGCGATCTGCGCGGGCCTCAAGTCGTTCGCCAACGACAGCGACAACGCGCCGGGGCGCTTCAATCTGTTCAACTATCGCGGCGCGACGGTGATTGCCGACTACGGCCACAATCCCGACGCCATCCTGGCGCTGGTGAGCGCGGTCGAGAGCATGCCGGCCAAGCGCCGCTCGGTGGTGATCAGCGGCGCCGGCGACCGCCGCGACCAGGACATCCGCCAGCAGACCGAGATTCTCGGCGCCGCCTTCGACGATGTGCTGCTGTACCAGGACCAGTGCCAGCGCGGACGCGAGGATGGCGAAGTCGTCGCGCTGCTGCGCGAGGGCCTGGCCGGCGCCAAGCGCACCACGCATGTGGACGAGATCAACGGCGAATTCGTCGCGATCGACACGGCGCTGGCGCGCTTGTCGGAAGGCGATCTGTGCCTGATCCTGATCGACCAGGTCGAGGAAGCGCTGGCGCATATTTCGGAGCGCGTCAGCATCGCGTAATGGTCGCCGGAACAGCGTGGGCGAGCATGCCCACGCTGGTGTTTCCTCCCGTACACCCTCCCCTGTCGTTTGCTCACGCTCAGTGCGCGTCAGCTCGCTTGACCTATGCTGCTTGTTCATTCAAGCCCATGGGAAAGCGATCATGAAGCCGTCGACCAGCAGTGCAGTTGCGCAGCAAAAAACCACCCCGGCACATCCACCAGGATGGCATTCCGTCCCGCGCCTGGCCAGCCGCGATGGCCAGCTGCGCGCGCCGCATACGGTGTTTACCCAGCAGCGCCGAGCGTTCGAAGCTGGCTTCGTTCCGAAGGGATCACTCTCAGGTTGGTGAGCGTCAAACGTGCGCGATGGACGCTGGGCGGAGTCGGTGCTACCGTCAATTCATTCGGCTGGCGCGTGTCCGACCGCTCGACGGCATGCGGCCGGACACCTCACCCTTCCAGCAATGGATTCAACAAGGAGGCCCCATGAACGACGCTTTCATCGACACGTCGCAGGAATCCAGCACGGACGAGGAATCTCCGTTGTACAAACGCGATTTTGTGCGCTGGCTTGAAACGCAATCCGCCTATCTGCGTGCCCAACAATTCGCCTTGCTGGATCTGGATAACCTGGTGGACGAGATCGACTCTATGGCCGGCAACGAACGCAGGGAGCTCAAGCATCGGCTGGAAACCTTGACGGTGCATCTGTTGAAGTGCCAGTTCCAACCCGAGCGCAAGTCGGGCAGTTGGCTCGGAACGATCATGGAGCAGCGCTCGGCGATCGAAGAGTTGATCAATGAAAGTCCGAGCCTCAGACGCGAGGTAGAGGACTATGTGCACCGCTGCTATCGAAAGGCATGCAGGCGCGCCGCCGCCGAGACGAGCATTCCGATCAAGAATTTTCCAACCGAAAATCCATACTCGACCGCTCAAATCCTGGACGAGGATTTTGTGCCGTGAGCGATCTGGGCGACAACTTCGCCCCGGAGGTGAAATGCGCGATCTCGCTATCGAAGCGAAGCTAAGACGGGCGGTCACAGTCGCTTGCGCGCGCCGCGTACGACACTAAACCGGCAGTGTCGCGCGTTCGAAGCGGGCTTCGTTCCGAAGGGATCGCTGTCGAGCCGGCGATTCCGCGGGTCGGCGAACTGGCGAACTGGCGAACGTCAATCGTGCGCCATGGACGCTGGGCGGAGTCGGTGCTACCGTCAATTCATTCGGCTGGCGCGTGTGCGATTGCGATTGCACGAAGGTGCACGGCCGGGCACGGCACTCTTCGGACAATGAATGCAACAAGGAGGCCCTATGAATCACGCTTTCATCGACACCGCGCACGAGACCGGCGCGGGCGAGGAATCGCCACTATACGAACAAGATTTTCAACGCTGGCTCGAAGCGCAAGCTGCTCATCTCCGCGCCCGACAATTTGCGTTGCTGGACCTCGAAAACCTGGTGGAAGAGATCGAAACAATGGCCGGCAATCAGCGCAGGGAGCTCAAGCATCGCTTGGAAACGCTCATGATGCATTCGCTCAAATGCCAATTCCAGCCGCACCGAAAATCAGGTAGCTGGCTCCGCGCCGTCACGGAGCAGCGTTTCGCAATCGACGAGATGTTGAAGCAAAGTCCCAGCCTCCGTCGAAAATTGGAGGCAATGGCGAGCGCCGCCTACCCGAAGGCACGCAGGCTCGCGGCAGACGAAACGATGATGCCGATAAAGACATTTCCGCCCGAAATGCCGTTTTCAATCGGACAAATCCAGGACGAAGATTTTGTACCGTGAGCACGATCCACGCAATGTTCCGCCCGGGGGTGAAATGAACGATCTCGATATCGACGCCAAGCTGGACGACAGCCTCAGCGATGACTCCTTATACGAAGCCGACTTCGTGTTGTGGGTAGAGGAACAAGCGAGGCTGCTTCGCGCACAACAATTTTCGTCCCTGGACCTGCCCAACTTGATTGAAGAGATCGAAGCCATGGCGCGCAGCGACCGCAGGGAATTACGGAACCGGCTTGCCGTGTTGCTGGCGCACCTGCTGAAATGCCAGTATCAAGCGGAGAAAAAATCGTCGGGCTGGCTTGGGACCATGCACACAGCGGTCCAGGATCGCCCATCTGCTAAGCGATAGCCCGAGTCTTGGACGTCACGTCATAGATGCGGCGATCGCCGTATATTCGGACGCAACGGGCATCGCCGCCGCCGATACAGGTCTGCCCGAGTCCAGTTTCCCAGCCTCGATGCCCTACACAAAAGACGAGATTCTCGATCGCGATTTCATTCCCTGATATACCTGCGGAGGCGATATGAACGACGTAAAGCCGGACGCAAAACCGGCCGTCAGCGCGAACGTTGACGACTCACTCCATGAACGCGACTTCCTGCGTTGGCTCGACGAACAGGTTGCCTTTCTACGCACGCGCCAACTTGCTCGCCTTGATCTGGAAAAGCTTCAAGAGGAAATCGAAGACATGGGAAATCACCTGCGGAGGGAGCTCGAACATCGCCTAGACGTACTTCTAATGCACCTCCTCAAGTGTCAATTCCAGCCCGACCACAAGTCGCGAAGCTGGCTGGCGACGCTCTATACGCAGCGCGTTCGGATCAAGCGATTGCTCAAACACAGCCCGAGTCTCGACCGCGAGGTCATGAATTACGCGGATAGCAATTATGCGGCCGCCCGCAAACTTGCGTCGATCGAAACCGGGCTGTCGCCCGATGATTTTCCGGCACAGAATCCGTATTCGAAGGCGCAGATTCTCGACGACGAGTTCGTACCGTAGATTCTGTCGTGACGTCATTGAAATCCGGGTGATGGGCATTCACGGCTAGTCAAGGAATGGGTCGGGTTTTCGTATTGGCAACGGCACGGCCCAGCCACTTCAGTCCCCACCCCCGTTCGCGGTAAAATGACGGTCTTGATATCGATGCAGCACGCTTGGCGAAACGCACTAGCACGCCGGCTGCGCGCCACCTCCATAAAGATTCCATGACCACCGCCCCTACCGAAATCAACGCGGCCGCCATCAAGCACGGCGCGGCCGAAAAGGTCACGCCGATGATGGCGCAATACCTGCGTATCAAGGGCGACTATCCCACCATGCTGGTGTTCTACCGCATGGGCGATTTCTATGAACTGTTCCATGACGACGCCGAAAAGGCCGCCCGCATCCTGAACATCACGCTGACCGCGCGCGGCACCTCGAACGGCCAGCCGATCAAGATGTGCGGGATCCCCTTCCACTCGCTCGATCCCTACCTGGCCAAGCTGGTCAAGCTCGGCGAATCGTGCGCGATCTGCGAGCAGATTGGCGACCCGGCCACCAGCAAGGGGCCGGTCGAACGCAAGGTGATGCGAGTCGTCACCCCCGGCACCCTGACCGACGCCGACCTGCTGCCCGAAAAGGCTGAGCGCCCGCTGCTGGCGGTGTGCATGGTCAGCCAGCGCAAGGTCGCCACCGCCGGCCTGGCCTGGCTCTCGCTGGCCAGCGGCGCCTTGAAGTTGATGGAGTTCACGGGCGACGCCAAATCGGTCGCGAACCGATTGCGACAGGAACAAGAGCGCATCGGGCCGGCTGAAATCCTGCGCGGCGACAGTGCCGACCTGTTGATTGATAACGATGGCGCCAACGTGAGCCGGGTGCCGGACTGGCACTTCGATGTGGTGGGCGGGCACAAGGCGCTGCTCGAGCAATTGGGTGTGGCAAGCTTGACCGGTTTTGGCGCCGATGGCCTGGGCGCGGCCTTTGGCGCGGCCGGCGCGCTGCTGCGCTACGCCCAGTCGACCCAGGGGCGCGGCTTGCAGCACGTGCGCACCCTGTCGACCGAGA
>JBDSTZ010000384.1:0-2016 GCA_039927975.1 Massilia sp. | reverse complement strand
GAGGGGGCGCCGGCCGGCGCCGGCGGTGGCGGCGGCGCGTAAATGGCGTTGCGCGCGGCGTATTGTTCGCCCGGCGCCCACCAGGCCGGCATCTTTCCCAGCTTGACGCTGTCCGGCCAGGTCAATTGCAAGTGCGGCGCATAGATCGGCACATAGCGCAGGCGCCAGAAGTTTTCCAGCACCAGGGTGGTGAGATTGCCCTTCAAGGCCGTCAAGCCATCGTCGTAGGCCAGCAGCGTGAGGCGCGCGCCGGCGGCAGGTTTATCGTCGCGCCGCACCTTGACGCGGAACGGCACCGTTTGTCCCGGCCGCGCGACCGGGCCGGGTCCCGCCAGGTCGACCCGCAGGCGATGCGAGGCGGAGTCGAACAGCACCTTGATTTCCGACGAGGCGCTGTTGGTCTTGTCCGGTTCAAGCGAGCGCATTGCCGTCGCACCCGCGCCAATCAGCTGCACATGGACCGTCACGCCCGGCGCGAATTCGGCGGTGGTGGGCAGCTCGATGGTCTGCTCGGCGCTGTCGACGGTGCGCACATGGCTGGCCAGCACGCCCTCGCGTTCAAGCGTGACAAGGGCGGTGGCCGGCACGAATGGCGAGCGCAGGGTGAGCGCGAGCGGCGCGCCGGCAAGGGTCTTCGCGCCGTCGTCGCGCGAGAGGATGGTGAGGCCCTGGCGGGCGCTGAAAAAGGCGGTGTAGTCGACAAACGAGGCGCTCGACGCGTCGGGCGCGCTGGCCCTGACCAGCCAGCGCGGCGAACTTTCGCGCGTCCACTGCACGATGCACTGGCCCTTGCCGTCGGCGTCGGTCGTCACGCTGCACAGCGGGAAGCGGCTCGACTCGGCGATCGGCAGGATCAGACGGTACTGGTTGTCATAGGGCGCGGCGGCGCCGTCGATGGCGACCCGCTGGCCTGGCAGGGGCTTGTCGTTGTCGTCGAGGACAATCACCGAGAAGCGCACCAGGCCCGGGCCGAAGCCGGTGCGCGCGGTCAGGCCGACCTTGTGGCGCCGCGGCCAGAGCTGCAAGCGCATGCTGCGGGTCTGGGTCTCACCATTGGGATCGGCAAACTCCATTTCGGCCCGCAGCGCCATCGGGCCCGGGGCGGCTGGCACCGGCAGCGTGATGACGGCCTTGCCGTTCGCGTCCAGCGTCAAGATCCGGGGGACCAACTCCTGCGCCGCCAGCGGCGCCGATTCGAGGTCCGCAAAATTGTAATCGAGGCTACGCAAGTAAGCGTTCGCCTCGTACCTGCCGCGCAGGGTGACGGGCTGGCCGGCCGCCACACCGCCGGCCAGGTAACGCAGGCTGGCCGACAGCGTCATTTCCTGGCGCGCGCCGGCCCAGGCCGTGGCGCCGGTGAGGCTGGCGTCGAAGGCCGGCATGACATATTCCTGGACCGAGAATTCGCCCTGGCTGATCGTCTGGCCCGCTGCATCGGACACGGTGAAGCGGTAGTCGCCCAGTTTGGCGCCGGGTGGAATCTGCCACACGGTGGAGGCGCTGCCGGCCTGATCGAAGGCGAGCTCCTGCTCGTCGAGCAATTGGTCGTAATTGAAGTAAATCTTGAGCTTGCCCTTGAACGGCTGCGGCAGCGCGAAACCGGCGGCGACCGGCGCGCGCGCCAGGGTTTGCATCGAAACGGCTTCGCCGGCCTTGAACAAGACCCGGTCAAGGATCGTGTGGCCGATCATGGTGGAGCGATTGCCGGCGCCGGATGCCAGCGCGGTGCTGCGCAGTACGCAGACGTCTTCGCCCTGGCGCACGACGATCCAGAATTCGCCGACCCGCGTGGCGGCTTCCGGTCCGCAGGTCGGCGTGGCCGGCAATTGGGCGATCGGCACGCGGCCATCGGCCTGGCTGACGGCTTGCGCCAGGCGCTTGCCATCGCAGGACCATAGTTCGACCTCGGCGCCGCCAACCGGCTTGCCGCTGTCGATTGCGGTCACCCACAGCAGCGATGGATGGTCCGGCGACAGGCGCGCGCTCACTTGCAAATTGGTCAGCTGCACCAGCGCC
>JBDSTZ010000383.1:0-4270 GCA_039927975.1 Massilia sp. | reverse complement strand
CCGATGGTCTGGACGAGCTCGACGCGGTCGAGTCGATCGACGGCGCCGTCGTAGCTCCAGCCGTCGGCAAGCTGGACCGCCTGCGATTGCGCCGAGGCCGGGCCGGCGCCGCCCAGGCACAGCGAACCCAGTAAAGCGCCGAGGAGAATGGTGGGACGTTTTGCGAACATGGTCGTTCCTTTGTCTAGGGGGGCAATCTGGCTCATCGGCGTTGCCCGATGAACACAGTGAGCGCATTATCGAAGCGCCTGCCGTACCGGACAACGGGAATGCGACCGATCGGGGGGTTTCCCGGACGGGCATGCCGTTTTTGGCGACGGGCAATGGACGGCCAGCGGCGAAAATCGCGCCCGCAGAGGGGCGAAGAGGCGCGAACTGGCGGCGCTAGGCGCGCCGCTGGCGCCACAATCCTTCGGCCGCGTACAGGGCCAGCGCGCCCCAGATGATGGCGAAACCGACCGCCCGCTCCGCGCTGAACGCTTCCTTGAACAGCCACACACCGAGCAGGAACTGCATGGTCGGCGCGATGTATTGCAAGAGGCCCAGCAGCGAGAGCGGAATGCGCCGCGCGCCGGCCGTAAACATCAGCAGCGGAATCGCCGTGATCGGCCCGGCGGCGATCAGCAGCAGGCGGGTGGCGTCCGAGTCGCTGGCGGTGAAGGCGTCCTGGCCGTGCGCGCCCAGCCACAGCACATAGGCCAGCGCGACCGGAAACAGCACCATGGTCTCGAACGACAAGCCTTCGAGCGCGCCCAGCTTGGCGGTCTTGCGCATCAGGCCGTAGCCGCCGAAGGAGGCGGCCAGGGCCAGCGCGATCCACGGCGCGCGTCCGGCCTGCCAGGTCAGCCAGGCGACCCCGCCGGCGGCCAGCGCGATGGCGACCCATTGGACCGGTCGCAAACGTTCCTTGAGCAGCAGGTAGCCGAGCATGATGTTAACCAGCGGATTGATGAAGTAGCCGAGGCTGGCCTCGATCACGTGGCCGTTGTTGACCGCCCAGATGTACATCAGCCAGTTCACGCTCAGCAGCAGGGCGCTGGCGACGAAGCTGGCGATGACGCGCGGCTGGCCCAGCACGGCCGGCAGCCAGCGCCACTGGCGCCGCACGCCGAGCACGACCAGCAGGAAGAGCAGCGACCACAGCACCCGGTGCGCCAGGATCTGCATCGGCGGCACCGCCTGCAGGGCGTGGAAGTAGAGAGGAAACAGGCCCCAGCACAAAAAGGCCAGCACCGCGAGCACGACGCCTGAACGCATACGGGTCTTCAATTTCGTTACGGAGGACAATTATGCGTGATTATCAAAAGGCCTGCGCGCAACGCGGTGGTTCATAATGGCGGCTGGGCTGCACGCGTGTGAATACGCTTGCAAATTGTCCAAGCCTCGCATATTGTGCAACGCAACAAAACGAAAAACATGGTGTCATTTTGAGCACGCAACACAAGAAAAGCAGCCTGGCCGCGCTGACCCTGGCGGCGGTCGGCATCGTCTATGGCGACATCGGCACCAGCCCGCTGTACACCTTGAAGACCATCTTCGACCCCGAGCACGGCTTGGCGCTCAACGGCGCCAACCTGATCGGCGTGGTCTCGCTGATCTTCTGGGGCCTGACGATGATCGTCTCGCTCAAGTACGTGACCCTGGTGCTGCGCGCCGACAACCGCGGCGAGGGCGGCATCATGGCGCTGATGGCGCTGGCCTTAAATTCCGTCACCAAGTACTCCGGCTGGCACTATCCGCTCATGCTGATCGGCGTGTTCGGCGCCACCATGTTCTACGGCGACAGCGTCATCACCCCGGCCATCTCGGTGCTCGGCGCCATCGAAGGTCTCGAAGTGGCGGCGCCCGGCCTGTCGCGCTACGTGGTGCCGTTGTCGATCGTGGTGCTGGTGACCCTGTATTCGGTGCAGCGGCGCGGCACTGCCGGCATCGGCCGCTGGTTCGGCCCGGTCATGCTGGTATGGTTCTTCGCGCTGGCGGCGATGGGCGTGATCAACATCGCCAAGGCGCCGCAAATCCTCGCCGCCTTGAATCCCCTGCACGCCTTTGAATTCATGTTTCGCAACCGCTACATCGCCTTCGTCGCGCTTGGCGCCGTGGTGCTGGCCTTCACCGGCGCCGAGGCGCTGTACGCCGACATGGGCCACTTCGGCAAGAAGCCTATCCGCGCGGCCTGGTTCATGGTCTGCTTTCCGGCGCTGGCGCTGAACTACCTGGGCCAGGGCGGTCTACTGATGAGCGATCCGGGCGCGGCCGACAACCCCTTCTTCCACCAGCTGGGCGCCTGGAGCATCTACCCGCTGGTGGTGCTGTCGACCATGGCGGCGGTGATCGCCTCGCAGGCCACCATCTCGGGCACCTTTTCGATGACCAAGCAAGCCATCGCGCTGGGCCTGTTGCCGCGCATGCGCGTGCTGCACACCTCCGAGAGCGAGATCGGCCAGATCTACATCCCGGCGGTCAACTGGCTGCAGCTGGGCGTGGTGCTGATCGCCGTGATCGGCTTCGGCTCGTCCGACAAGCTGGCCGGCGCCTACGGCATCGCCGTCACCGCCACCATGTTCGCCACCACCATCCTGACCTTCTTCGTCACCCGCTACCGCTGGCACCTGCCGCTGGCGTTATGCTTCGGCGCGACCGGGTTCTTCATCATCATGGACATCATGCTGTTCTCGGCCAGCACGCTCAAGCTGTTTCACGGCGGCTGGTTCCCGCTGCTGCTCGGCGCGGTCCTGTTTACCATCATGATGACCTGGAAGCGCGGCCGCGAGCTGGTGTTCGAGAACCTGCAGAAGCACGCCATTCCGCTCGAGGACTTCCTCGGTTCGCTGTTCGTCGCGCCGCCCACGCGTGTTTACGGCACCGCCATTTTCCTGCGCGGCGAGAGCGACGGCGTGCCGCACGCACTGCTGCACAACCTGTCGCACAACAAGGTGCTGCACGAACGGGTGGTGTTCCTGACCGTGCACATGCGCGAAGTGCCGTGGGTGCCGCTGAACGAACAGACCCAGGTCACCGTACTCGGCCACAACTGCTTCCAGCTCAATATCGAGTACGGCTTCAAGGACGAACCGGACATCCCGGCCATCATGGCGCAGTGCGAGCGGCACGGCCTGCCGTTCGAGATGATGGAAACCTCGTTCTTCATCGCGCGTCAGACCGTGATCTCGGCGCCCGGCGGCGGCATGGCGCCGTGGCGCGAGCACCTGTACGTGGCGATGTCGCGCAACGCCCGCGGCGCGGCCGATTATTACCAGATTCCGAGCAACCGGGTGATCGAACTGGGGACCCAGGTCGAAATTTGAGCCGTTGCAATCAAAGATACAAATGCATACAAATCTTAACAAACCGGTCTGCATTTGATATCTTCCAGTTCTGCTACACTCCGCGCACGCTCATATTATTGCCAAGGATAACCATGAATTTCAGACTGCCCCTCATCGCCGCCTTTGTTGCCATTCTCGGGCTTAGCGCCTGCGGCGGCGGCGGTGGCACCGACGCCGCCTCGCCCGGCGGTTCGGCCGCCGTGACCACCCTGAGCCAGGTCGACACCGCAGCCGGCACCGGCAACGCCGTGGTCGCCGGCAATTACCTGGCGGTGCGCTACACGCTGTGGCTGTACAACAGCTCGGCCGCCAATTTCAAGGGCACCCAGGTCGAAACCAACACCACCGCCGTCTCGCCGTTCTACTTCGTGATCGGCACCAATGCCGTCATCGCCGGTTGGGAACAAGGCTTGCTCGGTATGAAAGCCGGCGGCAAGCGCACCCTGGTGGTGCCAGCCAGCATGGCCTACGGCGCGACGGCCAAGACCGGGATTCCGGCCAACTCGGCGCTGGTGTTCGACGTTGAACTGGTCGGCCTCTATCCGATCGCCACACCGACTTCGCTGGTGACCAAGGACACAGCGGCCGGCACCGGCGCGACCGTCGTCGCCGGCAACACCGTCACCGCCACCTACACCTTGTACCTGTACGACCCCAACCTCGCCTCGACCGATTTCAAAGGCTTGGTGATCGGCACCGGCACGCGCGCCATTTCGCTGGCCACGACCAGTACCGAAATCCAGGGCTTGTTGCAGGGCATTCCGGGCATGAAAGTGGGCGGCTCGCGCACCATCACCATTCCGAACGGTTTGGCGTATGGCACGGTTGGCGCCACCGGCGTTCCGTCGGGCGCCGGCCTGGTGTACGACATCCAGGTGACCGCCGCGCAATAATCGCGCTTCGCCGCCGGCGCCGCCCAGGCGCCGGCCGACACTGCCGCCCGC
>JBDSTZ010000382.1:0-18534 GCA_039927975.1 Massilia sp. | reverse complement strand
TCGGCGAGTCGCCGGTCTTGAAGATCGAGAAAACGTCGCCGTTCGAAGCCGACAAATTCCTGCAAGTTTATAAGCATTTTGCGGGGCAGAGCCTGCAAGGCAAGCGCATCCGCATGACGTTTGAGCATCAAACCCAGACCAAGGTTGTCGGGGCGGCGACGGCGGACGAGCCCGCAATGGCGGTCGTGACCCGCGTTCAGTGCTTCCTGCCGCAGTTCGGCATGCGCAGCATCTACGCTTCATACCGGCAGACGAGGGACATCGCGGCGCATCCCGTCAAGGTCAAGAGCAACGTTGAATTCGTCGTTCCCACCATGGCGCAGCAATGCACGCTGGGCTTCGCCCTCACCCGGCCGTTGGAAATGGTGGTCAGCAACATCAAATTCGAGGAGATCAAGCTGCCCCTGCCCGTGGTGATCGATTTCGCCCTGCCAACGTCGCCGTCCGACCTGCCGACGCTCGAGCTGTCGCCACCGGAGCCAGTCAAGTGAGCCGCCGACCATCATCCGCCATCGAGGGAGCCATCATGTTGAAACAATCATTCGCGCGATCGGGGATCACCGGCCTGCTCGGCGCTTGCCTGTTGGCCGGTTTATCGAGCCTGTCCGGCGCCGCCTGCGCCGGCACCACCGTGGCCGGCTGGAACGTCAATGGCCTGGTCGACGGGATCGACACGGTCGAGTCGCCCAGAACCGCCGGCGGCGACGCCTTGGTCGTGATGGACAAGAAATCGCGCTATCTGGCCGGCCAGGCGCTGCAAGTGTTCAAAAGCTTCGACGCCACCGGCTGGCGCGGCAAGCGCGTGCGCATGGCCTACGCTTACGAGACGGTCTTGACGACCGACACGCAGGCAAGCGACAACGTCATCGCAATGCTGGGGGTCAGGGTGCAGTGTGAAAAATCGTCCAACACCCAATCGCGCAACATCAGCAAGGGGCGTTCTTACAGCGTCGACGCCGGCCTCGAATTCAACGTGCCGAAAGACGCCAATGTCTGCGGCTTCGGCTTTTATCTGCTAAAACCGGCGAAGGTGGAGGTGAAGAGCTTGAAATTCAGCGAGGTCGCCGGCGGGCCTCCACCGCCGGTTGTCACGATGGAGGGCCGGCAGTTGTTTCCTTTCCCGACGCCGGGAACCGCCTTGCCGGAGCTGGAAGTGAGCAAACAGCCCGTGCCATAATCGCTGGCGCGCCAGGCGGCGCCTCCCATCGCGCCGCCTCACCAAGAAGACTTGATGAAATATTGGAAACTCACCCTGATCGCCGCCGCCCTCGCGTTTGCCGTGCCGCTAGTGTTCGTCTCGTCCGCCGCCATCAAGGTGGTGGACGAATGGAACATCAAAGGCTTGCAGGACGGGCTCGACGCCGTCGCCATGCAGGCCGTGCCGGGCGGCGCGCCGATGTTGCGCCTCGAGAAAAAATCGGCGTACGAGCCGGGGCGTTTCCTGTACGCGTTCAAAAACTTTTCCGGATCCCCCTGGCGCGCCAGGCTGATCCGCATGCGTTATGACATCGAAGCGAAGGGACTGGCCACCCGTGTGGACAACAACAGCGAACCGGTGCTGGTCCGCATCAGCATGCAATGCGGGCAATACAGCGATTCGACTTTCGAAACGCGTCGCTCGCTCGATGGCAAAGACGCTCATTATCTCGATTTCAAGGTGCCCGATGACGCCGGCGCCTGCAGTTTTGGTTTCTCGACGGGCATCGCCTCCTCGCTGCTGGTGAAGAACGTGCTCTTCGAGGAGGCCGATCCGGCGCCATCCGACAACGACATGGCCTTCCCGCTGCCGACCGCGGTCGGCGCCTCGCCGACTCTGGAGCCGAGCCGATGACGGCCCTGTTGCGCGCCATCCCCGCCAACTTGCGCCAGGCCAGCTGGCCTTGGCTGCCGCTGCTGGTCCTGGCCCTGCTGGCCATTCCGCCTTTGCGCGGCCTGCCGTATTGGACCGCCTGGCGCATCGACATCAGCTGCATGCTGGTGGCGTTCGCGGTCGCCGCGTCGGTGCGCAGCCTGCTGCAAAGCGTGTGCATGGACAAGTCGATCCTGTGCTGGCAAGCGTTCGCGGTGGCTATGTTCGCCGGCATCACGGCAATGGGTTTACTGTGCCAGTGGTATTTGCCGGACGCGGAAATGCGGATGGATTTTCTCGACAGCCACAAGACCGCCTATGTGGCCTTCGTCTTCATGCTGGCCGGCTTGCTGCCGGAAGAAATCCGCGCCGATCTGGCGCGCCGCGCGCGGCAGAATCTGGCGCAGGAAACCGCGCGCCGCCTCGCCGAAACCCAGAAGCGGCAAGTGCTGGAAGCGCGCCTGTCGGCCTTGCAAGCCCAGATCGAGCCGCATTTTTTATACAATACCCTGGCCAACGCGATGGCGCTGATCGACCAGGACGGGCCGGCGGCGCAATCGCTGCTGGCCCACCTGATCCGCTTCCTGCGCGCCGCCGTGCCCGACCTGCGCAGCAATCACACCAGCCTTGGCCAGGAACTGGAACGCGCCCAAGCCTATCTGGAAATCATGAAAATTCGTCTTGGCGAACGCCTGCAATTTCACATCGATGCCTCCGAGCAGGCGCGCGCCTGCGTGATCCCGCCCCTGTCGGTGATGACCCTGATCGAAAACGCGATCGAACACGGCATCGGCCCGCTGTCGGCCGGCGGCCAGTTGCGGGTCGACGCCGTCTGCCTGGACGGGCGCCTGCGCATCGAGGTCAGCGACAACGGCGTCGGCTTCCAGGCCGAGGGCGGTGACGGCGTGGGCCTGGCCAATCTGAGCGAACGCCTGGCGGTGCTGTATGGCGAGGCGGCTGAACTGGCGGTCTCGCACGGCGCGCGGGGCGGGATCGTCGCCCGTATCAGCCTGCCCCTCGAGTCAGCGGTGGCGACGACCGCGCCGGTGTCCGCATGAGCCGGCCGACCGCGATCCTGGCGGAAGACGAGGCGCTGCTGCGTACCCAGTTGCGGCTGGCGCTGGCCCAGTTCTGGCCGGAATTGCAAATCGTCGGCGAAGCGGAGGATGGCATCGCGGCGGCTCGCCTGCTCGAACAATGCCAGCCGCAAATCGCCTTTCTCGATGTGCGCATGCCCAGCCTGAACGGGCTGGAAGTGGCGCGCCTGACCGGCGGGCGCTGCCACGTGGTGTTCCTGACCGCGTTTCAGGATTACGCGGTGGACGCCTTCAACCAGGGCGCGGTGGACTACCTGCTCAAGCCGCTCGACAGCGCGCGCCTGGCGGTGACGGTGCAGCGCCTCAAGGCGGTGCTGGCGCGCCAGCCGGCCGATCTGTCCGGCTTGCAGGCGGCCAAGCCCGCAGGCAAGCTGCAATGGATCCAGGCTTCGACCGGCAACCAGCTGCGCTTCATCAGCATCAACGATGTGCTGGGCTTTTGCGCCGACGCCAAGTACACCTGCGTGATGACGCGCAAATTCGACGCGCATATCCGCACCACGATCAAGGACCTGGCCTTGCAGCTCGACGGCGAGCAGTTCTGGCAGATTTCGCGCGGCACTATCGTCAACATCGCGGCGATCCACAGCCTGCAGCGGGTCGACGGCAATCTGAGCGTGCGGCTGGCCGAGAACGGGCCGGCGCTGGCGGTGTCGCAAGCGTACCAGCATCAATTCCGCCAGATGTAGCGCTCGGCGCCAGTAGGCGATACAGGGTGGAATCGGTTAAACTGCCGCTAACATTTGGCTCCCGCCCCCTGATCCAACCTAAGATACCGCAATGGCAAATTACGTCTATACCATGAACCGCGTGGGCAAAATCGTCCCGCCGAAACGTCAGATACTGAAAGATATCTCGCTGTCCTTCTTCCCCGGCGCCAAGATCGGCGTGCTGGGCCTGAACGGCTCGGGCAAGTCGACCTTGCTCAAGATTATGGCGGGCATCGATACCGACATCCAGGGCGAGGCGGTGCCGATGCCGGGCCTGAACATCGGCTACCTGCCGCAGGAGCCGCAGCTCGATCCCGAGCAGACCGTGCGCCAGGTGGTCGAATCGGGCCTGGGTGAAGTGTTCGAGGCGCAAGCCAAACTGGAAGCCGTGTACGCCGCCTACGCCGACGAGGACGCCGACTTCGACGCGCTCGCCACCGAGCAGGCGCGTCTGGAGGCGATCATTTCGACCTCGGACGGCGGCAACTTGAACCTGCAACTGGAAATGGCCGCCGACGCGCTGCGCCTGCCGCCGTGGGACCAGAAGATCGGCGTGCTGTCGGGCGGTGAAAAACGCCGCGTGGCGCTGTGCCGCCTGCTGCTGTCCAAGCCCGACATGCTGCTGCTCGACGAGCCGACCAACCACCTGGATGCCGAATCGGTCGACTGGCTCGAACAATTCCTGCTGCGCTTCCCCGGCACCGTGGTCGGCATCACCCACGATCGCTACTTCCTCGACAACGCCGCCGAATGGATTCTCGAACTCGACCGCGGCTACGGCATTCCATGGAAGGGCAACTATTCCTCGTGGCTGGAGCAGAAGAGCAACCGCCTCAAGCAGGAAGAGGCGACCGAATCGTCGCGCCAGAAGACCATCGCCAAGGAACTTGAATGGGTGCGCCAGAATCCGAAAGGCCGCCAGGCCAAGTCGAAAGCCCGCCTGGCGCGCTTCAACGAGCTGTCCGAGCACGAATACCAGAAGCGCAACGAGACCAACGAGATCTTCATCCCGGTCGCAGAGCGCCTGGGCAATGAGGTGATCGAATTCAAGAACGTATCGAAAGCCTTCGGCGACCGCCTGCTGATCGACAACCTGTCGTTCACCGTGCCGCCCGGCGCCATCGTCGGCATCATCGGACCGAACGGCGCCGGTAAATCGACGCTGTTCAAGATGATCACCGGCAAAGAGCAGCCCGACAGTGGCGAAGTGGCGATCGGCCAGACCGCCAAGGTCTCGCTGGTCGACCAGAATCGCGACGAGCTGGCCAACAGCAAGAGCGTGTTCGACGACGTCTCCGGCGGCGCCGACATGCTGTCGGTGGGCCGCTTTGAAATGCCGTCGCGCGCCTACCTCGGCCGCTTCAACTTCAAGGGGTCGGACCAGCAGAAGATCGTCGGCAACCTGTCCGGCGGTGAACGCGGCCGTCTGCACCTGGCCAAGACGCTGCTGCAAGGCGGCAATGTCCTGCTGCTCGATGAACCGTCCAACGACCTCGACGTGGAAACCCTGCGCGCGCTGGAAGACGCCTTGCTCGAATTCGCCGGCAGCGTGATGGTCATCTCCCACGATCGCTGGTTCCTCGACCGCATCGCGACGCACATCCTGGCGTTCGAGGGCAATTCCCAGGTCACTTTCTTCGACGGCAATTATCAGGAATACGAAGCCGACAAGAAGAAGCGCCTGGGCGAAGAAGGCGCCAAGCCGAAGCGCATCCGCTACAAGCCGCTGACGGTGTAAGCGGCCAGCGCCATGCAGTAAAGAAGAGGAGCCGCGGGCTCCTCTTCTTTTGGCCCGGCGCGTTTGCGCTAGTCGGCATTGGCTGCGCACGAGCCCGGCACACTGGAGGGATGACACGCTACCGCCACAACCGCGTCCCCGGCGGCACCTTCTTTTTCACGGTGCGCCTGCAGGACCGCCACAGCAGCCTGCTGACCGAGCACATCGCCGCTTTCGGCGAAGCGATTCGGCAGGCACGCGCGCGGCGTCCCTTCCATGTCGACGCCTGGGTGGTGCTGCCGGATCACGCGCACGCAATCTGGACGCTGCCGCCGGGCGACACCGATGCTGCCAGCCGCTGGCGCGCGGTCAAGATCGCGTTCTCGAAAGCGGTCAGCAAGACCGGCCCGGCGAGCGGCGGTGCCATCTGGGCCAAGCACTATCTCGACCATCCTGTTTTCGACGACGCCGAATACGCGGCGCTGGTCGATTATGTGCACGGCAATCCGCAACGGCACGGCTTGTGCGCGGCTGCCGGCGACTGGCAATGGTCGTCGCTGCATCGCTTTGTGGCCGCAGGCATGGCGCCCGGCCCCGGCCCCATCAGCGGCTGAGAACGAAAAAAAGGGCCCGCAGGCCCTTTTCGATGTCACAACAGCGCCGCAGCGCGTCAATTAGAAGCTGTACTTCGCCGCGACGGTCCAGACGTCAGGCTTCACGCCCTGGTCACGGCTCTTGCCGTAACGTTCGTATTCAGCGGTCAGCGACACGTTCTGGTTGAACTTGTACTCGACGCCCAGCGCGCCATAGGCACCGGTGTTGCTGTCGCTGCGGCTCAGGCCGGCCGTGGTGCTGGAAATGTCAATGCTGTTGCGCACGACGCCGAGCTTGGCGAAGCCGGCGAACTGCTCGTTGATCGGCATGGTGGCCTTGCCGGCCAGGTACCACGAGTGGCCTTCCGAACTGATGTTGCCGGCAGTCGAGCCGATGTTGTAGTTGGCCGAGTTGTTACGGAAATCCGTATAGCCGACCTCGGCGCCCCACATCTGATCGAATTCATAGCCACCAAAGATCTTGCCCGAAGCCTTGTAGCCCGGGTCGCTCTGGTTGGAGGCGCCCGGCACACTGAACTTGCTCTCGGCGGTCGCGACGCCGACGCCGACGTAGGCGCGCGGGGTGGCAGTCTGGGCTTGTGCGGCTGTCATCGCGGCAGTGCCAGCGATCAATGCAAAAATGAGCTTTTTCATGCGGAATCCTCTTAACGTTGGTGAATCGGTCTGGTCCGCAATTCCAGATTGAATTGCGAGGTAGCCAAGATAGCATCGTCAAAAGTGCAAGTGAGTGGCGAAACCGTAAGAAGTGTAATCGGATGTAAGCGTAAAAACCGCAGAGTTAGGAAATTGCTGACTTCACGTTCAGCAATTTTTTAAGCGATGGAGTAGAATTTTGAATGAATCTTAGTAGATAAAGCGGAATGTTAGGCTAACCCTCGGCCCCACCATCCCGCCGACTTTGTTGATTCCATGCAACCAATTTTTCTGCATGTTTCCGCCCATTAGCAACAGACTGCCGGTGGTCAACGGCAGCTTAAGGCGCTCGCGGGTCCGCTTGTGCTGCAAAATGAACTGCCGGGTGGCGCCAAAACTGAGCGAGGCGATCACCGGCGCCGGTCCCAGCTCGGCTTCGTCGTCGCTGTGCATGCCCATGCTGTCGCGGCCGTCCCGATAATAGTTGAGCAAGACGCTGTTGAAGCGCGCTCCGCTGACCGCTTCGACCGCCGCCTTCAGCGTCTGCAACAACGGGGTGAACGGCAGCGGGTCGAGCGTCAGGCCCGAGTAGCGGTAGCCCTTGTCGCCATGCCAGGCGGTCAGGCGCGGCTGCGCAAACGGCTTGCCCCACAGGGTGATCGTTTCGGATTTCCAGTCCGTCTCGGCGATCAGCCTGGCCAGCACCGCCTCATTGGACTCGGCCAGCGGCAACTGCGCGAGCCAGCCCAGCTCGCCGTCCTCGATGGCGATGCTTTCCAGGGTGGCGGGTAAGCTAGTGCTTGAATTGAACAGGTCCATCACGCAAGATAAGGGTTTGGCCCCACAGGAGCCGACATATCAACAAGGAATAATTAATGAAAAAACGTGCATTTCTGGGTGCCGCCGCCCTCGCTGGCGCTACGCCCCTGCTGGCTGGCGCGGCACCCGTGGCGCGCGCGGCCCCGGCGACCGGCAGCGGGCCGGCCCTGTTGACCATCACCGGCGCCATCACCAAGCCGAACCGGGGCGCCTTCGACCCCGCGCTCGACCAGATGATGCACAAGCAGAAGGTCAGTTTCACCCAGGCTTGCGCGCTCGACTTTGCCGCCTTGACCAGGCTGCCGGCGCAGCACATCAAGCCTACCCTCGAGTATGACGGCAAGGCGCACGCCTTGCAGGGCCCGCTGCTGACGGACGTGGTGGCGCTGGCAGGCGCCACGCTGGGCGCCAACAGCAAGCTGGTGTTACGAGCGGTGGACGGTTACGCGGTGACGATAGGCGTCGCGCAGGCGAAGACTCAACGCTTCATTGTCGCCACTCATCTCGATGGCGCACCCATGCCGCTGGGCGGACTGGGGCCGCTCTGGGCGGTGATCGATGCCGACCGCGTCGCCGAGCTGGCGGCCAAGCCGCTCGCCGAGCGTTTCGGCAGCTGCCCGTGGGCGCTGTATCACATCGAGGTGCAGGCTTAACGCGCTGCAGGCTTGGCGCAGCTGCGCACAGCCTCAGGCGTACGCTTCGGCCAGCGTCATCACGCGCGGGGTGACTTTCACGCCGACGTTGCCGAACAGGGTGTCGATGGCGGCCAGGTTGGCCGCGCATTCCTCGCTTTTCCAGCCATTGAAGAGGTCGGTGCCATTCTTCTGGAAATGCAGGTCGAGCACCTTGCCCTTGTCCTTGTGGGTGTAGCTCTGCTTGTAGGTGTTGTTGAATCCCAGCTCGGCCAGCGCGGCGATCACCGATGCGGGTGGATTGTCCGGGTCGGTGGCGATGAAGACGCCGAAGGTCTTGCCGGGCGGCTTGGCGGCGACGTCCACTTCATAGATACCCGGCGCTTTGGTGACCGAGGTGCTTTTCAAGTACAACATCGTGTTCTCCTTCTTCCGCTTCGCTTGCAGCGCGCTTGCACTGAATGGCGAAATCGCTGTGATCGTCGACGGGGCAACTTTGCAATTCACACAAGTTACCCAAATTAAACATCTGGAGGTCTAGCTTATTGCGATTCCCCCTGTTTGTCGATGCTCCAGTGCATGTTTTTGCGTTAACGCGTCACCAAACCCACAGCCGTGCCCACCATCAGCGCGGCCGAGGCGACAAACGCGATGCTGAAACCGGGCCCGCGCTTGGCCGGATCGCGATAGTAAGCGAGCGCGTACACGAGCCGGCCGACGCACCACGCCAGGCCGCCGGCCGCCGCCCAGCGGTCGCCCAGCGCGAAGGCGCAGGTCCACATCGGCGCAAGCAGCACCGGCAGCTGTTCGAGGGTATTCATCTGCACGCGGTAGCGCACCAGGAATTCCGGCGGCCCCTCCATCGACGGCGCCTTCACCTTGTAGCGGGCGCGCGCGAACGCCACCATGTAGCTGGTCCACAGATAGAGCGCGATGGCGGCAAGCGTTACCCACGTGGTCAATGGCATGTTCTTTTTCCTCTTGTTGGTTGGGGTTGGGGTGGTAGTGCGGAAAAGTCAATCGGCGCGGCGGCTGGCGGCCAGCACGCGGGTCGCCTCGGCCAGCGCGGCGTACAGTTCACCGGTCGGCGCGTCCCAGCTTGAGAGCGCGGCCTGCTGGCGCGCCACGGTGGCGCCGTCGCCACGCGCGATCGGCCCGCTCAAGGCGGCGCCGGGACCGAGCCTGAGCACATTGTCGAGTGTCTCGCGCGCCAGCGGCGCGGCCAGTTCGCGCGCCACCGCGGCATCGATGCCGGCCGCCTGGTAAGCGCGCAGCGCGGCGTCCATCACGGTGACCAGGTAGTTGGAGGCGAACACCGAGGCCGCGTGATACACGGTCTTGGCGGCCGGGTCGATCGGCACAGTGCGCGCGCCGATCGCGCGCAGCGCCGGTTCGAGCAGCGCCAGCGCGCCGGCGTCGCCCTCGACGCCGCACCAGGTGCCGGCGAAATCGCGCGCCACCTGGTCGGGGTCGGCGAAGCTGCGCACCGGGTGGGCGCTGGCAGTCAGCGCGCCAGCCGCCAGCGCCGGCGCGAGCGCGGCCGACGATTTGGCGCCGCTGCAGTGGAAGACCAGCACGCCGTCGAGCGGCACGGCCGCCGCCAGCGCCGCGCAGACCGGCTCGATCTGGTCGTCGCCGACCGCCAGCATGATGGCGTCGGCGGGGCGCATGCGCGCCAGCGCGGTGCAGGCGTGGCCGGCCCCGATAAAGCCGACCGCGTCCAGCGCGCTGGCCTCGCTGCGGGTGAGCACATCGCCCAGCGTGAAGCTGCCGCTGGCGGCGAACAGGCGACCCAGCACGCGGCCAAGGTGGCCAGCGCCGATCAGGTTAAGCGTGGGCGCCACTAGAAGCCGGAACCGGGCTGGCTCAAGTAGGCCAGCTCTTCCGGCGTCGAGGCGCGGCCGAGAATCGCGTTACGGTGCGGGAAACGGCCGAAGCGGGCGATCACGCCGCGATGCCGGTGGGCGTAGTCGAGCGTGCCGGCGAAGCCTTCGTACTGCTGCGCCAGTTCGGTAAACAGCGCCACCGAGCGCTCCTGCATGGCGGCATCCTCGGTGTGCTCGAAAGGCATGTAGGCGAACCAGCGTTCGAGCGGGCTCAGTTGCAGATGGGCGCCGCTGTCGACCAGCGCGGTGGCGGCGGCCAGCGCCAGCGGATCGCCGGCGAACGATTCGGGCCGCTCGCGAAAGGCGTTGCGGGTGAACTGGTCGAGCACCAGGATGCGCGCCAGTACGCCGCGCGGGCCGGCCTCGTCCCACTCGCGCAGGCCGCCGCCCAGTGCCAGCGTGATGGTGGCGCCGAAGCGCTCGCCGATCATGGCGTCGAACGCCGCATCCTTGGTGAACCAGACATTACGCGGCTGGCCATAGCCTTCGGCGCCGGCCGGCAGGAACCAGAAATCGAGAATCTCGCGATAGGCCATGATGGTCTCCCTAGTTGCGCGCATGCGAGAGCTGGTAGCTGTCGATGCCGGCGAAGTTGGACAGCTCGGTGGCCAGCGCCGACAGCGGCGCCCCGCTATGCTTGGACAGCGCCAGCGCGACGAAGCGCCACTCCTGGCGGCCATCGACGGCGCCGATGGTGAGCGAGCCGCCGGCGATTTCGTAGCCGCGTTCGAGCGCGGTGCGCCGCAGCACATCCTCGCGCGGGTAGTAGTCCTTCTTGAAGCGCATCGTCACCGCCACCGCGTGACGCGAGGGCAGGAACGCTTCGATGCGCGACAGGTAAATCATGATCATGGCCGACATGAAGGCCAGCCCCATCGCCGCCATGTAGAAGCCGACGCCGACCAGGATGCCGATGACCGAGGAGGCCCAGATCGACGCGGCGGTGGTCAGCCCGCTGATGTTGAAGCCTTCGCGCATGATGACGCCGGCGCCAAGAAAGCCGATGCCGGTGACGACGCCCTGGATGATGCGGGTGGGGTCGACCGCGGCGACCAGCGCACCGCCATGGCCGCCGTACCAGAAGCCGGGATAGCCGCCGAGGATGGTCAGCGCGGCCGAGGCCATGCATACCAGGCCGTAGGTGCGCATGCCGGCGGCGCGGCCGTGGTAGGAGCGCTCGTAGCCGACCGCGAGTCCGAGCAGCAGGGCGCCGGCCAGGTTAAGCAGGATCAGGCCATTGGTGGCCATCTCCGGTTGCGACCAGTAAGCGGCCAGCATTTCCCATTTCGGCATACGGATCGTTCCTTCAGGTGTTCACAGCATTATGAGCGCGGTGCGGCGCTTCAAGGCTTCTTCTTGACCAGCTGCTTCTCGAACGCGACATCGAGTTTACTCACGCGGCGCGGCGTCTGCGGCCCGAGCTTGTTGACAAAGGCGACGAAGTCGTCGAGTTCGAGCGGCGCCGACAGGGGCGGCTCGCCCGGCTTCTCGCTGAGGAAAAACAGGCCGTCGCCGGTGATCGACATCGAATACCCGGCGTTGCCGCTGCGTAGTTTGAGTCGGTCGACCGCGGCGCTGGCGCGGGTGGATCTGGGGCTTGCCATCAGTGGTGCTCCTTCATGTCCTGCTGATTCATAGGGATCGCGCCGGTGCGTTCTGTGAGCCAGGCCAGCGCGGCGCCGTCGACATGCGGCGACAACCTGGCGCGCACTTCGGCGTGATAGTCGTTCAGCCACGCCAGCTCGTCGGCGCGCAGCAGCGCCAGGTCGAGGCAGCGGGTGTCGATCGGGCACAGGGTCAGGGTTTCAAAGCGCAGGAAGGGACCGAAGCCGTGGTCGCCAGCGACCACTGCCAGGGCCAGGTTCTCGATCCGCACGCCCCATAGTCCAGGCCGGTAGATGCCCGGCTCGATCGAGGTGATCATGCCTTCTTCCATCGCTGTATGTGGCTCGGGAATGGCGGAGGCCGAGATCGATTGCGGACCTTCGTGGACGTTGAGAAAATAGCCGACGCCGTGGCCGGTGCCGTGGGCGTAATCGATGCCCTCGGCCCAGATTGGCGCGCGCGCCAGGGCGTCGAGCATCGGCGAGCGGGTGCCGCGCGGGAAGCGCGCCGACGAGAGCGCGATTACACCCCTGAGCACCAGTGTGCAGTCGCGCCGCTGCGCGCTGGTGGGCGTGCCGACCGCCACCACCCGCGTGATGTCGGTGGTGCCGCCCAGGTACTGGCCGCCGGAGTCGATCAGCAGCAGGCCGTCGCCTTCGATGCGCGCGTGCGACTGTTCAGTGGCGCGGTAGTGGATGACCGCGCCGTTGGCATTGAAGCCGGCGATGGTGCCGAAACTGGGGCTGACGAAGTGCGGCCGGCGCGCCCTTGCGGCGCTGATCTCGCGCTCGATATCGAGTTCGGTCAATGGCGATCTGGCCGTCAGCCGGGTTTCAAGCCAGGCGAAAAACTCGCACAGGGCGGCGCCGTCCTGTTCCATCGTGGCGCGCACATGGTCGGCTTCGGCGGCGGTCTTGCGCGACTTGGCGATGGTCGACGGATTGACCGCGGACGCCGCCGCGCCGAGCAGGCCGGCGGTGACGCGGCGCGGGTCGATCAGCAGCGTGGCGTCGGGTGGCAGCGCGGACAAGGCCGGCGCCGCGTCGGCGTAAGGCGCGAGGCGCACGCCGTCGTCCAGCAGGCGCGCGGCCAGCGCCGGCGTCACCTTGCCGTCGGCGACAAACAGCGTGGCGCCATGTGCATCGAGCAGCGCGTGGGCGACGAACACCGGGTTGTAGCTGACGTCGGCGCCACGCAGGTTGAACAGCCAGGCGATGTCGTCAAGGGTCGAAACCAGGTGGTGGCTCGCGCCGAGTTGCATCATCGCCGCGCGCACCAGCGCCAGCTTGGCGGCGCGGTCGACGGTGGCGAACGGCGGCAGGTGTTCGAACACGGGCGCTGTTGGCAAGCCGGGACGATCGTGCCAGACCAGCTGCGGCAGGTCGAGGTCGGTGCGCAGCGCGATGCCGCGCGCGCCGAGGGTGTCGGCGAGAAGGCGCGCGCCGGCCAGGCCGAGCACATTGGCGTCGACCGCCACGAATTGACCGGCGCGCAGCTGCGCCGCCAGCCAGTCGATGTGCTGGAGGCTGGCGCCGGACGGGATTTTCATGAGGGCGATGCCGCTGCCGGCCAGCTCGGTCTCGGCCTGGGTCCAGTAACGGCCGTCGGTCCAGACGCCGGCGAAGTCGGCGGTGGCGATGAAGGTGCCGACCGAGCCGGTGAAGCCCGACAGCCACTGGCGCGCCTGCCAGCGCGGCGGCAGGTATTCGGACAGATGCGGGTCCGACGAGGGCACGATGCAGGCGTCGATGCCGAGTTCGGCCATGCGGGCGCGCAGCTGCGCGAGGCGCTCGGTGCGGGGGCTGATGGTCGCGGTCTGGGACATGGGTCTATGATACTCTGAACCGCACGTTTTTGAGGCGCGCCCAGTGGCGCCATCACGAGGGCAGAGAACAATATGAATGTCGAGACCGCGAGGGCCTTGTGCCGCACTTTTCCCGGTTGTACCGAGGACCTCAAATGGGGTCATGTCATCGTGTATTCGGTGGGGACGAAAATGTTCGCCACCTGCCCGCACGAACCGAAGCCACTGCAGATGAGTTTCAAGGTCGAGGATGAACGCTTTCTGGAGCTGACCGACCGGCCGGGGATCGTCCCGGCGCCTTACCTGGCACGCATGAAGTGGGTGCAGGTGAAGGCGGCGGCGCTGTCGGACGCCGAGGCGGCCGGTCTGCTGCGGCGCGCCTACGAACTGGTGTTCGCCAGGCTCACCAAAAAGCTCCAGCGCGAGATCGGCGGCGCATGAGCCGGTGGCGTGATGCGACGGCCTGGTTAGATAGCGAGACTAAACAGCCAGGCGAGCGCGCGCGGCCTCGTATTCCTGCTTGAGGCGGGCGACCATTTGCGCCACCGTCGGCACGTCGTCCATCAGGCCGACGCCCTGCCCCGCGCCCCAGATGTCGCGCCAGGCTTTGGCGCTGCCGGCGCCAAAGCTCATCTTGCTCTTGTCCGATTCGGGCAGCGCGTCGGGATCGAGGCCGGCGGCGATGATCGATTTCTTGAGGTAGTTGCCGTGCACGCCGGTGAACAGATTGGTGTAGACCACGTCGGCCGCCGCCGATTCGACGATCGCCTCGCGATAGGAATCGCTGACGTTCGACTCCTGGGTGGCAAGCCAGCGCGAGCCGATGTAGGCGAAGTCGGCGCCCATGGCTTGCGCGGCGAGGATGGCGCCGCCGGTGGCGATCGCGCCCGACAAGGCCACCGGTCCCTGGAAGAATTTGCGCACTTCGCCGACCAGTGCGAACGGCGACAGCGCGCCGGCATGGCCGCCGGCGCCGGCCGCCACCAGGATCAGGCCATCGACGCCGGCTTCGAGCGCTTTTTGCGCGTGGCGGATCGAGATGACGTCGTGCAGGACGATGCCACCGTAGGCGTGGATCGCGTCGAGCATCTCGCGCGGCGGCGCGCGCAGCGAGGAGATGATGATCGGCACCCGGTGCTTGACGCACATGGCGACGTCGTGTTCGAGCCGGTCGTTGGACTGGTGGACGATCTGGTTGACGGCGATCGGGCCGACCGGCTGGCCAGGATTCGCTTCGCGAAAGGCGTCAAGCTCGGCGCCGAGATCGGTGAGCCAGGTGTCGAGCAGTTCGGCCGGACGCGCGTTGAGGGCCGGGAAGGCGCCGACGATGCCGGCCTTGCACTGGGCCGCCACCAGCGCCGGACCGCTGGCGATGAACATGGGCGAGCCGATGACCGGCAGGGACAGGTTTTGCAATGCGATCGGCAGCGCCATGGGGACTCTCGGTGTAGGGTTGATCGAAACAGCCGAGCCCATTATAGCGATAAAAAAGAACGATCGTGCTAGATTGTAACTACTAATTTGAGAGGTCGCGCAGGACCTCGCCGGCGCGGGTGGCGGCGCCGGCGCGCACCAGGGCGGCGGCGGCCCATTCGGCCAGCGCCGGTGGTTGCAGATGCAGATGATGGCGCGCGGCGGCCCGCACCACCGGCGTGGTCTCGAACAGCTGCGCGACGCGCGGCAGGGTCAGCGCGCGGTGTTCGAGCAGCCAGAATTTGAGCAGCACCTTGACGGCGTTTTCGGCATTGCGGCGCGGGTCGGCTTCGAGAAAATCCAGGCGCGAGACGGCCCGCGCGAGGGCGGCGTCGACATCGCCGAACATCGCGCCATGGCCGGGAATGACCAGCCGCGCGTCGAGGCTGGCGATGAGCGTGAGCGCGGCGCGCGCCTCGGCGAAACCGGATCGGCCGTCGAGTTCGGGGAAGATCACGCCGAAGCCGCGCTCCCACAGCGCGTCGGCCGAGATCAGGATGCCTTCGCGCTCGCAGTAGTAGATCAGCGAGTGCGGGTCGTGGCCAGGCGCGGCCAGGGCTTGCCATTCGAGGCCGCCGAGGGTCAGGCGCTGGCCCGCCGCGATGGTGTCGGTGAAGCCGAAGCGCGGACATTGCTGGCCGGTGGCGCGGTAGCTGAGCGCGTCCTCGTCCCAGGCGCGCACCTTGTCGGCCTCGCAGACGGGAATCGCGGTGCGGCAGCCGTGACGCTCCTGCAGCGTGGCGTTGCCGCCGCAATGGTCCGAATGCAGATGGGTGTTGAGCAGGTGGTCGAGCGGACGGCCACCGAGCGCGCGCTCGACCAGCGCCAGCGTCTGCGGCGCGTGGGTGACATAGCCGCTGTCGACCAACGCGGTCTCGCCGGGGCCGGTGAACAGCACATTGTTCGACGAGAGCCAGCCGCGCTCGAACACCCGCATGGTGGCCGGCAGCGCGTTATTCACTTGAAAACGAGGGTGGCTTCGCGGCGGCGGATCTCGGCCCAGACCGCGCGCTTGACATCGTTGCCGGCGCTGCCCCAGGCGACGATTTCATCGATGGTGCGCAGGCAGCCACGGCACAGGCCCGTGCCGGGCGCCATCTCGCACAAGCTGATGCAGGGCGAGGGCACCGGCGTTTGCAGTTCAGGCGCCATCGGCTGCCGCCTTCTTTTGCGCCAGCTTCGCGTTGAAGCGCTGCGGGTCGATGATCACCCGCTCGTGGGTGCCTTCGCAGATGCGCTCGACGTCGTCGAAGGCCTCGACCTTGAAACGCAGGCGGCGGCCGTCGACTTCGAGCACTTCGCCGTGGATGCGCAGGGTCATGCCGGGCGGGGTGGGCGCGAAGTGCCGGAAGCTGACCATGGTGCCGACGCTCTGTTCGCGCGGCCAGTCCATGAAGGGCATGATGCCGTGCACGCAGGCCAGCTCCATCATGCCGACCAGGTAGCCGGTGGCCAGCACGTCGGGCATGTCGCGGCAAAAGGCGGTGTCTTCATACAGTTGCGGCACGGTCGCGCGCGGCGGCACGGTGTACTGCCAGCTGAACGTCAGGCCGGGAACAAGTTGTGGATTCATGGACACAAGCCTATCCGATTCAAACGAATCGCGCTTGACTTGAGGGGTGAGAAGCCTAAACTACCATCCATGTAGATGGTGTATGGATGCCACGAGGAAGATAAGGAGGAAGATATGGGGACTATGGACACACGCGAACTGAAGCCGAAAAACGGCGATACGGAAAAAATCACGATCAACCTGGGCTTGATCGATCTGGGCCAGATCGACCTGCTGGTGAACGAGGGTTTTTACTCGAATCGCACCGATCTGATCCGCACCGCCATCCGGAACCAGCTTAACACGCACGCCGAGGTGGTTCGGCAGACGGTGGCGCGCAGGAGCCTGGTGCTTGGCATGCATCATTACTCGCGCGCCGACCTCGAGGCTGCCAAGGCGGCCGGCGAAAGGTTGCAGATCCAGGTGCTGGGCATGGCCAGTATTGCCAACGACGTCACGCCGGACCTGGCGCTGGCGACAATTGAATCCATTTTTGTGCTGGGCGCGCTGCATGCTAGCAACGCGGTCAAGATGGCACTGGCTAGTCGCATCCTCTGATGCGTTTGAAAGGAAAGCCAATGAAACTGAACGACAAACTGATGGCGAATCTGCGCAACGCCACCCGCGGCCTGATCGGCCAGGGTCCCTCCGCCGCCACGGCGGCCATCCAGCGCATCCTCAAGGGTGAAGCTTCGCCGGCGCACGGCCCGGCCGACCGCGCCACGCCGTCGCCGAAGGGGCCGTCGCCGACAATGCGCGACATTAATCCGCCGCCACCGCACGCCCGTACCCAGGCGAAGGTGGCGCCGGAGCCGGAGCCGGCCGCCGCGCCCGAGCCGGACGTCAAGCCGGAAGCCAAGGGGGCCGCCGCGCCGACCGCCCATCCGACCGACATCTTGAATACCCTGATGCCGGACCTGATGGCCAATCTGGAAAAAGTGGGCGGCACCGGCATGGGCGGCTTCAAGATGCCGAACTTCGACATGCCGAGTTTCGATCTGGGCTCGTTCGAGATGCCGAATTTCGACCTGCCGGGCGGCGCCGGCGCACCGGCCGAGGCTTTGCCGGGCAAATTTATCGATGGCAGCTTCACCAACGCGGCCGGTACCCGCAGCTACAAGCTCTACATTCCGAGCACCTACACCGGCGCGCCGGTGCCGCTGGTGGTCATGCTGCACGGCTGTACCCAGAATCCGGTCGACTTCGCCACCGGCACCAAGATGAACGTGCTGGCCGAGGAAATGCAATGCCTGGTGGTCTATCCGGCGCAGTCGCAACAGGCCAACGCCCAGCGCTGCTGGAACTGGTTCAACGCGGTCGACCAGCAGCGCGACCAGGGTGAGCCGTCGATCATCGCAGGCATCACGCGGGCCGTGATGGATGGGCACGTGGTCGATCCCGGCCAGGTGTACGTGGCGGGCCTGTCGGCCGGCGGCGCGATGGCGACCATCATGGGCACGCTGTATCCGGACCTGTACGCGGCGGTCGGGGTGCACTCGGGCCTGCCGTTTGCCTCGGCCCACGATCTACCGTCGGCGCTGGCGGCGATGAAGGGCAATTTCGGCCGGCCCCAGCCGGTCGGCAAGGCGATTCCGATCATCGTGTTTCACGGCGACAAGGACACCACCGTGCATCCGGCCAATGGCGACGAATTGATCGCGCGCGGCAAGCCCAAGCAGGCCAGCGCGATCGTGGTCGAGCCGGGCAAGGTGCCGGACGGGCATGCCTACACGCGCACCGTGCACCAGCACGAGGATGGGACGCCGCATGCGGAGCAATGGCTGATCCACGGCGCTGGGCACGCCTGGTCGGGCGGCAATGCGCGCGGCAGTTATACCGATGGCAGGGGGCCGGATGCGAGCCGGGAGATGATGCGGTTTTTCAGAACCAAGCGCTAAAGGTGGCGTAAGCGATCGCCGGGCGCCGACGCGTTACTTGTGACGATGGCGCCTCGTCTGGGCGGGTACGGTTGCATGCCTGCCCAAGCGATCATTCCGGATAGAAGTTCTCGTCGAGTGGGGGTGTACCGAATTCTGTGTAAACGGGTTTTCGTTTAAGTCTGCGGAAGCCGGTCTTCAAACTGGATGGCGAAGCGGTTCAGTGCGGCTTTCCAGTCCCGGATCGGCATCGTCCACTTTTTGCT
>JBDSTZ010000381.1:0-22759 GCA_039927975.1 Massilia sp. | reverse complement strand
GCTGCTCCGGCGTCCACGCAGCGCTGGTCGGCCGCCGCGTCGGCCTGGCCGACAACTGGCTGCGCCACGTGCAGGACGTCCACCAGAAGCACGAGCGTTACCTCGGCGAGGTGCTGCCCACCAAGGAGCGCGCCGATCGCCTGTGCGAACTGAACGTCACCGAACAGGTCGTCAACACGGCCCAGACCACGGTGGTGCAGGACGCCTGGGAACGCGGCCAGCCGTTGAGCATCCATGGCTGGGTCTACGGGCTGCACGACGGCCTGCTGCGCGACCTCGGCATGAGCGTCTCCGGCGCCCACGAGCTGGCGCCGAAGCTTGAAACCCGGCTGCACGCCTATGACGAATAGTCGCCGCGCAGCCGGCACATTCCCCGGCTTCGCTTACGGCGCCGTCATATTGCCGTAAGCGACACCGCGCCCGGCCGTGCTCATGTAGAAACGGCCATACACATTCGGATCGCCCTTGACGAACTGGCCGTTGGCCAGATCGCCATAGCGGTGCTGGTCGTCATTGACCCGCACCCAGCTCGCACCCATATTGTCGGACCGGTAGACGCCCTCGGCGGCGCCGTTGGCCACGCCGCGGATGAACACCGCCGGATAGGTGCCGCCGGTGACGCCCTTGCCGAAGCCGACCGCGCCGCTGTTGCCGACCGTCGTCACCGTGTTGAACCAGCTGCCGCCATCGGTCGAATACTTCAGGCCGCCGCCTTGCATCGCCACCCAGACATGGCCTTCCTTGCCCGGCACGGTGCGGATCAGCTGCGCGCCCCAGCTGCCGGGCGAGGTGCCCAGCTCGAACGAGATGCCGCCGTTGAGGCTGTGATAGAACTGGCCGGTCGACGGCAGGTAGGCGTAGAACTTGGCGGGATTGACCATGTCGGCCACTGGCGCGGTGCCGGCGGGCAGGCCGAACGCCGTGGTCCAGCTGGCGCCGTTGTCGGCGGTGCGGTAGGTGGTGCCGTTGTCGGCCGCCCACAGCAGCACGGCGCCGTCGGCCGAGTACGCCAGCTTGCCGTTGGCGGCGGCGGCCGGCTTGTTGGCCAGGGTCCAGCTGCTGCCGCTGTTGGTCGACAGATAGAGCGCGCTGCCCGAGCGGGCCAGCTTGGACGGCACCAGCGGCGCGCTGGTCAGTCCGGTGTTGTTGCCCATGCTCGGCGTGTGGCGTCCGCTGGACGACGCGCTGGTGATCGAGCTGTTGACGAAGCCGTCGTAGTCGAAGATCGCCGACACCAGCGGACCGCCCGGCAGGCTGACGACGTCGAAGGGGACGGTCTCTTCGATTCCCTTGACGGTGAAGCGCCAGGTCGAGACCGACGCGCTCAGGTCGGTGGTGCTGAAGATCCCGTTGCCCGAGGTGATGAACACCCGCTCCGAATTATAGGGATCGAACTCGACCGAGCCGGCCCAGTGGATCGACTCGCCCTGGATCCACGGGAAGCCGTTGGTGCTCAGGGCGATCTTGTTGCTGCCGAACAGATCGGTCCAGTTGGTGCCGCCGTTGTAGCTCACCAGAATCTTGTCGCCCCAGTTCCATGGCTGCTGGTTGTACAGGTTGATGGTGCTGGCGACCAGCTTGCTCGGATTGTTCTTGTCCACGCTGATACCGCTGTAGGCCGGCTTGAGGCTGTTGGGCAGGGCCGGCGTGATATCGGTCCAGGCCCCGGTGCCCGTGTTGTACTTGCGGATCGCGCCGGCGTTCATCGGTTCGGCGGTGGTGCCTTGAGGACCCGCGCCGTTGGCGTAGGTGACGAACAGACTGCCGTCCGACGCCAGCGCGGCGTGCTGCGGGATCAGGTTGGTGATCGCGCCCGCCACGCCGGCCCAGCTGGCGCCGGCATCCTTGCTCACGTACAGATTGGTCGAGACCATGCGCGAGACGCCGGCATAGATGGTCTTGGTGGCGCTGCCGGCGCTGGACGAGCGCTTGTCGAACAGAATGAAGCTGATGCCGTTGTCGTTGGCGGTGGTCGTCACGCCGAGCGCGCTGACGGCCGAGAACGATGCGCCCATATTGGTGCTCTTGAACAGGCCGTTGCGGCGGGTGCCGGCGAACAGGATGTTGCCGTTGTTCGGATCGACCGCCAGGCGCTCGCCGCTCTGGCGGCCCATGCCGTTGCCATTGATCTTGAACTGGGCAGTGGTATCGGTGACGGCGAAGGTCGCGCCGCTGTCGGACGAGCGCAGCACGGCGCTGGTGCCGCTGTTCCAGTAACTGGTGCCCACCATCATGTAGACGCGGTTGGGCGCGGACGGATCGATGGCCAGCGATTCGACTCCGTTGAAGCCGGTCTGGGCGGGCGGCAGCCAGTCGAGCAGCGAGACCCAGCCCTGGGTCGCCTCGTTCCAGCGGTAGGCGCCGCCGACGTCGGTGCGCGCGTAGATCAGGTTTTGCTGGTTGGGCGAGGTGATGATGCCGGAGACGAAACCGCCGCCGCCCATCGCCACGCTGCCCCATTGATAGGTTTCTGCCTGTGCGGCGGCGGGGGTGAGCAAGGAAAGGACCAGACCTAGGGGCGCGAGCAAGCCAGCGCGCTGTCGTGAAATTCGCATAGTTACCTCAAGAAATTGGATGCTCGCCGCGCCCGCCAGCAGTGTTGAGGATTGCTGGTGGAGCCGACCGGTTCGGTCTCCAAATGGATATGCCGCTGTCTCCGCGGTGTATTTTATGTTTGTAATTCAAATACTTTCATTGCACGGTCAGTATTTACTATTTTGCGTATGAGTCAAGTGTTTGGTTGAAAAAATACGAAATAAATACCCTAATTAAGTAACGTATTTTCAATATTTACTTGATTATCACTGAAATTACCCGCAAAAGACCGCGAAAATGAAGCTTCGAGGAAGTATTTCCGTGGACGGACAAGGTTTCTGAAATAGAGGCTATGTGTCGTGGCTGCGAAAAAATTGGCTATTTATAAACGTAGTTTGACTAGATTTCCGCCAGCGAGGGCGGAAGCAGCGGTAGATCCAAACAAAGTACGGGGCCACGGCCGACATTCGAAACAAATACAGGGTGAGATTTGACATCCCAAAACAAACATGGGGTCAGATACCGACATTCGGCCAAAAATGGCCGAATGTCGGTATCTGACTCCATGTACTGGACTTGTCGATTTCGCCGGCGGGTTTGGCTGGCGCGTTGGACTTAGGTGCTTTCCTTGACGATGCGGCCATGCAGCGCTTGCACCGGACGGGCGTTGTGCTTGTACAGCGTATGGAACTGCTTGAGCTGCGCGGCCGACAGCTCGACCGGTGCTTTCAGCACGAACCAGTTCACTTGCTCGCTGCACGGCGGGGTCGTGAGCGAACCGGCGAAGTTGTAATAGCCGTGCTCGGCAGGCAGCAGGGCCGCCAGGTCGATGTCGACGCCCGCAGCTGCGGTCTCGACGGTTTTTTCTTTCGGCGGGTTGGCCCAGACGGTCGCCAGGGTCGGATTTTCCTTGCCGAACTTGAACAGCACGGCCACCACCGCCAGCTTGCCTTCGGCCGACTTGTGCACGAGGTGCGCCACCAGCGGGTAGCTCTTGCCGTTGATGCGTTCCTCGCTCGGGGTGTGGAAATGGAATTGCAGCAGCTCGTGACGTTTGCCGTCGACCGTGATGCCGCTGCCGGCCGCGTAGTTGATCTGGATCGTGTGGCCGTTGTCGATCTCTTTCAGCGCCGATGGCTTGTAATCGAAGGCGATCGGTTCCAGCTTGCCCTTGGTTGTGGCGCGGATGTCGATCGGCGACTGTTGATGGCCCAGGCCGCAGCTGCTGTAATCCTTCTTGAGGCTGGCCCATTTGGCCGGGCCCTTGGCGCCGTCGTAATCCCACTCGTGGGCGGCGTGCTCCGCGTGGGCGAGCAGGGGCAATAGCGCGGTCGACAGGAGCGCGGCGACAATGGTTTTGCGTTGGATCATGGTGTGTCCTAATATCGATGGGAGATCGCAGGCGGCGCCTGGCGAGAATGGCCGGCGGTGTGGGCGGTTAAGGCAGGAGGGGATCGCGGGCATTTGGGCGACGATCAGTCGCAATGCCGGCCGCCTACAGATCATCGGGCGGACGTCGCTATCGCGAGCTATTTCCATAAAACAATGAAATAGTCGGAAGTGCACTTGGGCAATATCGCTCTTCGTTCTGACGAGCATTTACGCAACAGGAGATGGGAACTATGACTTCAACCGACGCGCTCACCGGGGCGGCTGCGTACGGCGCGGCGACCAGCGATCTGATTCGGCTACGCGATCTGGCACGCGCGTTTGCCGCCGAACGCGACTGGGACCAGTTCCACACCCCGAAAAATCTGGCATCGGCCCTGTGTGTGGAGGCCGCCGAACTGCTCGAACCGTTCCAGTGGCTCGCCAGCGGCAGCGCGGAAGAACTCGGCGAGCGCAAGCTGGCCGAGGTGCGCCACGAGATGGCCGACGTGCTGGTCTACCTGGTGCGCCTGGCCGACAAGCTCGACGTCGACCTGGGCACGGCGGTCGACGAGAAAATGGCGCTGAACCGCCTCAAATACCCGGCCGCCAAGGTGCGCGGCGACGCCCGCAAGTATTCGGACTATCCCGACACCTGAGCCAGCAAGCGGAAATACAATGTCTGTTTTTTTCGCTCAAACCTGTCAGACGTCTGACGGGCTGGTGCGAAAAAATCGGGATCCGCCCGATCCCGTCCGCCACTACCGCCCCGTGCGCTCTTCGTGCAACTCGTGGGCGCGCCGCAGCCGTTCGCGGCTGTTGCTCAGATGGGTGCGCATGGCCGCGCGCGCCGACTCGGCGTCCTGCCGGTAGATGGCGCTGTAGATGTCCTCGTGTTCGCGCGTGACCCGCTCGATGTACACCGATGGCGCGTCGCGCGGAATGCCGGCCGAGCTGGCCCGCGCGCGCGGCAGCAGTTCCCGGTTCAGGTGGCTGAGCACGTCGATCAGATAGCGATTGCTCGAGGCCGCGGCGATGGCCAGGTGAAACTGTGAGTCGACCTCGGCCGAATCGTCGTCGCGCTGGCAGCACCCCAGGAACACATCGAGCGCCGCGCGGATCTGCGCCAGTTGCGCCGCGTTGCGCCGTCCGGCCGCCAGTCCGGCCGATTCGGTCTCCAGGCTGATGCGCAGCTCAAGCAGCGCCAGCACATCTTCCTTGGTCATCGCGGGCGCCGCGACCAGGCCCATGCTTTCGGTCGCGCGCGCCAGCGCGAACGTGCCGATGCCCTGGCGCGTCTCCACCAGGCCGGCCGCCTGCAGGTGCGACATCGCTTCGCGCACCACCGTGCGGCTCACGCCCAGCTGGCGGATGATCTCGGCTTCGGACGGCACCTTTTGGCCGGCGCCGATGCGGCCGTCGCGAATCCGTTCGGCGATGTAGTCGACCACACCGTGGGCGAGCGGCCGGTGTTTCTGGGTGGGGTGGGTGGAGGGCTTGCCAAGGTCCATAGCGGGGTCCGAAAAAGCCTAAAACAGGAATTGATTTTTGAGAATGTGCTGATTATACTACTTCGTAACTCGTCTGACGACCGATAAGAAGCCGAACGCGTTTCACGCGCTGATCCGGCCCGGTCCGACGACCTGAATGCAGTTTGCGGCAACCCCGCACCGGTACAACCATAAAAAATACATTCACTGGAGGAGACCCACCATGCAGCAGCGTCGTTCCGCATTCCACTCCCGCATTCGCGCCGGCCTGCCGCCGCCACTGCTGCTCACTTCGGTCGCGCTGGCCATCCTGACGCTGTCGCAGCAGGCCGCCGCGCAGAGCGCCGAGGCCGCGCCGGCGGCGGCGTCGGCGGCACCGGAGGTGGTCCAGAAAGTCGAGATCACCGGTTCCACCATCAAGCGCCTGGCCAGCGAAATGGCCTTGCCGGTCACCACCGTCAAACTCGAAGACATCGCCAAGGCCGGCATCACCACGGTGGCCGACTTCGTCACCACGCTGCCGGTCGGCGCCACCAACGTGCCATCCTCGGCCGGCGCCGGCACCAACATCAATATGCGCGGCATCGGCATCAACCGCACGCTGGTGCTGCTCAACGGCCGGCGCATGGCCAACGAGCCGATCGGCGACGGCTACGCCAACGTCGACGTGATTCCGATGAACGCACTGGCGCGCGTCGAAATCCTGCGCGACGGCGCCTCCTCGACCTACGGCACCGACGCCATCGGCGGGGTGGTCAACTTCATCACCAGGCGCAGCTTCAAGGGCTTGAACGTCACCGGCCAGGTGGTGCGCCCGCAAGCGCACGGCGGCGGACGCGAGGAGCGCGTCAGCGTGCTGGGCGGCATTGGCGACCTCGACACCCAGGGCTGGAACCTGTACGCCAGTGTCGACAGCCACAAGCGCAGCGCCCTGCATTCGGCCGACCGCGCCGATTTGAGCAGCAACGAGCTGCTGACCAGCATCGGCATCGCGCCGAAAAGCGGCACCGGCGGCTACGCCTGGCCGGCCAACATCTTCTCGCCGAGCGCCAAGATCACCGGCAACCCGTACTACGCCAGCGGCTGCAAGGCGCCGTACTCGGTCCAGGCCAGCGGCAACACCTGCGTGCTCAACGCCAACTACGTGCTGGCACTGCCGGGCAACAAGCAGGAGACCTTCTTCAGCAAGGGCACGCTCAAGCTCGATAATCACACCATCACCGCCGAGCTGCTGTACGCCAGGGAGAGCATCACGACCCAGAAGGCCCCCACCACCACGGTCGGCTTTAACGGCGCGGTCGCGCAGATCACGCCGGCCAGCCCCTACTATCCGGGCGGCAGCGCCGGGGTACCGGCCATGGCCGGCCTGAATGGCTCGACCCTGAACGTGTCGTGGAGCGTGGCCGAACTGGGACCCGCGATCGCCCGCGACCAGCAGCAGAACACCCGCCTGATCGTCGCCGACGAGGGCAGCCTGTTCAACTGGGATTACCGGCTCGGCTTCGTCTATGGCGCCGGCCAGCGCGATTCCTTCTTCGAGCAGGGTTACCTGAACGGACCGAAGCTGCAGGCCGGCGTGCTGAGCGGTGTCCTCAATCCCTTCGGCACCCAGAGCGCGGCCGGCCTCGACTACCTGAAAAGCATCTCGGCCGACGGCGGCCAGATCCGCCACACCACCAATGTCTACACCGGTCTCGACCTGACCTTCACGCGTGAATTGATGAGCCTCGCCGGCGGCCCGCTCACGTTCGCCACCGGCGCCGAATTCCACCACGACGGCGACGACGACCGCTCGCTCGACGGCGACCTGCTGGTGCCCTACCAGAACCGCTTGCCCAACCATTCCTCGGGCAGCCGCAACATCGGCGCCGCCTTCGCCGAGGTCGACCTGCCGATCAGCAAGCAGCTCGATCTGAACCTGGCCGTGCGCGCAGACCATTATTCCGACTTCGGCAACACGCTCAATCCGAAGGCCAGCTTCCGCTACCAGCCCAACAAGCTGGTGATGCTGCGCGGCTCGGCCAGCACCGGTTTCCGCGCGCCGACCGTGTTCGACCGCTACGGCTACCGCCTGCCCGGCGCCACCGCGCTGACCAACGGCAAATGGGACGATCCGGTGCTGTGTCCCGGCACGATGGGCGTGCCCGGCACCGGCAAGGCCGTTGCCGGCGCCAACGCCCTGATCGTCTGCAACGCCACCCAGCCCCTGCAAAACGGCAGCAATCCCGAGGTCCTGCCGGAGGAGTCGCGCAACCTGACGCTCGGCGTGGTGTTCGAACCGGTCAAGAACTTCACCGCCTCGTTCGACTACTTCAACATCCACGTCACCAACGCCATCGGCCAGCTGGCGCAGAACGCGATCTTCGCCAACACCGTCAAGTACGCCGACCTGTTCATCCGCAACCCGGACGGCTCGCTCGCCTACGTCAAGGACATCACCTCCAACCTGGGCGACCTGCGCACCAGCGGCATCGACGTCGGCCTGGCCTACAACCTGCCGACCGCCAGCGCCGGCGAGTTCCGCTTCGGGCTGGACGGCACCTACGTCACCCGTTTCGAGAGCCAGAACGAGAAGGACGGTCCGTGGGTGTCGAACCTGGGCAAATTCGGCTCGAACGGCTCGGGCACCAGCAATCCGAGCCCGACCTACACCTTCCGCTGGAAGCACACCTTGCGCATGGGCTGGAGCCGCGCCGACTGGTCGGCCCAGCTGACCCAACAATACAACACCTCCTACCACGACCTCAACGCGGTGCTGCCGCAGTACTACCGCGACATCAAGCCTTACTCCGTGTGGAACATGACGCTCGGTTACAAGGGCATCGCCCACACCACCATCACGCTGGGCCTGTCGAACCTGTTCGACGCCGCCCCGCCGGTGACCAATTCCAACGCCACCGGCTATGCCAACAACATCGCCAGCCCGATCGGACGCGCCTTCAACGCCCGCCTGAGCTACGACTTTTAAAAGGAAGTTCATGAAAATCGAACGAGTACAAGCGACCGTGTTCCACTACCTGAGCCGGCGCAGCGTCGACACGGCCGGCCACTCCCACCCGGGCCCGGAAAAGCGCGCCACCCTCGCGCTGCTGACCATCACCGCCGACGACGGCAGCCGCGGCTACGCCTTCGGTCCGCCCGAGGTGATCCGCGAGCACGTGCTCGACGCCTTTGTCCGCAAGGTGCTGGTCGGCCAGGACCCGTTCGACCGCGAGCGTCTGTGGCAGGAGCTGGCGCACTGGCAGCGCGGCAGCGCCGGCCAGCTGACCGACCGCGCGCTGGCGGTCGTCGAGCAAGCCCTGTGGGACCTGGCCGGGCGCGCGCTCGGGGTGCCGGTCTACAAGCTGCTCGGCGCCTACCGCGACAAGGTGCCGGCCTACGGCAGCACCATGTGCGGCGATGAGCTCAAGGGCGGCCTGTCCACTCCCGACGAATACGCGGCCTTCGCCGTCACCCTGGTCGCGCGCGGCTACAAGGCGATCAAACTGCACACCTGGATGCCGCCGGTCTCGTTCGCGCCCAGCCCGGCGATGGACATCAAGGCCTGCGCCGCCGTGCGCGAGGCGGTCGGCCCGGACATCGACCTGATGCTCGACGGTTACCACTGGTACAGCCGCAGCGAGGCCCTCACCATCGGGCGCGCGCTCGAACGGCTCAACTTCGCCTGGTTCGAGGAGATGATGAACGAGCAGTCGATGGCCTCCTACAGCTGGCTGGCCAACCAGCTCGACATCCCGATCGTCGGCCCCGAGTCGATCTCCGGCAAGCACCACAGCCGCGCCGACTGGGCCCAGGCCGGCGCCTGCGACATTCTGCGCGCCGGCGTGCCTGGGGTCGGCGGCATCACCCCGACCCTGAAAGTGGCGGCGCTGGCCGACGCCTTCGGCATGAACTGCGAAGTGCACGGCAACGGCGCGGCCAACCTGGCCGTCACCGCCGCCATCAAGAACTGCGCCTGGTACGAACGCGGCCTGCTGCATCCCTTCCTCGACTATGATGAGGTGCCGCCCTATCTGCGCAGCCTGGCCGACCCGATGGACGCCGACGGTTTCGTCCACCTGTCGCAGGCCCCCGGCCTGGGCGAGGACATCGACTTCGAGTTCATCGCGGCGCACGCCGTCGACAACCACTAGGCCGACATGAAATTTCGCATCACACGGGCGCGATGGACAGGGCGGAGCGGGGCGCTGGCGTGGTCCTGCCCGGCCTTGCTTGCCCTGCTGGCCGCGCTGGTCGCCTTGGCGACCCCCGGCGCCGCGCGCGCGGCCACCCCGGCCGACCAGCTGGTGATCGGCATGAACATGAACAACCTGCTGTCGATCGATCCGGCCGGCGCCACCGGCAACGACGTGCTCGGCATCGTCGCCAACCTGTACGACTACCTGGTCGAACTCGATCCGCGCGACCTGAGCCGGGTGCAGCCGGCGCTGGCCGAACGCTGGCAGATTGCCGACGACGGCAACAGCCTGACGCTGACCCTGCGCGAGGGCGTGCGCTTCCAGTCCGGCCAGCCGCTCACCGCCTTCGACGCCGCCTGGTCGCTGCAGCGCGTGCTCAAGTTGAACCTGGCGATGGCCTCGCCGTGGAAAAGCTACGGCTTTAGCGCCGCCAACGCGCCGGCCTTGATCCGCGCGCTCGACGAGCGCACCCTGCGCATCGAGCTGCCGCTGCCGACCGATCCGAAAATGGTGCTCTATACCCTGGCCACCTCGGTCAGCGCGGCGGTCGTCGACCGCCGCCTGCTGCTGAGCCACGAGCATAACGGCGACCTCGGCGCCGCCTGGCTGCTGACCCACGCGGCCGGTTCCGGCCCGTTCGCCCTGACCGCATGGCGCGCCAAGGACGCCATGCTGCTCGACCGCTTCGACGGCTACTGGCGCGGCCCGGCCAAACTGCGCCGGGTGGTCATGCGCCACATCGGTGAATCGCTGTCGCTGCGCTTCATGATCGAGCGCGGCGACGTCGACCTGGCCGCCGGCATGGCCGCGCCCGACATCGAGGCGCTGCGCAAGGAGGGCAAGGTCGAGGTCCAGTCGGTCCTGCGCGGGAACTCCTACTACGTGGCGCTGAGCATGAAGGACCCCAAGTACGCCGACCGCCGCGTGCGGCTGGCGATGCGCAGCCTGATCGACTACGCCGGCATCAACAAGGCGATCATGCCGCACTACGGCGTGGCGCACCAGCGCCCGCTGATGCTGGGGCTGGCCGCCACCTTGCCCGACCCCGGCTACCGGCTCGACGTGGCGGCCGCCAAGGCCTTGCTGGCGCAAGCCGGCTACCCGCACGGCTTTCACACCACCATCCGGGTGCTGTCGGATCCGCCGATGATCAACATGGCCACCGCGCTGCAGGCCACCCTGGCGCTGGCCGGCATCGAGGCGAAGATCCTCTCGGGCACCGGCAACCAGGTCTACGGCGCCATGCGCGACCGCAAATTCGAGATCGTGGTCGGGCGCGGCGGCGGCGGCGTCGAGCCGCACCCGCACGCCAACCTGCGCGCGCTGGTCTACAACCCGGACAACCGCGACGCCGCCCGGCTGACCAACTTCCAGGGCTGGCGCACCGGCTTCCACAGCCCGCCGATCAATCGCCTGATCGAGGCGGCGGCACGCGAGCGCGACCCGGAGACGCAAACCGCGATGTACCGCGAAGTGCAGCGCCTCTACGACAGCGAGGTCGGCGCCATCCAGCCGGTCGCCCAGATGGTCGACACCGTGGTGCTGAGCAAGCGCGTGCACGACTACGTCGGCCATCCCTCGGCCACCACCCACCTGCGCGACGTCTACAAGGATCCGGCGCCATGATCACCTCCGACGCCATCGCCACCCTGCGCGTCGTGCGCGGGCGCGCCCTGACCACCGCCGTCACCCTGCTTGGCCTGCTGCTGCTGACCTTTTTCATCGGCCGCGTCATGCCGATCGACCCGGTGCTGTCGATCGTCGGGCCCGACGCCGACGCCTCGATGTACCGCCAGGTCGCGCAGCAGCTCGGGCTTGACCAGCCGCTCTGGCTGCAGTTCTGGCACTACCTCGGCGAACTCGCGCACGGCAAGCTGGGCACCTCGCTCCTGACCGGCAACCTGGTCGGCGCCGACATCGCCCGGGTGTTTCCGGCGACGGCCGAGCTGGCCACCATCGCCATCCTGATCGGCGCCTGCACCGGCGTGCCGCTCGGCGTGCTGGCCGCGAGCCGGCGCGGCAGCTGGATCGACCACCTGGTGCGGGTGGCCAGCCTGGCCGGCTACTCGACCCCGGTGTTCTGGTTCGGCATGATGGGCCTGCTGGTGTTCTACGCCTGGCTCGGCTGGGCCGGCGGCGCCGGCCGCGTTGACCTGGCCTTCGACGGCGCGGTCGCACCGATGACCGGCGCGCTGCTGCTCGACAGCGTGCTGCGCGGCCGCTGGGACGTGTTCGCCAGCGCGCTGCGCCACATCGCCCTGCCGGCGGCGATTCTCGGCCTGCATTCGATGGCCTACATCAGCCGCATGACGCGCAGCTTCATGCTCGCCCAGCTGTCACAGGAATACATCCTCACCGCCCGCGTCAAGGGCCTGTCGGAGGCCAGCGTGGTGTGGCGCCACGCGTTCCGCAACATCCTCGTGCAGCTCTTGACCATCCTCGCGCTGGCCTACGGCGGCCTGCTCGAAGGCGCGGTGCTGATCGAGACCGTGTACGCCTGGCCCGGCTTCGGCCAGTACCTGACCAACAGCCTGCTGCTCGGCGACATGAACGCGGTGATGGGCTGCGTGCTGGTCGTCGGCGTCATTTTCGTCACCCTCAACCTCGTCTCGGACCTGCTGTACCGAGTCTTCGATCCCCGGATGCGCTGATGACCGCCTTGACCCTTCCACCTTTGTCTTCCCATCCCGCGCCGGCGCGCGGCGAGACGCTGCGGCGCGCCCTGGCGCACCTGCTGCTCAACCCGGCCACGCTGGCCGGCCTGATTGTCATCGCGCTGCTGGTGCTGGTGGCGGTCGGCGCGCCGTGGATCGCCAGCCACGACCCGCTCGCCCAGGATCTCAACGCCACCCTGCTGGCGCCGAACGCGGCGCACTGGTTCGGCACCGACGAATACGGCCGCGACGTCTTCAGCCGGCTCGTCTTCGGCGCCCGCACCACGCTCTACATCGTCGGCCTGGTGACGATCGTGGTCGGCCCGGTCGGGCTGGCGGTCGGCACCGTCTCCGGCTACTTCGGCGGCTGGGTCGACACGCTGTTCATGCGCGTCACCGACACCTTCATCTCGTTTCCCAGCCTGGTGCTGGCGCTGGCCTTCGTCGCCGCGCTCGGCCCCGGCCTCGAACACGCGGTCATCGCCATCGCCCTGACCGCGTGGCCGCCGATCGCCCGCCTGGCGCGCGCCGAGACGCGCTCGCTGCGCCAGGCCGACTTCGTCGCCGCCGTGCGCCTGCAAGGCGCCTCGCCGCTGCGCATCCTGGTGCGCCACATCGCGCCGCTGTGCCTGTCGTCGGTGCTGGTGCGCCTGACCATGAACATGGCCGGCATCATCCTCACCGCCGCCGGTCTGGGCTTCCTTGGCCTGGGCGCGCAGGCGCCGTCGGCCGAATGGGGCGCGATGATCTCGGCCGGCCGCCGCTACATGATGGAGTGCTGGTGGCTGGTGGCGATGCCCGGCGCGGCCATCATGCTGGTCAGCCTCGCCTTCAACCTGCTCGGAGACGGCCTGCGCGACGTGTTCGATCCCCGCAGCTAACTAGGAACCACCATGACCCACCATCAGGCTGAGACCAACCCGCCGCTGCTCGACGTGCAGGACCTGAGCGTGCGCTTCGCCACGCGGAACGGCATGGTCGACGCGGTGCGCGAGGTGTCGTTCGCGCTGGGCCGCGAAAAGCTGGCGATCGTTGGCGAATCGGGCTCCGGCAAGTCGACGGTCGGGCGCGCGCTGCTCAAGCTGCACCCGCCCAGCGCGCGGATCGACGCGCGCGTGCTGCGCTTCGGCGACACCGACCTGTTGCGCGCCGGCGAAGCGCAGATGCGGGCGATCCGCGGCAAGCGCATGTCGATGATCATGCAAGATCCGAAGTACTCGCTCAATCCGGTGATGCGGGTCGGCGAGCAGATCGCCGAGGCCTACCTGGCGCACCAGAAGCTGCCGAAGGCCGAATTGCGCGAGCGCGTCATCGGCATGCTCGAAGCGGTGCGCATCCGCGATCCGCAGCGCGTCTACGAGCTGTATCCGCACGAAGTCTCCGGCGGCATGGGCCAGCGCATCATGATCGCCATGATGCTCATGCCGAACCCCAGCGTGGTGATCGCCGACGAACCCACATCGGCGCTCGACGTGTCGGTGCGCGCCCAAGTGCTCGGCGTGCTCGACGAGCTGGTCGAATCGCGCGGCCTGGGCCTGGTCTTCATCAGCCACGACCTGAACCTGGTGCGCAGCTTTTGCGACCGCGTGCTGGTGATGTACGCCGGCCGGGTGGTCGAATCGATCGCCGCCGCCGACCTCGATCACGCCGAGCATCCCTACACGCGCGGCCTGCTGGCCGCGCTGCCCGACCTGGCGCGCCGCCGCGCGACGCTGCCGGTCCTCCAGCGCGATCCGCGCTGGCTCACCCCGACCGGAGTTCTGCCATGATCAGCGTCGACGCGCTCTCGCTCAGTTTCGGCGCCGGCAAGGCGCGCAACCAGGTACTCAATGATGTCGCGTTCTCGGTTGGCGAGGGCGAAGCCTTCGGCCTGGTCGGCGAATCCGGTTCGGGCAAGAGCACCGTGCTGCGCTGCCTGGCCGGCCTGTACGGGCACTGGGACGGCCGCATCGAGATCGGCGGCCGTCAGCTCGGCCACAAGATCGACCGCGAGCGCTGCCGCCTGATGCAGATGGTGTTCCAGGATCCATACGGCTCGCTGCATCCGCGCCACAGCGTGGAAACCGCGCTGGCCGAGCCGCTCCAGATCCACCGGCGCGACAACATCGACGCGCGCATCGGCCAGATCCTGCGCAAGGTCGGGCTTGACGAATCGTTCCGGCGCCGCTATCCGCACCAGATGTCGGGCGGCCAGCGCCAGCGCGTGGCGATCGCCCGCGCGCTGATCCTCGAGCCGCGCATCCTGCTGCTCGACGAACCGACTTCCGCGCTCGACGTCTCGGTGCAGGCTGAAATCCTCAACCTGCTCGCCGAGCTGCGCGCGCGCGACGGCCTCACCTACATCATGGTCACCCACGACCTTGGCGTGGTGGTGCACCTGTGCGACCGGGTCGGCGTGATGCAGCAGGGGCGCATCGTCGACACCCTCGACAGCTCGCAATTGAGCGAGGGGCGCGCCAGTCATCCCTACACCCGCGCGCTGGTCGACGCCACGCGCAGCTACACGCGCGCGCTGGCGGCCTGACGGCGCCCCCGAGCAACGCCCATACGACTTTGAAACGGAGGAAGACCATGCTAAACGAACTTGCCCAACAGCGCGCGCCGAACCAAGTGGCGCAGCCGGCAGCGGCGGCCGGCACGGCGCGCCCATCGAGCCTGCGCCGCGTGCACAATTTGAGGATCCTGGTGGCGGCCTTTTCCGAGCGTGATCTCGGTGGCGGCGGGGTGGTCGGGGTGCTCGACTGCTCGCCGTCGACCGCCCGCAACTACCTGCTCGAACTGATGGATGCGCGGGTGATCGTGCCGTACCCGCGCCGCCAGCCGGCCGGCAGCGCCGACCGCCTGCTGTATCGGCTCAGCGACGAGCGCCATGTGGTGAGCGCCTTCCTGGCCGAGTTGAACCGCTGGGACGGCGGCACCGAGACGCTCTGCGCGCCTGGCGACGGCGAGCGCCGCGACCCGTTGATGGCGGCGCTGTTCGGCCGTTAACGTCGTCCGCCGGAGCGGCTCAGATCCCGCCCATGCAGATGTACTTGATCACCAGGTAATCGTCGATGCCGTACTTGGAGCCTTCGCGCCCCAGGCCCGACTGCTTGACGCCGCCGAACGGCGCCACCTCGTTCGAGATGATGCCGGTGTTGACGCCCACAATGCCCGACTCGAGCGCCTCGGCCACCCGCCACACCCGCCCGATGTCGCGTGCGTAAAAATACGCCGACAGGCCGAACTCGGTGGCGTTGGCCATGGCGATGACCTCGTCCTCGGTGGTGAAACGGAACAGCGGCGCCAGCGGGCCGAAGGTTTCCTCGCTCGCCACCTGCATGCTGGCGTCGACCTGCGCCAGGATGGTCGGCTGGAAAAAGGTGTGGCCGAGCGCGTGGCGCTGGCCGCCGGTCAGCACGCGCGCGCCTTTCGCCACGGCGTCGGCGATGTGCTGCTCGACCTTGGCGACGGCTTTCTCGTCGATCAGCGGGCCTTGCGTGACGCCCGCCTCGAGCCCGTTGCCGACCTTGAGCTTGCCGACGGCGGCGACCAGCTTGTCGGCGAACTGCTCGTAGACGCTGTCCTGCACGTACAGCCGGTTGGCGCACACACAGGTCTGGCCGGTGTTGCGGTATTTGGAGGCGATCGCGCCCTCGACCGCCGCGTCGAGGTCGGCGTCGTCGAACACGATGAAGGGCGCGTTGCCGCCCAGTTCGAGCGACAGCTTCTTGATGGTCGAGGCGCTTTGCTGCATCAAAATGCGGCCGACTTCGGTCGAACCGGTAAAGGTCAGCTTGCGCACCACCGGGTTGCTGGTCATTTCCAGGCCGATGGCCTTCGAGTCGCCGGTCAGCACGCTGAACACGCCCTTCGGCACGCCGGCCCGTTCGGCCAGCACCGCCAGCGCGTAGGCCGAGAACGGTGTCAGTTCGGCCGGCTTGACGACCATCGGGCAGCCGGCCGCCAGCGCCGGTCCGGCCTTGCGGGTGATCATCGCGGCGGGGAAGTTCCATGGCGTGATGGCGGCGCACACGCCGATCGGCTCCTTGATCACCACCAGGCGCTTGTCGGCGCTGGGCGACTGCAGGGTGTCGCCGTCGACCCGCTTGCCTTCTTCGGCGAACCACTCGATGAACGAGGCGGCGTAGGCGATCTCGCCCTTCGATTCGGCCAGCGGCTTGCCCTGTTCGGCGGTCATGATGAGGGCCAGGTCGTCGAGGTTGGCCAGCATCAGGTCGTTCCATTTGCGCAGGATGACGGCGCGTTCCTTGGCGCTTTTCTTGCGCCAGGCCGGCCAGGCGGCATTGGCCGCACCGATCGCGCGCGCCGCCTCGGCCGCGCCCATGCGCGGCACGCTGCCGATGGTCTCGCCGGTCGCTGGATTGGTGACGGCGGTGGTGGCGCCGCTGTCGGCGTCGCACCACTCGCCGTTGATGTAGGCCTGCTGGCGCAGCAGGGAAGGGTCGTTCAGGTTGAGCATGGCGGTCCCGTTCTGTGAATGCGGCTCATGCGCGCAAGCGCGTCGGCGTTGACCTGCCGCCAGTCAGCGCATGACCAAAACCCCATGGTAGTCTTTTTTGCCAGATCAAGCCTTGGTGGTTTGTGTTGGCATCATTTCCACCTTGCCGTTAAGCTTGAAACGCCGGGTGCATTGCGCCCCCGCAGAGAGCCGCTCGCATTCTGGTCCATTTCGATTTATGATGGACCCGTGAGCGTACCAACACCGAACGGTAGAGACCATGCGCCGCCCCATTGTCATAGTTCCCGCCTGCACGCGTGACATCGGACCTTATCCGTACCACGCGGTGCAATACAAATACATCGACGCCGTCGTGCGCGGGGCCGATTGCGCGCCGCTCATCCTGCCCGCCCTCGGCCCCGCGCTCGACCTCGAGGTCATGCTCGACAACTGCGACGGCATCATGCTGACCGGTTCGGCCTCCAACGTCCACCCGAGCTACTACTCGCAGGAAGTCCACAATCCGGCCCTGCCGCAGGACCGCGCGCGCGACGAGACCACCCTGCCGCTGATCCGCGCGGCGGTCGAGCGCGGCATCCCGCTGCTGGCGATCTGCCGCGGCTTCCAGGAAATGAACGTCGCCCTCGGCGGCAGCCTGTTCCAGGCGGTCCAGGAAGTCGAGGGCAAGATGGACCACCGCGAAAACCCCGAGCTGTCGATGGACGACCAGTACGGCCCGGCGCACAAGGTCAGCCTGACCATCGGCGGCAAGCTGCACTGGATCATCGGCGCGCCCGACATCACCGTCAATTCGCTGCACGGGCAGGGCGTCGACGCGCTCGCGCCGGGCCTGATGGTCGAGGCGGTGGCGCACGACGGCCTGGTCGAAGCGTTCTCGGTGGCCAATTCGCCCGGCTTCACCCTGGCCCTGCAATGGCATCCCGAATGGCGCGTCACCGAGAACCCCGACTCGATGAAGATGTTCGGCGCCTTCGGCCGGGCCTGCCGCGACTATTCACTCGAACGCGAGAGCCTGCTATGACCCGCTCGCCGACCCTTGCTACGCCACCCGGCGCCGGCGCGGCCATGACGCCGAGCCAGCGCTGGAGCGCCGGGCGCGTGCCCTAGCTTCGCTCTCTCCCCCCGCCATCCCTAGCGCGCACGCCGGGCTGATCGCGCCCGGCGCACCTGAACAACACGAGAGAACATCATGGCGATCCGCGAGAACTTCACCTATACCGATATGGACCTGTGGCTCAACGAGAAACGGGTCACTGAAATTGAATGCCTGATCCCCGACCTGACCGGGGTCGCGCGCGGCAAGATTCTGCCGCGTGGAAAATTCACCCAGGAGCGCGGCATGCGCATCCCGGAAGCGGTGCTGGGCATGACCGTGACCGGCAACTACCCGGTCGACAACGCGCCCTACGACCGCGCCATCTCGACCACCGACCGCGACATGATCCTCAAGGCCGATCCGACCACCATCACCATGGTGCCGTGGGCGGTCGACCCCACCGCGCAGGTGATCCACGACTGCTATTTCGCCGACGGCATGCTGGTCGACTTCGCCCCGCGCACGGTGCTGCGCCGCGTGCTCAAGCTGTACGCCGACAAGGGCTGGAAGCCGGTGGTGGCGCCCGAGCTCGAGTTCTATCTCACCGCCAAGAATATCGATCCCGACCTGCCGCTGCGCGCGCCGGTCGGCCGCAGCGGGCGCGCCGAAACCAGCCGCCAGGTCTACAGCATCGACGCGGTCAACGAATTCGATCCGCTGTTCGAGGACATTTACGATTACTGCGAGATGATGAATCTCGACGTCGACACCCTGATCCACGAGATCGGCGCCGGCCAGATGGAAATCAACTTCCTGCACGGCGACCCGCTCGGCCTGGCCGACAAGGTGTTCTTCTTCAAGCGCACCCTGCGCGAGGCCGCGCTCAAGCACGACATGTACGCCACCTTCATGGCCAAGCCGATGGCCGGCGAGCCCGGTTCGGCCATGCATGTGCACCAGAGCGTGGTCGACACCAGGACCGGCCTGAACATCTTCTCCAATCAGGACGGCTCGGCCGCGCCCATCTTCAAGCATTACATCGGCGGCCTGCAGCGCTACATGCCGTCGGCGATGGCGATCGTCGCGCCCTACGTCAATTCCTACCGCCGCATCGTGCGCCACACCGCCGCGCCGATCAACATCCAGTGGGGCCTGGACAACCGCACGGTGGGTTTCCGGGTTCCCGAGTCCGGCGTGCAGGACCGGCGCGTGGAAAACCGCATCATCGGCGCCGACGCCAATCCCTACCTGGCGCTGGCGGTCACCCTGGCCTGCGGCTACCTCGGCATGACCGAGCAGCTTGAACCGACGCCGATGACCACCGGCAGCGCTTACGATCTGCCGTTCGAGTTGCCGCAGGGCTTGCCCGAAGCGCTGGCGCTGCTGCGCGGCGAGGACAAGCTGCGCACCGTGCTCGGCGAGCGCTTCATCGACGTGTACGCGGCCATCAAGGACCTCGAACACCAGGAATTCATGACCGTCATCAGCCCCTGGGAGCGCGAGCACCTGCTGCTGCACGTGTAGAGAACGGATCCTTGGCCGGCAGCCTCCTGGCTTGCCGATCCTTGGGGCGCCAATCCACCGGCTGCCGTTTCGCACCACCGATCGAACCAGACAAAAAGACAGTGAATAAAACGAGGTGTCATCATGGCAGCAAATCCACTCGTGCCCAGCGCCGCGCTGGTCGCGTCCACCAGGGTGGCTAAGGCCGAACAGTTCGACACCGAGGCCATCCGCAAGCTCGACGCCGCGCATTACCTGCATCCGTTCACCGACCACGCCGCGCTGGCCGAGCAGGGCGCGCGCGTGATGGTGCGCGGCGACGGCATCTACTTGTGGGATTCGGAGGGCAACAAGATCCTCGACGGCATGTCGGGCCTGTGGTGCGTGAATGTGGGGTACGGCCGCACCAGCATGTCCGAAGCGGTCTACCGGCAGATGGAAACGCTGCCCTTCTACAACAGCTTCTTCAACACCACCAATGTGCCGGCGGTGCGCCTGGCCGCGCTGCTGGTCGAACTGTCGCCGCCGCAATTCAACCACGTGTTCTTCACCGGTTCCGGCTCGGAAGCGAACGACACCATCGTGCGCATGGTGCGACGCTACTGGGATCTGATGGGGGCGCCCGCGCGCCAGACCATCATCAGCCGCGACAACGCTTACCACGGCAGCACCATGGCCGGCGCCTCGCTGGGCGGCATGTCCGGCATGCATGCCCAGGGCGGCTTGCCGATTCCCGGCGTCGCCCACATCGGTCAGCCGAGCTACCTGGAATCGGGGCAGGGCATGAGCGAGGCCGCGTTCGGCATCAAGGCAGCCGGCTGGCTGGAGGAAAAAATTCTCGCGATCGGCGCCGACCAGGTGGCGGCTTTCATCGGCGAGCCGGTGCAGGGCGCCGGCGGCGTCATCATTCCGCCGGCCACCTACTGGCCGGAAATCGAACGCATTTGCCGCAAGTACGACATCCTGCTGATCGCCGACGAGGTCATCTGCGGCTTCGGCCGCCTGGGCGCCTGGTTCGGCTCGGAACTGATGCAGGTGAAGCCTGACCTGATCGCCTTTGCCAAGGGCGTCACTTCCGGCTATGTGCCACTGGGCGGCGTGCTGGTGGGCGACCGCGTGGCCCGCGTGCTGATCGACAAGGGTGGCGATTTCAACCACGGCTTCACGTATTCCGGCCACCCGGTCGCCTGCGCGGCGGCGCTGGAGAACCTGCGCATCCTGCTCGACGAACGTCTGGTCGAGAAGGTCGCGCTCGACACCGGGCCCTATTTGAAAGCGAAATTTGGCGCGCTGGCCGCGCATCCGCTGGTGGGCGAGGCGGCCACTTGCGGTTTCGTGGCCGGCCTAACCCTGGTGCGCAGCAAGGCGCCGGCCATCCACGACTGCGAGCTGTTCAACGAGGATCAGCCGGCCGGTATGCTGTGCCGCGCCCGGATGTTCGAGCACGGCGTCATCATGCGGGCGGTCGGCAACCGCATGATCATCGCGCCGCCGCTGGTGATGAGCAAAGCGCAGATCGACGAGATGATCGGCAAGATCAGCGACAGCCTCGACCGCACGCTCGAGGACGTGCGACGCCGGGGTTGGTGAGCCGGGGGAGTGTGTCCGGCCCGGCCGGCCCGGCCCAGCCGAGGATTGGCCACTTACTGGCCGCTGCCCGAACCCTTGCTGCCTGCGGTGCTGTTGCCGCTCGCGGTGGTGCCGCTGTCGCCCGGCTCGACCACGCTCGTTTTCGCCATGCCGCCGCCATTCGCGGTCGTGTCCGACGGCGGCTGCGACTGCGTCAGCGGACCGCTGCAAGCCGTCAACGCAAGCGCCAGGGCGGTGGCGGACACGCCGCTCAGTAGTGTTTTCGTCATGATGTTCCCCTTCGCATTATTGAAAAAAGAGCTTGCAATATAGGCCAGGACATCGCCGCGTTCGGTTGAATGGCGAACGCAAATCGCCACAAAGCGCCGCAATTTTTGGCAAGGTCGGCCCCGCTCTCCGATAGAATTGCGGTTTTGCCCATTCTTTTTTCCCAGCCATGACGACTGCTTCACCCGCCCCGGCCACGCCAGAGGCCGCCCAGCCCTACCTCCTGATCCGCGACCTGGTCAAGGAATTCGACGGCGTGCGCGCGGTCGACCAAGTTTCGGTGACCATCAACAAGGGTGAAATTTTCGCCTTGCTGGGCAGTTCGGGCAGCGGCAAGTCGACCCTGCTGCGCATGCTGGCCGGCTTCGAGGCGCCGACCTCGGGCGCCATCTCGCTGGCCGGCGCCGACATCGGCAAGGTGCCGCCCTACGAGCGGCCGATCAACATGATGTTCCAGTCCTACGCGCTGTTTCCCCACTTGTCGGTGTGGGACAACATTGCTTTCGGCCTGCGCCGGGACGGCATGCCGAAGGACCAGCTGGCCCAGCGCGTCGAGCAGATGCTGGCGCTGGTGCAATTGAGCAGCTATGGCAAGCGCAAGCCGCACCAGCTCTCCGGCGGCCAGCAGCAGCGCGTGGCGCTGGCGCGCAGCCTGGCCAAGCGGCCGCAATTGCTGCTGCTCGACGAGCCGCTCGGCGCGCTCGACAAGAAGCTGCGCGAACAAACCCAGATGGAACTGGTCAACATCATCGAGCAGGTCGGCGTGACCTGCGTGATGGTGACCCACGACCAGGACGAGGCGATGAGCATGGCCACCCGCATCGCGGTGATGAGCGAGGGGCGCATCCTGCAGGTCGGCGCGCCGGGCGACATTTATGAAACGCCGAATTGCCGCTTCGTGGCCGACTTCATCGGCAACGTCAACCTGTTCGAAGGCAAGGTGGTCGAGGACGCCGCCGACCATGTCGTCGTCGAGAGCGCCGAGTGCCGCCATTACGTCAGCCACGGCATCACCGGCAGCGCCGGCATGGCCGTCGCGGTGGCGGTGCGGCCGGAGAAAATCGTCCTGCAGGCCGAGCCGCCCGCCGACATCCAGCGCGCGCAGGCCGAAGCGGGCAGCAACTGCGTGGCCGGCGTGATCACCTCGATCGGCTATTTTGGCAACGAAACCCATTACCACCTGCGGCTCGATTCCGGCCTGACCCTGCGCGTGGCGCGCACCAACGCCGCCCGCCACGCGCAAGCGGCCTTCGCGCGCGAACAGCGCGTGTTCGCCTGGTGGGACGGCAGCGATGTCGTGGTCTTGACGGCGTGAGCGGCATGAAGATCACCATTCCCCTCGTTAATGGCCGGCGCGCGGTCATCGCCCTGCCGTTCGCCTGGCTGGCGCTGTGCTTCCTGCTGCCCTTCCTGATCGTGCTGCGCCTGTCGATGACCGAACTCGACCCGGAAGGCGCCGGCGCCAGCCTGTTTTCCTTCGCCGAGGGCGTGCTCACGCTCAAGCTGAAGGTGGCCAACTACCTGTTCCTGCTGCAGGACGAGCTGTACGTGCTCACCTACCTCAGTTCGCTCAAAGTCGCCGCCATCACCACCGCGCTGTGCCTGCTGATCGGCTATCCCTTCGCCTACTTCATGGCGCGCGCGCGGCCGGCAATTCGACCGACCCTGCTGATGCT
>JBDSTZ010000380.1:0-19019 GCA_039927975.1 Massilia sp. | reverse complement strand
CCCACAGGTCGGGCTCCCAGCTGCTGCCGATGTTGAGGCGGTAGGCCGAACCGGCGCCGTTGCCGCCGGCGCCGCCATTGCGGTCGGCGCTGGCCGACAGCGAGACGGTCGGAAACAGCGAGGCGCGCTGCTCTTGCACGGCGGCGCGGGCCTGGGCGTAGGCGGCTACCGCGGCGGCGACGTTCTGGTTCGAGACCTCGATGCTGTCGGCCATTTGATTGAGCTGCGGGTCGCCGAACAAGGTCCACCAGGGACCGCGTTCGAGCGCGTCGGCAGGCGCCGCCGGCAGCCAGGGGCCGGCTTCCTTGAAGGCTTGCGGCGCGGGCGTGTCCGGACGATGGTAGGCGGGACCGACGGCGCAGCCGCCGAGCAGCAGCGTGGCTGCCAGCGCGCCGGGGACGAGGCGGAAAAGCGGATGTGGGCGCATAGGAAGACTCATATCAGGTGGGCTCAGGATGCGGAAGCCGGCTCGCCAGGCAGGCGGCTCAGATCGTGTTCGGAAGGACCGCGCCGGCGCAGCTTGTCGAGCAGGACGTAGACCACCGGCGTGGTGAGAAGGGTCAGCAGCTGGCTGGCGATCAGGCCGCCGATGATGGCCACGCCGAGCGGCCGGCGCAGCTCCGAGCCTTCGCCGAAACCGATCGCCAGCGGCAAGGCGCCGAGGGCGGCGGCCAGGGTGGTCATGAGAATCGGGCGGAAGCGCAGCAGGCAGGCTTCGCGCACCGCTTCGACTGGCGACAGGCCGCGCGAGCGCTCCGCTTCGAGCGCGAAGTCGATGATCAGGATGGCGTTCTTCTTGACGATCCCGATCAGCAGGAAGACACCGATCAGGGCGATGATCGAGAACTCCATCTTGAACAGCAGCAGGGCCAGCACGGCGCCGACACCGGCCGAGGGCAAGGTCGAGAGCACGGTGAGCGGGTGAACCAGGCTTTCGTACAGGATGCCAAGCACGATGTAGATCACCACGATGGCGGCGGCGATCAGCATCGGCTGCTGGTCGTTCGATTCCTGGGCGGCGCGCGCACTGCCCTGAAAGCTGCCGCGCACATTGGTCGGCATGCCAATGTCGGCTTCGGCCTGGGCCACCGCGGCCTTGCCGGCGGCCAGATTGCTGCCGTCGGCAAGGTTGAACGAGACGGTGGTTGCCAGCTCGCCGTCCTGATGGTTGACCGAGGTCGGGGTCGAGCGCTCGGCAAAGCTGGCAATCGCCGACAAGGGAACCATGTTGGTGGCGCTGCCGGAGAGCGCCGAGCCGCTCGACGGATCGCGCGCGGCGGTCAGGTTGCCAGGCGCCGCCGGCGTGCCGCTGGTGCTGGTGGCGGTGTTGGCGGTGGTGGCGCCGGTCGAGGCGGCGGTGGCCTTGGAGGGCACGTAGACGTCGCGCAGCGATTCGGGACTTTGCGCATACTGCTGCGCCACGCCCATGATCACGTGGTACTGATTGAGCTCGTCGTAGATGGTGGCGACCTGGCGCTGGCCGAAGCCGTTGTAGAGCGCGTTGTCGACGTCGCGCGCAGAGATGCCCAGCCGCGAGGCGCTGTCCTTGTCGATCTTGACGTAGGTTTCGACGCCGTTTTCCGCCTGGTCGGTGTCGACGTCGGTGAGCGCCGGCTGGTTCTTCATGGCGTCGGCCAGCTTGCCGGCCCACAGCTTGAGGTCGGCCCGGTTGTCGCTCTTCAAGGTGTACTGGTAGGTCGAGTTGGAGGCGCGTCCGCCCATCCGCAAGTCCTGCACGGGATTGAGGAACAGCGAGACTCCGGTGACCCCGGCCAATTGCGGACGCAGGCGGGCGATGACGGCCTGGCCGCCATCGGTGCGCTCGGACACCGGTTTGAGATTGACGAACATGAAGCCGCCGCCGGCGCGCCCGCCACCGGTGAAGCCGACCACCGTGTCTACCGCCGGATCGGCCTTGATGATGCCAACCAGCTCGCGCAACTTGCCCTGCATCGCCTGGAAGGAAATGCTCTGGTCGGCGCGCATGCCGCCGTTGATCTGGCCGGTGTCCTGCTGCGGAAAGAAGCCCTTGGGCGCGGCGGCGAACAGGTAGACGTTCAGCCCGACCACGAACACCAGGATCAGCATTACCAGTGCGCGGCTGCCCAGCGCCCAGTCGAGCGAGTGCTCGTAGGTCTTGAGCACGCGGTCGAAACCGCGCTCGGCGAAGCGCGCCAGACGGCCCGGCGGGCGTTCCATCTCGCCTTTTTTCAACAGCCAGGCGCACATCATCGGCGTGGTGGTGAGCGAGATGACCAGCGAAATCATGACGGCGGCCGACAGGGTGACGGCGAACTCGCGGAACAGGCGCCCGACCTGGCCGCCCATGAACAGCAGCGGAATGAACACCGCCACCAGCGACAGGCTGATCGACAGCACGGTGAAACCGACTTCGCGCGCGCCCAGCAGCGCGGCCTTCATTCGGTCCATGCCCTGCTCGATGTGGCGGCTGGTGTTTTCCAGCACCACGATGGCGTCGTCGACGACGAAGCCGGTGGCCACCGTGAGCGCCATCAGCGACAGGTTGTTGAGGCTGAAACCGAGCATGTACATCACGCCGAAGGTGCCCAAGAGCGACACCACGGTGGCCACCGCCGGCACCACGGTGGCGCGCACGCTGCGCAGGAACACGCTCACCACCAGCACCACCAGCAGGATCGAGATCATCAGCGTCAGTTCGATTTCGTGCAGCGAGGAGCGGATCGAGTTGGTGCTGTCGGAGGCAACCTGCAGCTTGACGTCGCCCGGCAACTGGGCCTGCAGGGTCGGCAGCAGGTCGCGCACGCCGTCGACCGTTTCGATGACGTTGGCGCCGGGCTGACGGGTCACCAGCACGATCACCGCCGGGTCGCCATTGAACAGGCCCAGGGTGTTGATGTTCTCGACGCCGTCGGTGACGCTGGCGACATCCTGCAGGCGGATGGCGGCGCCGTCGCGCCAGGCCACCACCAGGCCGCGGTAGTCGGCCGCGCTGCGCCCGCCGCTGGCGCCGCTTGCCTGCGAATAAATCTGCATGCGCAGGCCGTTGCCTTCGATCGCGCCCTTGGGCCGGTTGGCGTTGGTGGCCTGGATGGCGGCGCGCACGTCTTCGGTCGAGACGCCGTAGCGGTTCAGCGCAAACGGCAGCAGGTCGACCCGCACCGCCGGCAGCGAGCCGCCGCCGATTTCGACGTCGCCCACGCCCTGCACCTGCGCCAGCTTCTGCTGCACCAGGTTGGACACCGATTCGTAGACTTGGCCCGGCGTGCGGGTGCGCGAGGTGAGCGCCAGGATGATGACCGGCGCGTCGGAGGGATTGGCCTTGCGGTAGGTCGGATTGCTGCGCAGGGTCGACGGCAGGTCGGCGCGCGAGGCGTTAATCGCCGCCTGCACTTCGCGCGCGGCCGAGTCGATCTTGCGATTCAGGTCGAACTGCAGGCTGATGCGGGTCGAGCCGTTGCCGCTGTTGGAGGTCATCTCGTTGACGCCGGCGATCACGCCCAGGCGCCGTTCGAGCGGGGTGGCCACGCTGCTGGCCATGGTGTCGGGACTGGCGCCGGGCAGCGAGGCGCTCACCGACAGGGTCGGGTAGTCGACCTGCGGCAGCGGCGAAACCGGCAGCACGAAAAAGGCGCCGACGCCGGCCAGCGCCAGGCCGAGCGTCAGCAGGACGGTGGCGATCGGGCGCCGGACGAAGGGCTCGGAGAGGTTCATGCGTCGGCCCCGCGCGCGTCACCCGGCCCATGCGGCTTGGCGGTGCCGCGCCCGGCCCAGCGGCGGCCGAGGCGCTCGAAGCCGAGGTAGATCACCGGCGTGGTGAACAGGGTCAGCATCTGGCTGACGATCAGGCCGCCGAAGATGGCCAGGCCGAGCGGACGGCGCAGTTCGGCGCCCTCGCCCCAGCCGAACATCAACGGCACGGCGGCGAACAGCGCGGCCAGGGTGGTCATCAGGATCGGCCGGAAGCGCAGCATGGCGGCCTTGTGGATCGCCGCGCGCGGCGCCAAGCCCTCGTCGCGCTCGGCCTCGATAGCGAAGTCGATCATCATGATGGCGTTCTTCTTGACGATGCCGATCAGGAGGATGATGCCGATGATGCCGATCACGCCGAGATCCTGGCCGGTGACGAGCAGCGCCAGCAAGGCGCCGACGCCGGCCGACGGCAAGGTCGAGAGGATGGTCAGCGGGTGGATGTAGCTCTCGTAGAGCACGCCGAGCACGATGTAGACGCAGATCACCGCCGCGAGGATCAGCCACAGCTGGCTCGACAGCGAGGCCTGGTAGGCGCCGGCCGCGCCGAGGAAGGTCATGGTCACCGACGGCGGCAGCTTGATGTCCTTGGCGGCCTGGCGAATGGCGTCGACCGACTGGCCGAGCGAGACGCCTGGCGCGGTGTCGAAGCCGATGGTGCTGGCCGGGTACTGGGCGACGTGGGTGATCTGCAGCGGCGCGGCCTGCTCGTTGATGCTGGCGATCGCCGACAGCGGGGTCGACTTGCCGGAACCGGTGCGCAGCTGCAGGTCGCCCAGCGCGTTGATCGACATCTGCTCGTCGCGCTGGGCTTCGAGGATGACGCGGTACTGGTTGGTCTCGGTGAAGATGGTCGAGACGATGCGCTGGCCGAAGGCGCTGTAGAGCGCGTCGTCGATCGAGGCGGCGGTCACCGACATGCGCGAGGCGCTGTCGCGGTCGATGTTGACATAGGCCGCCGCGCCGGTGGCGCCGGCGTCGGTGACGGGGTTGCGCACCTGCTTGAGGCGCGCCATCGCCTGCACCAGCTTGTTGGACCATTCGGTGACGGTGGCGTTGTCGGCGCCCTCGATCGACAGGCGATACTGGGTCGGGCCGGTCTCGGCGTCGATGGTCAGGTCCTGGGTCGGCTGCAGGTAGAGCGTCAGGCCGGCCACCTGGGCCACGCGCGAGCGCAGGCGCTCCATGATCGCGGCCTGGTCGGTCGAGCGCTTGGGCTTGAGATTGATGAGCATCTGGCCGGTGTTGAGCATGGTGTTGGTGGCGCCGTCGACGCCGACGTTGGAGCTGAGCGACTGCACGTCGGGGTCTTGCAGGATGGCGCGCGCGGCCTGCTGCTGCAGCTCGGCCATGCGGTCGTAGGAGATCGCCTGGCGCGCTTCGACGCGGGCCTGCAACTGGCCGGTGTCCTGGGTCGGGAACAAGCCTTTCGGGATCAGCACATACAGCAGCACGGTCAGCAGCAGCGTGGCCAGCGCCACCAGCAGGGTCAGGCCCTGGCGTTCGAGCACCCAGTTGAGCGAGCTGTCGTAGCGCACGATGACGCGGTCGAAGAAGGCCTGGGTCTTGCGCGCCACGGCGCTCGGCTTCTCGTCCTCGTGGCTGCGCAGCCAGCGCGCCGACATCATCGGCACCAGGGTGAGCGAGACCACCGCCGAGATGAGGATGGTGATGGCCAGGGTGACGGCGAATTCGCGGAACAGGCGGCCGACCACGTCGCCCATGAACAGCAGCGGAATCAGGACGGCGATCAGCGAGACGGTCAGCGAGATGATGGTGAAGCCGATCTGGGCGGCGCCCTTGATGGCGGCGGCCATCGGCGCCTCGCCCTCTTCGATGTAGCGGGCGATGTTCTCGATCATGACGATGGCGTCGTCGACCACGAAGCCGGTGGCGATCGTCAGCGCCATCAGGCTCAGGTTGTTGAGGCTGTAGCCGAGCAGGTACATCACGCCGAAGGTGCCGATCAGCGAGATCGGCACGGCCAGGCTGGCGATGACGGTGGCGCGCACGCTGTGCAGGAAGGCGAAGATCACCAGCACCACCAGCACCACGGCGAGCACCAGTTCGATCTCGACATGCTCGACCGAGCCGCGGATGCCGGTGGTGCGGTCGCTCAGCACGTCCAGGCGCAGCGAGGCCGGCAGGCCGGCCTGCAGTTCGGGCAAGCGCGCCTTGATGGCGTCGACTGTGGCGATGACGTTGGCGCCCGGCTGGCGCTGGACGTTGAGGATGATGGCCGGCTTCATGTTGGCCCAGGCGCCCAGGCGCACGTTCTCGGCGCTGTCGACCACCTTGGCCACGTTCGACAGGCGCACCGGGGCGCCGTTGCGGTAGGCGACGATCAGGTTCTTGTAGTCGGGGACGGCGAGCAGCTGGTCGTTGGCGTTGATGGTGTAGGCGCGGTTGGGACCGTCGAAGGAACCCTTGGCACTGTTGGCGTTGGCCGCCGTGATGGCGCTGCGCAGGGTGTCGAGCCCGAGGCCGTAGGAGGCCAGCGCGGCGGTGTCGGCCTGGATCCGCACGGCTGGACGCTGGCCGCCCGACAGGCTGACCAGGCCGACCCCGCTGACCTGGCTGATCTTGAGCGCCAGGCGGGTGTTGACCATGTTCTGCACTTCGGTCAGCGGCACCGTGTCGGAAGTGATCGCGAGGGTGAGCACCGGCGCGTCGGCCGGGTTGACCTTGGCGTAGACCGGCGGCGCCGGCAGGTCGGCCGGCAGCAGCGAGCCGCCGGCGTTGATGGCGGCCTGGACTTCCTGCTCGGCGACGTCGAGGGTTTCGCCGAGGGCGAACTGCAGGGTCACCACCGAGACGCCGGCGGCGCTGGTCGAACTCATGCGCTGCAGGCCGGACATCTGGCCGAAGTTGCGCTCGAGCGGCGCGGTGACGGTGCGCGCCATGACCTCGGGGCTGGCGCCCGGATACAGGGTTTGCACCTGGATGGTGGGGAAGTCGACCTGCGGCAGCGCCGACAGCGGCAGGAATTTGAAGCCGACCAGGCCGGCCAGCACGATCGCCAGCATCAGCAGCGAGGTGGCGACCGGGCGCTTGATAAACGGGCCGGATGGGCTCATGTCAGCTCCTTGTCGATTGGGTTGGGTGCAGTTCGGTTGACTGCATGTGGAATACGCGTGGGCACTGGGAGCGTTCCTGGGTACGGTGAGCGGGCTGGCCGGCGCGCACGCCGGCCATGCCTGGAGTTATTGCGCCGGCGGGCGTTGACGGCGCGGCTGGTCGCCGCTGGCGGGTGCGCCGCCCGCCGCGTCGCCGCCAGCTTCGCCGCCGCCGCGACGTCGGCGTGGATGATCGCCGTCGGCGCCTGCGGCCGCCGGCGCGCCGGGTGCGGCAGCAGCCGATGCGGCAGGAGAGACAGGAGCGGGAGCGGCACCAACGGCGGCCGGCGCTGCGGCAGCGGGAACGGCGCCTGCGCCACCAGCTGCTGCGCCAGCCGCGGCGGCGCCACCGGCTTCCGCCGCCGCGCGCTTGCCGCGACGGCCGCCACCGCCATTGCCGCCGCCGGCCGGCTTATCGCCCGGCAGCGTGACCTTGGCGCCATCCTTGAGGCGGTCGGCGCCTTCGGTGATGACCTGTTCGCCCGCCGTCAGGCCGGTCTTGACTTCGACCTTGTCGACCGTGGCCTGGCCGCGCGTGACAGTGCGCAGGGCAACGGTGCGCTCGGCCGGATTGAGCACGTAGACGAAGTCGCCGCTGGCGCCGTGGCGCAGCGCCGTCACCGGCACCACCACCGCGTCCTTGATGGTGCGCATTTCGAGGCGCAGGTTGACGAACTGGCTGGGGAACAGGGTCAGCTTGGCATTGCCGAAGCGGGCCTTGGCGCGCACGGTGCCGGTCTGGACGTCGACCTGGTTGTCGAGCGCGGAGAACTTGCCGCTGTCGAGCGTGACGGTGCGGGTGCGGTCGAACGCGGTGGCCGGCATCGACGCGCTTTCATGGATGCGCTGCTGGAGGTCGGGCACCGAGTCCTGCGGCACGGCGAATTCGACATCGATCGGCGCGACCTGGGTGATGACGGCCACGCCGGCGGTGTCGCCGGTGCTGACGATATTGCCGACATCGACCACGCGCAGGCCGAGCCGGCCGCTGATCGGCGCCTTGATCTGGGTGTAGCTCAGATTGAGTTTGGCCACGCCTTCGGCGGCGCGGTCGGTCATGATCGTGCCTTCGAGCTGCTTGACCAGCGCGGCCTGGGTGTCGACGTCCTGGCGGGCGATCGAGTCCTGTTCGAGCAGGGTGCGGTAGCGCGACAGGGTCACACGGGCGCTGTCGAGCTGGGCTTCGTCGCGCTGGCGCTGGCCGGACGACTGCAGCAGCGCCATCTCGAACGGACGCGGATCGATGGTGGCGAGCACCTGGCCGGCCTTGACCATCTGGCCTTCGCTGAAATGAATTTTCTGCAGGATGCCCGACACTTGCGGGCGCACCGTGGCGGTGGCGGCGGCGGTGACGGTGCCGAGGGCGTCGATGACGACCGGGATGTCGGTTTTCTCGGCCTTGGCCACACCGACCGTGGTCGCGGCGCCGCCGAAGCGGCCGCGCCCTCCTCCTCCGCCGGGTCCGCCGGGGCCGCCGCGGCCCGCCGCCGCGCCGCCGGGCCCGCCGGCACCGCCGTCCGCGGCGGCCGGGTGGGTCAGGTACCAGGCGAGGCCGCCCAGCCCCAGCATGGCCAGCACGGCGATGATGGAGCCGATCACTTTCGCGCGCTTGCCGCCACGCACCGGCGGTTTCACGGCATTCGGAGTTTTCACTTGCTGGTCCATGCTTGTCCTTGGTCGAAACGCAACAAAATCACGGCCAAACTGTAGCACGTACATACCTGACAATATGTTTCACACCGTACAGAAAGCCACTCAAAACGATGGCTTTCGTCCGCTCCTGTCGGGGGTGAACATTCATGCATCGAGCATGCCCGTGCGGCAATCTATTGAAAACACATGCAAAACGGGCGCCCACATGCCTGCGGCGCCCGTTTTTATCGTTCCGCCGCTGATGCTACATGGCGTTACAAAGTCGCTACAAACTCCCTCACGGCGGGGTGCAAAGGCAATGGGTTATGACGGAAAACGGCTTCTTGCCGTCGGTCAGGTCCGACAGCCAGCCCAGTTCGCGCGTGACTTCGTTGACCGCGCTGGTCGGCAGCGCCGGCGGCAACAGGCCCAGCTTGACCTGGATGGTGAACGCCTGCGAGGCCGAGGCGCCGAACATTTCAAGGAAGCGCTCGGTGGCCGAGACGTCGCGCTCGACGTAGGCAACCCGGTAACCCTTGGGCAGGCCGGCGCGCGTGGCGGCCGACTTGAGGGCGTCGCCGAAACTGCCCAGCTTGTCGACCAGGCCGCGTTCCTTGGCCTGCACACCGGTCCAGACCCGCCCTTGCGCAACCGCGTCGATCTTCTCGGGTGTGGTCTTGCGCGCCAGCGCGGCCTTGGCGGTGAATTCGCCGTAGATGTGGTTCACGCTGCTCTGGATGACCTTGGCGTAGCGCGGGTCGAGCGGGCGCAGCGGATTGTAGGCGTCGGCCAGCCAGGTGGTGGTCACGCCGGCGGTGTGGATGCCGAGCTTGTCGACGACTTTTTCCGCCGTCGGCAGGATCGAGAACACGCCGATCGAACCGGTGATGGTGCCGGGGTCGGCGATGACTTCGTCGGCGGACATCGCGATCCAGTAGCCTCCCGATGCGGCCACATTGCCCATCGAGACGACCACCGGTTTGCCGGCCTTGCGGGTAAGTTCAAGTTCGCGGCGGATCAGCTCGGACGCGTAGGCGCTGCCGCCGGGCGAATCGATGCGCAGCACCACGGCCTTGATCTGGTCGTCCTCGCGCGCCTTGCGGATCATGGCCGAGGTGGACAGGCCGCCCACCGAGCCGGGCCCGGCGTTGCCGTCGACAATGTCGCCGGCCGCCACCACCACCGCCACGGCGTCGCCGAACACGGCCGGACGGTGGCGCGCCAAGTAGTCTTCGAAGGAAATCTGGCGGAAGGTCTTGCCTTCCTTGTCGGGCGCGCCGCGCTTGATCATCAGGTCGCGCACTTCGTCGCGCGTCTTGAGGCCGTCCACCAGCTTGGTCGAGACGGCCAGCTTGGCGATGTCGCCATTGACACCGTCGAGCAGGGTCGGCAAGTCGTTGATGGTCTTCGTGACCGTGCCGGCTGGCATCTTGCGGTATTTTTCCACCTCGTCGGTGTAGCCGGACCACAGGGCGTTGAGGAGGTAGGCTTCGGCCTCGGTGGCCGCGGTCGATGGCGCGTTACCGATGTAGGGTTCGGCGAAGCTCTTGTAGGTGCCCACCTTCATCAGGTTGACGGTCACGCCGATCTTGTCGAGGGCGTCGCGGTAGTAGTTGCGGTAGCGGCCGAAACCCTTGATGTCGACCATGCCCATCGGATGCAGGTAGACCTCGTTGGCGTGGGTGGCGATCAGGTACTGGCGCTGGTCGAAATTGCCGCCCCAGGCGACCACTTGCTTGCCGGCCGCGCGCACGCGGTCGACGCCCTGGCCGATCTCGTGCAGCACGGCCAGGCCGGGCGCGTCGAGCTCGTCGAGCATGAGCAGCACGCTCGTGATGTTGGGGTCGCGGCTGGCGTTGTCGAGCACGGTGAGGACGTCGCGCAGCTGCACTGTTTTGCGGGCGTCGCCGCGCACATTCGACATCAGGGCGTCGCGCACGCTGCTGGTCGATTGCTCCACCAGCGAGCCGCGCAGATTGAGCACCAGCGCCGTCTTCGGCTGCAAGGGCTTGACGCCGCCGCCGATGATGCTCCACACAATGGCGATCAGGAAGATCAGGAAAATCAGGTTGAACAGGGTGCGGCGCGTGGCGTCGAGCGTGCGCCAGAACAGGCCGAAACCGCGGCGCAAGAAAGACAGGGGTTTGAATGACATCGAGGCTCCGGCTATAGAGAAAATTGGTCAGGCAATGGTTCGGTTACTGAACGGCTCGGCCGCCGGGTGGAACGGCCAAGCAAATCATTCGATAACTCATGGGTCAAGCATGCGTCGAACGCGGCAAACGGCGACGCAAGCGGACACTGTAAGCGAAAATTGGGTTGCGTGGCCAGAATGTCATACTTGGAAGCCATACAATTGGGGCGGCGGCCTTCAATAGAACGTCCCCGCGCGGGACGCGGCGCCACCGCAGGCCGGCAGCGGCGGGGGTCGGGCAAAATCGGGCAAAACGCGGGCGAAGTGCGGGCAAAATGCGGGCAAAACGCGCTCAGCCCCGCCCGTCAGGTGGTCTGGCCCGCGATCCGCTCGAACGGGCCGATGCAGGCGTCGAGCGATTCGCTCACGCACATGAGAAACAGATCGCCCGAGGGATGGAACTGGATGAAATTGGTGGCGCGGCTGCCGATTTTGGTGACTTCGCCGGAACAATCCTTCTTGCCATTGTCCTTGGTAATGCGGTCGGTCATGCGGTAGAAGCCCTTGGCGCTGGGCTTGGCCGGAATTTCGTACTCACTTTCGGCGACTTCGAGCGCGCTGGTCACCAGGCTGGTGCCGTCGCCGCGAAAATGGTAGACCTCGGAACAACGGCCGCCGTCGAGCGTCAGGCGCCAGTTGCCAAGGATGGGATGGTCGGCCGGCAACGGCGGGGCCGCAGCCGCCTCGATTCCCACAGCAAGGGTCAAGACAAGTCCAGTCAGCACGCGCATGGCAAACTCCCGTTAAAACCAGTTAGACAAGTGGATGAGCATCCAGTTTATCTAAAGTTTAAGGAAAATGTCTGCCATGCGGGGCTCGTCAATGCTGTCAGCTATTGTCGGGCGCCGCCTTCGGTTTGGCCGGACGACGGCCGCGCGGGGCGCTCTTGCGTGCCGGCTTGGTCTTGGTTTCCTCGGCGCCAGACTCGGCGGGCGGTTCGATTGCAGGTGCTGGCACGGCCAGGACCGCAGGCTCGGGCTGGGCCACAGGCTCGAACACCGGAGCCGGTTCAGGCGCGGGCTGCTCGGCAACCGATGACGACTTGGCCTTCCTGGCGGCCGACTTGCGCGCGCTGTCGCGTGGCAACTTGCGTTTTGACTTGGCTGGCGCAGCGTCGGTCACTTCGGCGACCTCGTCCGCGTCCGCCGCTGCTTCAGCGTGCTGCTCAGGCGCTGGCTCGGCCGGCGCGAAGAATGGCTCGGCGGACTCCTCGGCATGCTCCACAGGCTCCACCGCATCGGCGCCGACGTTGACGTCGGTGCTCACTTCGGCACGGTAATCGCGCTGCTTGCGGCCACCGCGGCCACGGCGACCGGTCTCCTGCGGCACGACGATCTCGTCGGCCACTTCCGGCGCCGTTTCGGTCTCGTGCAGCGCCGGCAGCGATTCGACGATGGGCAGATGGGCGCCGCTGCTGCGGTAGACATAGGCGCCGGATTTTTCATCGCGGCCGAATTCGAGCATGCCGCGCGCCTGCGCTTCCTCGAGCAGATTGCCAAAGGTGCGGAAGCCGAAATAGGCTTCGTTGAAATCGGGGCGGCGGCGCTTCAAGGTGTCCTTGAGCAGCGACGCCCAGATCTTGCCGCTGTCGCCGCGCTCCGAGACCAGGGCGTCGAACATCTCGACCACCATCTCGATGGCCTTGGCCTTGCGCTCTTCGAGTTCTTCCTTGCGGCGGTTGCCATCGTCGGGCGAGCGCTTGGCGGCCGGCTGCACCTTGCGCTCGTCGCGCTTGGCGGCCGCGCGCCGCACTTCGCGCACCAGGTCGTCGTAGAAAATGAATTCGTCGCAGTTGGCCACCAGCAGGTCGGAGGTCGACTGCTTCACGCCCACGCCGATGACCTGCTTGGCGTTCTCGCGCAGCTTCGACACCAGCGGTGAAAAGTCGGAATCGCCGCTGATGATGACGAAGGTGTTGACGTGGGATTTGGTGTAGCAGAGGTCGAGCGCGTCGACGACCAGGCGGATATCGGCCGAGTTCTTTCCCGACTGGCGCACGTGCGGGATTTCGATCAGTTCGAAGTTCGCTTCATGCATGGTGGCTTTGAAGCCTTTGTAACGCTCCCAGTCGCAATACGCCTTCTTGACGACGATACTGCCCTTGAGCAGGAGGCGTTCGAGAACCGGTTTGATGTCGAATTTTTCGTAGTTCGCGTCACGTACGCCGAGCGCGACGTTCTCGAAATCGCAGAACACCGCCATGCTGATATTGTCGGAGGATGAAGCCATAAAATGTAGTCTCTAGGAGGGCAATCCCGCGATTATACGGTAGGGTGGACACGATGGCATCGCCACCGCGTGCGGGCCGGCGGCAGCGGGCGAGGCGCTCATCTTGCGGCGCGTCGACTGCGGGCCGGGCCGATGCCGCCCGGCGATCATCGCCGCCGTAGCGGACCGCCCGTCACGGCACCCTCAGCTCCCCCTTCGCACGTTCAATATAGCGGTTCGCATCGTCGTCAAGCAGCAGGCCCTGGTCGCGCAGTTCGCGCGCCGACAGCGCCACCGCCTTCGCGTACTCAAGCCTGCTGCGATAACGCTGCGAGATGGCCTGGCGCGGATCCGCCGGTTTGGGCGTGGCCGGCAGCGCCAGCATGCTGCCATTCAAACCGCACAGCTGTCCCTCGGCAAAGCCGCCGCGCCGCAGGTTCCAGCCGGTGTAGGTCGCCAGCGGCACCGCCACGTCGGGCGAGCGGATGCCGGCGAGGTCGTGGCCGTCGAGGTCCGTCATCGGCACGAACAGCTGGTAGCGCCGGGCAGCGTCGACGCGCGGCGGCACGGCCGCGTAGTCGACCTGCGCCAGCTCATTGATCACCGCCGGAAAAACCAGGCCGGCCGCCGCCAGATCCGGAAAGCCGACCGCGCCGCGTTCGGGCGCCACCAGCATGCCGTCGGCATGGCGCGGATAGCGCGAGGCCGGCGGCGCCTTGCCGTCGCGGCTCCATCCGACCAGGCGTTCGAGCAGCGCGCGCAGCAGCGGCGCCTGCGAGGCCGGGTTGTTGAAGTTCTTGCAGATGCCCATCGAGGGCGCGGTCGTGTAGGTATGCTGGGTCGACGACATCAGGTAGGCGCGCACCTCGGCCGGCAAGGCGATATCGCGGCCGGCGCCGTCGCCGGTCACCAGCGAGGCGCGGCCCTGCCAGAACTCGGTGCTGCTGTCGACGTGCATCAGCTTCGGACAGGTGTGGCTGGCGGTGCAGCGCGCGAAGATGCCGTCGGTCCTGCCGCTCACCGGATCGGTGGTGACCGCGTAACTAAAGGGGAACTGGTCGCCGGGCGTCAGGTGCTCGGCATGTTGGGTGGCGTTGCGGCCAGGCTCGGCGAAGCGGGCGTTGACGAAGCTTTTGCGGCTGCCGGCGATGATCGGCATGACGCCGTCGAACACGCGTCCGCCGCGTGGATCGGCGTTGAAGCCCTGCCAGATCAGGTCGCGCAGCACGCGGCCCGACTGCGAAACGCCGGCCGCTATCGTCACCGCCGGCTTGATGTCGGCCAGCGGATTGGCCTGGCCGGCGGCGTCAGGTTCGCCCGATTTCAGGTAGCTGGTGACGTCGCGCAGCGCGGCAAAGCCCAGCCCCATCACTTTCGGGTCGCGCGCCTCGTACTGAAACTGGTAGATCGCGCCGGCGTCGTAGCCTTTTGGACTGGTCAGCTCGACGGTGTTGGCGCTGGTGTAGCGCCAGGCGTCGGCGGGCAGGCGCTGCGGCGCGGCCATGGCGCTGGTCCGCACGGTGAGCAGCGCGCCTTCCTGCGACAGCGAGGCGGCGGGATAGGCCAGCGCAATGCTGCCGACCGGTTTGATATCGTCGAACACCGCTTCCTCGATGCGCTGCCCGGTGATCGGCTGCGCGCCGATTGACGCCAGCGGCAAGGCGGCGCCGGCGAAGCGCCCGCTCGGGTCGGGCTTGACGTCGCCCTGCCAGCCGATCCATACCAGGGTGTGCCCGCGCCGCATCGTGTAGCCGGTGCCGGCGCCGGCCGGCGTGCCGATCGCGTAACTGCCTTCGTTGACCATTTGCTGGAGGAGTTTGCCGCCGCGATTGGGCACGTCGAGCAGCAGCACGCGCGAGGCGCCGGCGGGCGCGCGCGGACGCAGGATGACGACATCGCTGGCGTACCTCACCCAGCCGTCCGGCGCGGCGGCCTTGTCGAGATCGACGATGCCGCGATTGGCCGGGTGGCGCGGATTGATGCGCATGTGGGCCACCGCGACGATGGTCTCGTAGTCGCCCGCCTCGTCGAAGCGCGCGCCGCCAAACGCCGGCGTGCGGCTGATGATGTCGAAGCGCTCGACCTGGGCGGCCGGCGCGCCGGCGTCAAGGTGCGAGGCGCAGGCGCCCAGCAGCAGGGGCGCCGCCATCAGCGCCAGAAGGCGCCACCTTCCCTGCGGCTTTAGTCCGTGATCCAATCGTTGCCTCCCATTCGAGAGCGCAACGATATCACGGCCCGATGGCGCGGCGAGCGCCGCGTCACAGCAGGTCGAGCGTGGCCTGGTCGGGCCGGCCGTCGTAAAATTTGTCGAGGCAGGTGTGGAACACCGCTTCGTCCGGCGCCACCTCGGCGAACAGTGTCATCGAGGAGTGAAATTTCAGCACGTCGGGGTCGCCGAAAATGGTCTCGGCCTCGGCGTCGATGGCGGCCACCAGCGCACTGCACTCGCGCAGGCGCGCGCCGAGCACCGGGTGGGCCAGGTAGGCGGCCGCCTCGTCGGCCGACGACAGCGCGTATTGGCGAGCCATCTGGCTGCGGCCGAGACCGGCCAGCTGGGGAAAAATGAACCACATCCAGTGGCTTCGCTTGCGTCCGCCGCGCAGCTCGGCGACGACGACCTGGTAGACCGGCGCCTGGGCTTCGACGAAGCGCTCAAGATCGAATTGCGTTTGCATGATCGCCCTCCTTCGCCGCTAATGTTACCTCAGTCGCATGCTAGAGTGTCGCACCATGAAACCTGAAGATTTGCAGTTGCTGCTCACCCGCGAAATGCCGTATGGGAAATACAAGGGCCGCGTGATCGCCGATTTGCCGGCCCATTATCTGTCCTGGTTCGCCCGCGAAGGTTTCCCGCGCGGCGAACTCGGCGGTCTGCTCAACCTCATGTACGAGCTCGACCATAACGCGCTGCGCGGGCTGCTCGATCCGCTGCGCCAAGGAAAGCCACGTCGCCTGGGTTGAGCCTGAGCGCGCCGACTCACCGCATGAGATCGCCGTTCTCAGCCAGTCCCGGCTGATCAAGCAGCTGCATCGAGGTCGCCGGACCCAGGTTCGGCTTGTCCCAAGCGCTGAGCGCCCACACGATTTTCTTGTCAGGCGTGACTTCGAGGAACTGCACCGTTTTCGGCCATTCCGGCGGCTTGACGCCACCGGCCACCCAGTTGCTGATCAAGGTATTGCCGTTGGCCAGGCGCGTGACTTCCTGGAACACTTTCAAGGTGTATTGCGGCGCGTCGGCCTTGTTGAATTCCCACACCGTCTCGCCCTTCGGGTTCACCTCGCGGGCAAAGCCGTGATTGCTTGAAATGAGCGTGTTGCCGTTCTTGAGGCGCACCGCGTCCCAGGGTGAGCCGGCCGCGACGGTCCACACTTCCTTGCAGGCCTCGTCGTATTCGCTGACCTTGTCGCTGTCCATGTGCGCCACCAGCAAGGTGCCGGCCGGGGTCAGGTGGGCGCGCCGCATCTGGCCGTGGATGTTGTCGGGCTTGCCGACCGGGATCAGATAGGTCTTCTCGATCTTATTGGTTTTCTTGTTGATCAGGAGGGCCTTGGCCGGGTTGCCGTTCTGGAGCAGCAGCACGCGGTCGAGCCCGATGGCTTGCAGGCCGTGGATCTCGGTATTGTCGGGCCCGATGTATTGCCACACGACGGTCTTGTCGAGCGTGACTTCCCGCGCGCCGAAGCGGGTGGTGAAGGCGATATTGCCGTTCGATAGCTGGGTGCAGTCGCCCAGTTCCTGAATGTTCTCCTTGCCGTTGACCATCACCTTGAACTTGATGTCGTAACGCCAGACCTCTTTGCCGCCCTTGATCAGGCGAACAGTTTGCTGATCCTGGTCGTAGGCGTATTCGCCGCAGTACAGAAATGGATGCTCGGCCAAGCCCTTGCCCGGCAGCGGCGCCAAGGCAGGCAGAGGCGCCGGGGCGACCGGGGTCTGGGCGAACAGCGCGGCCGGGGCCGCCAGACACAGAACGGCGCACAGCGATCGGGCAAAGTTTGGCGGATGCAGCATGGATGATCGTCCTGTAAAGATGGTTGAATCGGCAAAATCGTTAGACAATCATAGCCGCAAGCCTCGCCTCGCGGCAAAAAACATCCCTCTTCTTGCCGAAAAAATTAAAAATCATCAACACGCACCCAAAATTGTCATACAATCTGTCCGCCTAATGTATTTCTTATAAAACAAAAACCTCCGCGCGACAGGCGGGGGGACAGGGAGCGATATGCGGTGTCTGCCATTTGCTGTATCTACAATGTTGAGTTTGCTCGCGCCGCTGGCGCTGGCGCAATCCCCTGCGGCGCCGTTCGCGGTGGCGATCGAGGTCGATGCCGGCAAGCCGGCCGGCGAGCTCAAGCCGATCTGGCGCTTCTTTGGCGCCGATGAACCGAACTACGCGACCATGAAGGATGGCAGCAAGCTGATCGCCGGCCTCGGCGAACTGCGCAAGGACCAGGTGTTCTTCCGCGCCCACAGTCTGTTGAACAGCGGCGACGGCACGGCCGCCTTCAAGTGGGGCAGCACCGATATGTACAGCGAGGACAAGGACGGCAAGCCGGTCTACAACTGGGCGATCATCGACAAGATCATCGACACCTACCGCGCGCGCGGCGTGCGTCCCTATCTGCAGCTCGGCTTCATGCCCGAGGCGATGTCGAGCGCGAAGCCGGGCACGCCGTATCGGCACAACTGGCGGCCCGGCTTCGCCTACAACCTGATTGAAGGCGCCTGGAACGCGCCGCCGAAAGACTACGCCAAGTGGGAGGAATTGGCCTACCAGTGGACGCTGCATAACATCGCGCGCTACGGCCGCGAGGAAGTCAAGCACTGGTACTTCGAAATCTGGAATGAGCCGAACGGCAAATCCTACTGGACCGGCACGCCCGAGGAATTCTACAAGCTGCACGATTACGCCGTGGCCGGCATCCGCCGCGCCTTGCCCGACGCACGCGTCGGCGGCCCCGACGTGGCCGGATCCGGCGGCGCCTTCATGGACGGCTTCCTCGAGCACGTGGTCAGCGGCACCAACTACGCCACCGGCGTGACCGGCACACCGACCGATTTCCTCTCCTTCCACGCCAAGGGCAGCCCGCGCTTTGTCGACGGCCATGTGCGCATGGGGATCAGCAACCATATCAAGACCGTCGATAGCGGCTTCGCCAAGATCGCCGCCGTCCCTGAACTGAAGGACAAGCCAATCGTCATCGGCGAGAGCGACCCGGAAGGCTGCGCCGCCTGCCCCGGACCGCAAAACGCCTACCGCAACGGCACCATGTATTCGAGCTATACGGCGGCCAGCTTCGCCCGCATCTGGCAACTGGCCGAGCGCCATCACGTCAACATCGATGGCGCCCTCACCTGGGCCTTCACCTTCGAGGACCAGCCCTGGTTCGCCGGCTACCGCCAGCTCGCCACCAACGGCGTCGACCTGCCGGTGATGAACGTGTTCCGCTTGTTCGCAAAGATGGGCACGAGCCGGGTCAGCGCCACCAGCAGCGCCGAAGCGGCGCTCGACGACCTCATGAAAAATGGCGTGCGGGCGGCGCCGGACGTCGGCGTGATCGCCTCCCGGACCGCCGACGGCAAGCTGGCGATCCTGAGCTGGCACTACCACGACGACGACGTCGCTGCGGCCGACGCCGCCGTCACGCTCTCGCTCAAGGGCCTGGGCAAGGAGGCCACCCGCAAAGTGACGCAGTGGCGCGTGGACCAGGCCAACGGCAACGCCTTCACCGCCTGGCAGGCGATGGGCTCCCCGCAGTCGCCCGACTACGCGCAGTACAAAACGCTGGAGGCGGCATCGGTGATGCAGCCGGCCCAACTGGCGCCGCTCGCGCTCAAGAACGGCGCCGGTAGCCTCAGCTTCACCCTGCCGCGCCAGGGCGTGACCCTGTTGCTGATCGATTGAAGCGAAGCCGCCGGCGGAGACCCGGCGTTCAACCAATAACAAAGGAGACACCATGTCCCACCCCCGTTCCGACGACGGCGCCCGGCGCTGGATGGTGGCCGCGCTGCTCAGCGTGGCCATCGCGATCAGCTATCTCGACCGCCAGACCCTGCCCTGGGCGCTGCAGGCAATCCAGGCCGATATCCCGTTCAGCAACCAGGTCAAGGCGGCGCTCGATTCGGCCTTCCTGGTCAC
>JBDSTZ010000379.1:0-3246 GCA_039927975.1 Massilia sp. | reverse complement strand
TGGCACCCACGAAAGTGGCTTGCGCGACGGCCTGTTCCAGGCGATCAAGGGTTTCATTGAACTCCACGCCTTGCTGCCCAAAGGCGTCAAGCTGCTGCCCGAAGATGTGTTTGCCCGCGCCAGCTATGTGTTGTCGGCCAAGGTGCTCGATCCGCAGTTCCAGGGCCAGATCAAGGAACGCCTGAACTCGCGCGACGCGGTGCGGCTGGTCTCGACCTTCAGCAAGCCGCCGCTCGAACTGTGGCTCAACCAGCACGTCGAATACGGCCGCAAGCTGGCCGACCTGGTCATCAAGCAGGCCCAGTCGCGCCTGCGCTCGCTGCAAAAAGTCGAGAAGAAGAAGTCGTCCGGCGTGGCGGTCCTGCCGGGCAAGCTGACCGATTGCGAATCGTCCGACATCAGCCGCAACGAGATCTTTCTGGTCGAGGGCGACTCGGCCGGCGGCTCGGCCAAGATGGGCCGCGACAAGGAGTTCCAGGCCATCCTGCCGCTGCGCGGCAAGGTGCTCAACTCGTGGGAGACCGATCGCGACCGCCTGTTCGCCAACAACGAGATCCACGACATCGCGGTGGCGATCGGGGTCGACCCGCACAGCCACGCCGACAACCCGGACCTGTCGGGTCTGCGCTACGGGAAGATCTGCATCCTGTCCGATGCGGACGTCGACGGCTCGCACATCCAGGTGCTGCTGCTGACGCTCTTCTTCAAGCACTTCCCGGCGCTGTTCGCGCGCGGCCATATCTGCATCGCCCGCCCGCCCCTGTTCCGGGTCGACGCGCCGGCGCGCGGCAAGAAGCCGATCCAGAAGCTGTACGCGCTCGACGCCGGCGAACTGGTGGCGATCGAGGACAAATTGCGCAAGGATGGCGTCAAGGATGGCGCCTGGGGCATCTCGCGCTTTAAGGGCCTCGGCGAGATGAACGCCGAGCAGCTGTGGGAAACCACCATGAACCCCGACACCCGACGCCTGCTGCCGGTGTCGCTGGGCGACTTCGATCACACCGATTCCTCGGCGCGCTTCAATATGCTGATGGGGAAAGGCGAAGCGGCCGCGCGCCGCGCCTGGATCGAGGAGCATGGCAACGAAACGGAAGCGGATATCTAAGCGATGATCATCGGGATCGACCTTGGCACCACCAACAGCCTGGTAGCGATTTGGCGCGACGGCAAGGCGCAGATCGTGCCGAACGCGCTCGGCCAGTTCCTCACGCCGTCCTGCGTCGGCTTCGACGACGACGGCACTGTGCTGGTGGGCGAGGCGGCGCGCGCGCGCCTGCAAACCCATCCCGAGCTTTCCACCTCGCTGTTCAAGCGCTACATGGGCAGCGAACGCGTCACGCGCCTGGGCAAGCAGGAATTCCGGCCCGAGGAACTGTCCTCGATGGTGCTGCGCGCGCTGAAAGAAGACGCCGAAGCCTTCCTCGGCCATAAGATCGAGGAAGCGATCATCACCGTGCCGGCGTATTTTTCCGACGCCCAGCGCAAGGCGACCCGCGCCGCCGGCCAGCTGGCCGGGCTCAAGGTCGATCGCCTGCTCAACGAGCCGACCGCCGCCGCGCTGGCCTACGGCATCCAGGACACCCAGCGCGAAACCAAGTTCCTCGTATTCGACCTGGGCGGCGGCACCTTCGACGTCTCGATCCTCGAACTGTTCGAAGGCGTGATGGAAGTGCGCGCCTCGGCCGGCGACAACCTGCTCGGCGGCGAGGACTTCGTCAGTGCCATCAACGATTCCTTCATGGCCAAAAGCGGCCTGACGAAGGCCCTCGGTGGGCGTCCGCTCACCGGCAGCCAGCGCCAGCGCCTGCGCGACGAGGCCGAACGGGTCAAGCGCAAGCTGTCCGACAGCAGCACGGCCACCATGTCCTTCCACCTCGACGGCACCGAATTTACCTGGGAGTTCACCGAAGAGTCGCTGGCCCAACTGTGTGAACAATTGATGCTGCGCCTGCGCACCCCGGTCGAGCGGGCGCTGCGCGACGCCACCATCCGGGCCGCCGAACTGGACGCCGTGGTGCTGGCCGGCGGCGCCACCCGCATGCCGCTGGTGCGCAAACTCGTCTCGCGCATGTTCGGCCGCTTCCCCTCGATCCAGCTTGACCCCGACCACGCGATCGCGCTCGGCGCGGCGGTGCAGGCCGGCCTCAAGATGCGCGACGCCGCGCTCGACGAAGTCGTCATGACCGACGTCGCGCCCTACTCGCTGGGCATCGGCATCGCCCGCCAGATCGGCCCGAACGATTACGAGGGCGGCCATTTCATGCCCATCATCGACCGCAATTCGACGGTGCCGGTCTCGCGCGTGAAGAACATCACCACGGTGCGCGACTACCAGCGCGAGCTGCAGGTGAAGGTCTACCAGGGCGAGGCGCGGCTGGTGTCGGACAATATCTATCTCGGCACATTGACCTTCCCGATCGCCTCCAAGAAGTCGGGCGAAATCAGCGCCGACGTGCGCTTCACCTACGACATCAGCGGGGTGCTGGAAGCGGAAATCACGGTGCTGCCGACCCAGGAAAAGCACAAGCTGGTGATCACCGAGAACGCCGGCGTGATGACGCCGGCCCAGATCGAGCATCGACTGGGCGAGCTGGCCGCGCTCAAGACCCATCCGCGCGACCAGATCGAAAACCGCACCGTGATCGCCCAGGCCGACCGGCTCTATGAACTGCTGCTCGGCGACGCGCGCGACTACCTGGCCCAGCACATCGCGGTGTTCCAGGCGGTGCTGGAAAAGCAGGACGTGGCCGCCGCCAAGGAGGCGCGTGAAGTGCTGCTTGACGTGATGCGCCAGTTCGACGGAAACAGCTATCTATGAATGTGTGGGACGTGCTCGGCATCGCCCCCACCGGCGACGAGCGTGAGATCAAGCGCGCCTACGCCAGGCGCCTGAAGTGCACGCGTCCGGAAGACGACCCGCTCGCCTTCCAGGAGCTGCACGACGCCTACGAGTTCGCGCTGCGCGTGGCGCGCCACGGCTACATTGAAGTCGACGAAGAGTTTGAGGACGAGGGCGAGGGCGAGGTCCAGGTCCAGCTCCAATTCGAGCGCGCCGGGGAGACGGCGCCGTCCGACGCGGCCCCTGAGCCGGTGCGCGAGCAGACCGAGTCCTTCCTGGCCGCGTGGGAACCGCCGGCGCGCGCTACCGGGGGCGGCGCGGACCAGCGCACGGATTCGGAAGGTGCGGACACCGACACGATCGACGAACAAGCGACCACCGGCGCCGGCGCGGACCATGTGTTCACC
>JBDSTZ010000378.1:0-2180 GCA_039927975.1 Massilia sp. | reverse complement strand
ACCACCGCCCGGGACATCGGCATCGACCAGCGCGTCGGCCTGCTGCCACGGCTGCTGTTCGCCGCCTGCATGCTGCTGTTCCGCCTGGTCGACAGCGTGGCGCGGCTGGTGTGGCCGGAGTTTTCGGTCTCGCGCCTGCTCACCCGCATCGTCGGCTACCAGTTCACGGTGAAGGTGCTGATGAACCAGACGCGCCCGCTCAAGCTGCCGCCGGTGCTGCTCGGTCAGGTGGCCGACATGACGGCCGGCTGGCGGGTCGACCCGAAGGCGCCGGACTGGATGAACGACATTGAACAGCGGCTCACCCGCAAGGCGTCGCCGGCGCCGGCGCAGAATCAGGAAGGAAGCAAGACGTGATGTTGTCGACAGGGCTGTGGAATGGGCGGGGGAATGAAACGCGTGCGGCGCTGGCCCTGGGACGGATGCTGGCGCTGATGCTGGCGCTGCTGTTGGCCGCTCTGGCGCCGGCGCGCGCCGCCGCGCTGCTGCTTGACGACGCGCGCGCGCGCATCGAGGCGTGGCCGGCGGTGTCGGTGCTGTACGACGCCGGCGGCAAGCTCTGGGTCGCGCAGGTGCAGGCGGCCGGCGCGCGCTTCGCGGCGCCGAAGTCGGCCTACGCCACCCTCGGCGTGCGCGAGGAAGTGGTGTGGCTGCGCATTCCGGTCGAGGTGGCGGCCAACAGCGACGGCGACTGGATGCTCGATATCGACTACGCGGTGCTCAACCGCATCGACGTGTATGTCGAACGCGACGGCCAGCTGCTGCGCCACGCGGTGCTGGGCAATCTGCACAAGCCGACCGCCGACTCGCTGGGCGGACGGGCGCCGGCGCTGGCGCTGCAACTGGCGCCCGGCGCGCGCTACGATCTGCTGCTGCGGATCGAGAACATCGGCTCGAAGATCCTGCCGGTGCGGCTGTCCAAGCCGGCCGCCTTCCACGCCGCCGCGCTCAACGAGCAGATGGTGCAGGGCATGCTGGTGGGCCTGTCGCTGTGCCTGCTGCTCTACAGCCTGGCGCAGTGGATCAATCTGCGCGACGCCCTGTTCGGCAAATACGCCCTGCTGGTGGGCGGCACCTTGATGTTCTCGGTCGAATTCTTCGGGCTCGGCTCGCAATACCTGTGGCCGCAGAACGTCTGGATGACCCTGCACGCCGGCGGCCTGTTCGCCCTGATGGCCTCGTGCGGCGCCTACCTGTTCGTCGAGCAGGCGCTCACGCGGCCCGGCATCGACCGCGTGTTCAGCGTCTTGATGAAGCTGGGCGCGGCGCTGACGGTGCTCAGCGCGGCGGCCTACGCGGCCGACGCCATCAGCGTGCAAGTGCTGGTGGCGATCGTCAGCACGCTCGGCCTGATGCCGATGTTGCTCGGCCTGCCGGGCGCGTTCATGCGCGCGCGGCGCGGCGACCCTGTCGGGGTCTACTTCCTGATCGGCTGGGCGGTCAGCTTCGGCTCCTCGGTGGTGGTCAGCCAGGTCATCGGCGGCAACGCCGGCGCCAACTTCTGGACCATGCACGCCCTGCAGTTCGGCAACACCTTCGACATGCTGGTGTTCATGCGCATTCTCGGGCTGCGCGGCAAGGCGATGCAGAACGCGATGATCCGCGCCGAGGCGGCAACGCGCATGAAGTCGGACTTCCTGGCCAATATGAGCCACGAAATCCGCACCCCGATGAACGCGATCATCGGCATGAGCCGGCTGGCGCTGATGGGCGACCCGAGCCCCAAGCAGCGCAACTACCTGGCCAAGATCCAGGGCGCCGGCGAGCATCTGCTGGGCATCATCAACGACATCCTCGATTTTTCAAAAATCGAGGCGGGCAAGCTGACGCTCGAGTCGGTGCCGTTCGACCTGGGCGACATCTTCGACCACCTGTCGAGCGTGACGGTGGTCAAGGCCGACAGCCGGCGCGTCGAACTGGTGTTCCGGGTCGACCGCAAGGTGCCGTCGCGGCTGGTGGGCGACCCGCTGCGGCTGGGCCAGGTGCTGATCAACCTGACCAACAACGCCACCAAGTTCACCGAGAAGGGCGAGATCGTGGTGGCGGTCGACACCGTCGAGCGCGCCGCCGCCGGCGTGACGCTGCGCTTCTCGGTCAGCGACACCGGCATCGGCATGAGCGAGGAACAGCTGGCGCGCCTGTTCCAGTCGTTCAGCCAGGCCGACGGCTCGATCTCGCGG
>JBDSTZ010000377.1:0-2930 GCA_039927975.1 Massilia sp. | reverse complement strand
TCGGGCCGCAGCTTGCCGGCCATGCAGTGCATTTGCGGGGTGCCGAGCACGGTGGCGTAAGCCAGCGCGGTCGCCACACTGTCCTGGAATTCGCCGACCCGCTGCGGGTCGCAAGCCATGCCGCGATCGCCGCTCTCCCAGTCGCCGGCGGGGAAGTTGTGGAGAGCCAGTTGCAGCTGATGGTCCGCCAGGCGCTCGGCGATCTGGGCGGCGTCGAAAGCATAGGGAAACAGAAACTCAACCGCCTCGAAGCCGTGCGCGCGGGCGGCGGCGAAGCGGTCGAGGAAGGGCAGGTCGGTGAACAGCAGGCTCAGATTGGCGGCAAATCTCGGCATGGCGGCACTCGTTCAGACGGCGCAAAGCGCTGGGGCGGGCGATCGACGTGCTGGTGTGGATCGGACCGATGCCTGCGTTTTAATTGGCAAAGGTTCAGGCATTGGCTGCATGAATGCCGGCAATCTGGCCGAGCAGGGCGCTCAAGGCGGCCACGTCGCTGGGGGCAATATTGCGCATCACTTCGCGGCTGACCAGGTCGGCGATGACAGTGGCGTTGACCAGCAGCTCCTGGCCGGTTGGCGTGACCACCGCGTAGCCGACGCGGGCATCGCGCGGATCCGATTCGCGCGTGATCAGGCCGATCTTTTCAAGCGGCAGCAGGGTGCGCGTGACGCCCGAGGCCGTCAGGCCCATGCGCTCGGCCAGGTCGACCCGGCGCAGGCGCTGCCCGGGCGCGCGGCTCAAGTGGTTGAGCAGCATGTAGTCGCTGAAACTGATGCCGTGGTGATTGCCGAGCGCGGTGTCGAAACGGCGCAGCAGTACCGCGTTGGCGCGCGCCAGGCGCAGGCAGAATTCGGTCGAGGGGATCACCGCGTCGAGCGGGAGTGGGGGGCTGGCGTCGGTCATGATGTAGCTCTTCAATATGCTTGATAACTCAAGCATATCACAAATAAGCGCCGCGCAGGTGAAAAAATACCCCGCCGGTACAGGACCGTGCGGGGTGCAGTTTGATGCGGCCGGACGAGCGGCGCGTGACCGGGCAGATCGGCCCGGCGCTGCCGCCGGGCTTAGCGCCCGCGGCCGCCGGAGCGGTGCGGCGAGGCAGGACGGCCAGCGCCGCCGCCACCACCGCCACCACCACCGCTGCGGTTGCCGCCACCACCGCCACCACCGCCAACACCACCGCCACCGGCGCTGCGCGGTTTGGCCGTGCCGCGACCGGCGCCGACCTTGACCACCTGGCCGCCACCGCCGCCCGAACGACCGCCACGGCCGCCATGACCTGGCGCGCCGCTGCGCAGTTGCACCGGCTGGGCGCGCGCGTTCGGATCCGGCTCGAAGCCGGCGATGACCTGGCGCGGCAGGGTTTGCTTGATCAGCTTTTCAATATCCTTGAGCATGTCGTGCTCGTCGACACAGACCAGCGACACCGCTTCGCCGGTGGCGCCGGCGCGGCCGGTGCGGCCGATCCGGTGCACATAGTCTTCCGGAATGTTCGGCAAGTCGTAGTTGACCACGTGCGGCAACTGGTCGATGTCGATGCCGCGCGCGGCGATATCGGTGGCGACCAGCACTTGCAGGGCGCCATCCTTGAATTCCGACAGCGCCTTGGTGCGCGCCGACTGGCTCTTGTTGCCGTGGATCGCCATCGCGCCGATGCCGTCGGCGCCGAGCTGTTCGACGAGCTTGTTGGCGCCGTGCTTGGTGCGGGTAAACACCAGCACCTGGGTCCACTTGTTGGTCTTGATCAGGTGGGCCAGCATCGGGTGCTTCTTGTCGCGGTCGACCGGGTGGATCTTCTGGGCGATCACTTCCACCGTCGAATTGCGGCGCGCCACTTCGATCATCGCCGGCTTGTTCAGCAAGCCATCGGCCAGCGCCTTGATCTCTTCCGAGAAGGTGGCCGAGAACAGCAGGTTCTGGCGTTTGGCCGGCAGGGCCGCCAGCACTTTCTTGATGTCGCGGATGAAACCCATGTCGAGCATGCGGTCGGCTTCGTCGAGGATCAGGATCTCGATCTTCGACAGGTCGACGGTGCGCTGCTCCATGTGGTCGAGCAGGCGGCCCGGGGTGGCGACCAGGATGTCGACCCCGTGCTTGAGCTGCTTGATTTGCGGGTTGATGCCGACGCCGCCGAAAATCACCGCCGAATTGAGGTTGGTGTACTTGCCGTAGACGCGCACGCTTTCCTCGACCTGGGCCGCCAGTTCGCGGGTCGGGGTCAGGATCAGGCAGCGCACCGAGCGGGTTGAACTCTTGCCGGTCTGCGCGGCGCCGACCTTGTCGCTCGACAGGCGGTGCAGGATCGGCAGCGTGAAGCCGGCGGTCTTGCCGGTGCCGGTCTGGGCGCCTGCCAGCAGGTCGCCGCCGTTCAGCACCGCAGGAATGGCCTGGGTCTGGATCGGGGTCGGAACGGTGTAGCCGTGTTCGGTGACGGCACGAACGATGGCATCGGACAGGCCGAGTGAGGTAAAGGACATAGTAGCTTTATGGTGAAGATCGGCCCGTCGCCACTTCATACGAGGGCGCCAGTGGGAGGCAATCGGATTAGAAAATCAAGACGGCAAGGACACTGGAAACGCTACCGTTTGATGTTGCAGTATAAACAGCGCGGACCCGAATGAACAGAAATATGTTTCAAACGGGCAATAACCGCGTTGCTTGTCAGACTAGGAAAAACAGGGAAAGCCCACCGGCGCGCCCGGATGGGGCGTGGCTGCCGGCTTGCTCGATGGGTGTATTTTACGCGAAAGGGGCGAGCAGCGTGACGAGCTGGCCGAACACCTTCGGGCTGGCGGCGATGATGTCGCCCTTGTGCAGGTAGTCGGACTCGCCGGAGAACTCGCCGACGATGCCGCCCGCTTCCGTCACCAGCAGCGCGCCGGCGGCGATATCCCACGGCTTCAAGCCTTTTTCAAAGTAGCCCTCGCTGC
>JBDSTZ010000376.1:0-8097 GCA_039927975.1 Massilia sp. | reverse complement strand
GGCGGCGGGCAAGCTGAGCTGGAGCGCGCTGACGCCGCCCGAATTCGGCGAACTCGACAGGCTCAAGGTCGCCCAGCTGAGCAGCGTCGGCAGCTGCACCCAGTACGAAAAGGAATTCCTGCGCAAGGATGGCACGCGGGTGCCGGCGCTGATCGGCGGCACCCTGCTCGAAGGCTCGCAGGAACAAGGCCTGGCCTTCGTGCTCGACCTGACCGAGCGGCGCCAGGCCGAAACCGAACGCGCCGCCCGCAAGAGCGCGGAGGCGGCCAATGCCGCCAAGAGCACCTTCCTGTCCAGCATGAGCCATGAACTGCGCTCGCCCTTGAACACCCTGCTCGGCTTCGCCCGCCTGATGGAGCGCCAGAGCGCCCTGCCCGACCAGACCAGGCAGGATCTGGCGATCATCCTGCGCAGCGGCGAACACTTGCGCGCGCTGATCAACCAGGTGCTCGAGCTGGCCAAGATCGACGCCGGCCACGTGCTGCTCGAGGTCAGCGATTTCAACCTGCACGCCATGCTCGACGAACTGGAGGACATGTTCGCCTTCAAGGCCGAGATGCGCGGCATGTCGCTGCAGGTCGAATTCTCCGGCGCGCCGCATTTCGTGCGCGGCGATTCGCTCAAACTGCGCCAGGTGCTGATCAACCTGCTCGACAATGCATTCAAATTCACCGAGCGCGGCGAGGTGGCGCTGCGGGTTCACCCGCAGCCGGAGGAGGGGCGGCTGGGCTTCGCCGTGGTCGACACCGGCATCGGCATCGCCGCCGCCGAGATCGACCAGCTCGGCACTGCCTTCGTGCGCGCCGGCGCCGCGCAGCGCGAAGGCAGCGGCCTGGGGCTGGCCATCAGCGGCAACTTTGTGCGTCTGATGGGCGGCGCGCTGCGCATTGCCAGCCAGTCCGGGCATGGCACCAGCGCCAGCTTCAGCCTGGCCCTGCCGGCGGTGAGCGCGGCCGCCGCGCCGGAGCCGCTGGCGCGCCGGGTGGCGGCGCTGGCGCCGGACCAGCCGCGCTACCGGATCCTGGTGGTGGACGACCGCGACGAGGCGCGCCAACTGCTGATGCGCCTGTTGACGCCGCTCGGCTTCGAGGTGCGCGAAGCCTGCGACGGCCAGCAGGCGGTCGCGCTGTGGCGCGCCTGGCCGGCCCAGCTGATCTGGATGGACATGCGCATGCCGGTCATGGATGGCCGCGCCGCCACGCGTCTCATCAAGGCCAGTCCGGGCGGCAGCGCCACCGTGATCATCGCGCTGACGGCCAGCAGTTTCGAGGAAGAACGGGCCGACATCCTGGCCGCCGGCTGCGACGATTTCCTGCGCAAGCCCTTCCACGAAACCGATCTGTTCGCCTTGATGCAGAAGCATCTGGGTGTGCAGTTCATCTACCGCGAGGAAGGCGGCGCGGGCGCGGCAGTGGCGCCGCTGCCCGACGCCGCGGCGCTGGCGGCGGTGCCGGCGGCGCAGCGCCAGCGCTTGCAGCAAGCCCTGGTCGCGCTCGATACGACGGGGGTGGCGGCGGCCATCGCCGGACTCGGCGACCGAGCGCTGGCGCACGCGCTGACCACGCTCGCCAACGAGTTTCAGTACACCCAGATTTTGCGGCTGCTGCAGGGCGCCAATCAAAAGGAATTGCCATGAACGGGAACCGTGGCGCGCATAATAAGGCAGGAACCTGTCACGCGCCGGGCCCCCTGCCAACGCCGCTGCGGGCGCCATGCCATCGGCGCGGACCGGCACTGTCCGCCAGGGAGAAAGCGACATGAACACGCCGAGCGACAGCGAGCGGGAACAGTTGAGTGCGCCGCGCGCGGAGCGCATTCTGATCGTCGACGACACGCCCGCCAACCTGCGCCTGCTGATGCACATCCTGGCCGAGCACGGCTACAGCGTGCATCCCGCCAGCGATGGCGCCACCGCGCTGCGCTTCGTGCAATCGACCCTGCCCGACCTGATTCTGCTCGACGTGATCATGCCGCACATCGATGGCTACAAGGTGTGCGAGCAGCTCAAGGCCGATCCGCGCACGCACGACATCCCGATCATTTTCATCAGTTCGGCCGATCAGGAACTGGACAAGGTAAAAGCCTTCGCCAGCGGCGGCGTCGACTACATTGTGCGGCCCCTGCAGGCCGAGGAAGTGCTGGCCAGGATCAAGACCCACCTCGCCTTGCGCCACCTGCAGACCGACCTCGAACAGCGGGTCCGCGAGCGCACCGCCGAACTGACCGAACGCAGCGCCGAACTGCTCGAGGCGAACCAGCTGCTGCGGGCGGAAAACTTCGAGCGCAAGCAGGCCGAGGAGCGCATCCGCTACATGGCCCATTACGACGCCCTCACCGGCCTGCCCAACCGTGCGCTGTTGCAGGACCGGGTCACCCAGGCGATCGCCCAGGCGCACCGCCAGCAAGGCCACCTGGCGCTGCTGTTCATCGACCTCGATTACTTCAAGCACATCAACGATTCGCTCGGCCACCAGGTGGGCGACCGTTTGCTGCAACTGGTCGGCTGCTGTCTGCAGCAATGCCTGCGCGAAGGCGACAGCGTGGCGCGCCTCGGCGGCGACGAGTTCGTCGTCAGCCTGGCGCTCAGCGACAGCGGCGACGCGGCGCAGGTGGCGCAAAAGATTCTGGCGACCCTCGACAATCCCTTTGTGGTCGACCAGCACGAACTGCATGTCAACGCCAGCATCGGCATCGGCTTGTATCCGGACGATGGCGACGACGTCGAGAGTCTGATGCGGGCCGCCGATGCCGCCATGTACTGCGCCAAGGAAAACGGCCGCGGCTGCTATCAGTATTTCACCCCGGTCATCAACGAGCGCGCCCGCGATCGCCTCGAACTGGGCACCCGCCTGCGGCGCGCCTTCGCCCAGGACGAATTCGCCCTGCACTACCAGCCGCAGGTGGACATCGAAAGCGGCGCCATTTTTTCGGCCGAAGCCTTGCTGCGCTGGCGCCAGCCGGGCCAGCAGACGCCGATCGCGTGCGGCGAGTTTATCGCGATCGCCGAGGAAACCGGCTTGATCCTGCCGATCGGGCAATGGGTATTGCGCCAGGCCTGCCAGCAGCTCAAGCGCTGGCACGAGGCCGGCTACGGCGCCATGCGGATGGCCGTCAACCTCTCGCCGAGGCAACTGTATCAGCCCAACTTCCTGGAGATGGTCAAGGACATCCTCGATGAAACCGGGCTCCCGCCCACCGCGCTGGACCTGGAAATCACGGAAAGCCTGTTGCTGCAGCGCAGCGAGGACAATATCGCCAAGCTCAAGGAACTCGGCAACATGGGGATGCAGCTGTCGGTCGACGACTTCGGCACCGGCTATTCGAGCCTGGCCTATCTGCAGCGCTTCCCGGTGCACGCGCTGAAGATCGATCAATCGTTCGTGCGCAACATCGGCAGCAATCCGGGCGCCACCGCGCTGGTGACGGCGATTATCGCGATGTCGCACAGCCTGCACCTGAACGTGCTGGCCGAAGGGGTGGAAACGCCGCAGCAGGCCGCTTTCCTGCTGGCGCATGGTTGCCGCTGCGCGCAAGGCTATTACTACGGCAAGGCGGTGGCGGCCGACACCCTGACCGGCTTGCTGCATGACCAGGAGGTCTCGCCGCTGCACAGTCCATGGCCCGAGAAGGGCACGCCGCAGGGCGCGAATACGCGGGAAATGGCCGGCCCCTAGCCGGCCGCTCCGCTTTCAACATCCAATTCATATCAATACAGCAGGCCCCAACGCTTCCTGTGTTCGATCCGCCAAGGCGGGGAACAATGCTGTTGACAAGCTCCGGGGCAACGCGAATACTTAAAAATAGCAAGTCTATTTTTCACATTGTTTAGTGGCGCGCCCTGCTATCCGCCTTCGCATCGTTAAAAGGCGTTCGTCCCATCGACGGGTCGCGGAGAGCTCCGCTTAACAATGTCGGCGCCCAAGCGGCGCAATGTTATTAACGCCAGCCGACAGTGCGGTGCGGCGCGAATCGAAAGGCCGGCGCGATGGTATCGATCTGAGCATGCAACAACTCTTAAAAGCCCAATTCCGCCGCACCCTGGGCTTGAGCGATGTGGAGGAGGTGAAACTCGCCTTCGACGGCATCCACGCCTTGTCGGCCAGTCTGCGCGCGGATTCTCCCGGGCTCGCCTCGGTCATGGGCGCGCTCGAAACCCTGTTCAACCAGGTCGGCGCGAGCTACGAGCAGCACGACCGCGACCTGCGCTTGCTGCAGCGAAGTCTGGCGTTGACGTCGGAAGAACTGCTCACGGCGAACGAGCGCTTGCAGCACGAGCTGGCGCGCCGCTCGCGCGCGCTCGACACGCTGCAACAGGCGCTGGCCGGATTACTCAATGCGGGCGGCGAAGGGCGCGCGCCGGACGGTGAAAGCGATATTGAATTGGTGGCGCTGCGGCTGGCCGACCTGGCCGCCGAGCGCGAACGCATGCGCGCCGAACTGCAGGAAGGCGAACAGCGCTACCGCACGCTGTTCGACGGCATTATCGACGCCATGTTCGTGTGCGAAATGAGCGCCGATGGCACGCTGGAGAAATTCCTGGAGGTCAACGAAGTGACCTGCGCGCGGCTGGGCTATACCCGCGAAGAGTTCCTGGCCTTGCCGCCGCGCGCCATCGACTGCCCCGGCACCGCGATCGATACGGTGCGCCTCGCCTCCGAACTGCAGGCCGGCCGCAGCCTCATCCTGGAGCAATCCCACCTGACCAAGGATGGCCGCGCCATTCCGGTCGAGATCCATGCCAAGATGTTCCACTTGCTGGGGCGGCCCGCAGTGCTGTGCCTGGCGCGCGATATCACCCAGCGCCTGCATTCGGAAGAACAGCTCAGACTATGGCCGAAGGTGTTCAATGCCAGCCGCGACGGAATTCTCATCACCGATCATGCGCAGCGCGTGCTGTCGATCAATCGCGCCGTCAGCGACATCACCGGCTATGCGGAGGCCGACATTCTTGGCCGCACGCCGCGCCGGTTTCTTTCAAAGAAGCACGCGCCGGACTATTTCCGCGCGCTGTGGAGCGCCATCGGCGGCGATGGACACTGGCAGGGCGAGATTGTTTTCCGCCGCAAGAATGGCGACATCCTGCCGATCTGGCTGTCGATCAGCGTGGTGCGCAATCCGTCGCATCAAGTCACCCATTACATCGCCTCGTTCGCCGACATCACCGAGCGTAAAGCGAGCCAGGAGCAAATTCGCTTTCTCGCCTATCACGATGTCTTGACGGGGCTGCCGAACCGGCTTCGCCTGCGCGAACATTTTGAGCACGAAATCGCGCACGCCCTGCGCGCGAAGTCGAAACTGGCCCTGATGTTCCTCGACCTCGACCACTTTAAGCTGATCAACGATTCGCTCGGCCACCTGGTCGGCGACAAGTTGTTGCAAGCGACTTCCCTGCGCTTGAAAAACCACCTGCGCGACACCGATATCATCAGCCGCCAGGGCGGCGACGAGTTCGTCATCCTGCTACCGGACCGCAACAATACGGATAACCTCGCGCCGCGGATCCAGGGATTGATGTTTGAACTGGGCCGCCCGTTCGACATCGACGGCTATATTCTGAATGTGTCGACCAGCATCGGCGTGAGCATCTTCCCGGACGACGGCCATGACTTCAACGTGCTGCTCAAAAATGCGGACACGGCCATGTTCAAGGCCAAGGAAGAAGGACGCGGCACCTTCCGCTACTTCGACGAGCTGATGAATGTGAGCAACCTCGATCGCATCACCATCGAAGCCCAGCTGCGCGACGCGATCGCACGCGAGGAACTGAGCCTGCACTATCAGCCGCAAGTGAGCCTGTCCGACGGCAGGATCGTCGGCGCCGAAGCCCTGCTGCGCTGGAACAGCCCGGTGCTGGGACAGGTCGCGCCATGCCGCTTTATTCCAATCGCCGAAGCCAGTGGGCAGATTGCGGCGATCGGCGATTGGGTCCTGGGCGAGGCCTGCCGGCAGGCCGGCGCCTGGCAGCGCGCCGGCCATGATAGTCTGATCGTAGCGGTCAATATTTCGGCGGTCCAGTTCAAACGCGGCAATCTGGTCGAGAGCGTGACGCGCGCGCTGGCGCAATCCGGGCTCGACCCCGCCTGCCTCGAACTGGAGCTGACCGAGTCGCTGCTGATCCAGGACGCCGAAAGCATCCTGGTCGCCGTGCAACGCTTGAAGGGCCTGGGGGTGCGCCTGTCGATCGACGATTTCGGCACCGGTTATTCTAGCCTGTCCTACCTCAAGCGCTTTGCGGTCGGCATGCTCAAGATCGATCAATCCTTCGTGCGCGGTTTGCCAAGCCCGGACGACGCCGCCATCGTTCGGGCGATTATCACCATGGCGCACAGCCTGGGCATGAGCGTGATCGCCGAGGGCGTCGAGACCGAGGAACAGGCCGACTTCCTGCGTGAAGAAGGCTGCGACATGGCGCAGGGATATCTGTTCGGCAGGCCGGTCCCGCCGGCCGAACTGATCGTGACAAGCCAGCCGGGTTCACCACAGGAGGTTTCATGAGCATCACTATCGCCCAGGTTCAGCTCAGCAAGTCGGACGCCAAGGCCGCCGACGCGCTCGCGCCATTGATGGCCATCGCGCCGCAACTGCTGTTCGTCTTCGGCGCGGTCGATTGCCTGGTCGACGCCGGCCGCCTGGCGCTGCCGCTGGCCGAGCTGTTTCCCGATGCGGTAAGGATCGGCTGCACCACCGCCGGCGAGATCACCCGGGACGGCGTGTTCGACGATACCTGCATCCTCACCGCGCTGCACTTTGAGCATACCGAGGTGCGCGAGGCGGTCACCACGCTCGGACGGATGGACGATTCGCGCGCGGCCGGCGAGCGCCTCGCCGCACAACTGCTCGGGCCGCAACTGCGGGCCGTGATGGTGTTCGGGCAAGGGGTGGACATCAATGGCAGCGCGCTGCTCGAAGGCATGACGAAGGTGATTGGCCGCGCGGTGCCGATCACCGGCGGCCTGGCGGGCGACGGCGGCGCCTTCAAGCGGACCTGGACCGTCAGCCGCGAAGGCCTGTCGGACCGCAATATCGTGGCGGTCGGCTTGTATGGCGAACGGCTCGAATTCGGCCACGGTTCCTTCGGTGGCTGGGCGCCGTTCGGCCCGGCGCGCAAGGTGACCCGCTGCGCCGGCAACGTCCTCTACGACCTCGACGGCGAACCGGCGCTCGACATCTACAAGCGCTATCTGGGCGAATATGCCAAGGACCTGCCCGCGTCCGGACTGCTGTTCCCGTTCTCGATGCTGGGGCGCGACCAGTCGGAGCAGGGATTGATCCGCACCATCCTCGGCATCGACGAGGCCGAGCGCAGCTTGATCCTGGCCGGCGATATCGATCCGGCCGGCTACCTCAAATTGATGCACGCCTCCACCGAAGGCCTGGTCAACGGCGCGCAGGCGGCGGCGGAAGCGGCCGGCAACATGATGCGCCAGCCCGGCGAGGGTCTGGCGATCCTGGTCAGCTGCGTCGGCCGCAAGCTGGCGATGGGCGTGCGGGTGGACGAGGAAGTGGCGGCCATCGCCAGCGTGTACGGCGCCGGCGCGACGCTGGCCGGATTTTATTCGTATGGCGAGATCAGCCCGCTGTTGTCGGGCGCCGAATGCAAGCTGCACAATCAGACCATGACGGTGACCTGCCTGTCCGAAAGCTAGCGGCGGGTCGCGCTTGCCGGTCAACCGCCTTGCTGGCCGATGAAGAGCGGCCTTTACCAGTCTTCGTTCCGACGCGCGTCGCCGTCGCTCCGGGCGGCCGTTTCCTCATGCAGAATAGTTTGGCCAACTTCCCGACCCGAGCAGCTACGCGCACCGCCTGCCCGATCCCTAGTCGCGTGACATTGCGTCCCGCAGTATTTCAAGGTAGCGCGGGTTGTCCGGCATGAAGTTGTGCCCTTCCCCCGGCATGATTGCCAGCGACGCCACCCCTGGCGCAAAGGCGGCGAGCAGCGCTGCGGTGCTGGCGGCCGGAATCAATTCGTCGCGCTCGGCCTGCAGCAGCAAGGTCGGCACGCGAATTGCGGGCGCGTAACGCCAGGATTCGAATGTATCGGTCAGCAGGAAACGCACTGGAACTAACGGAAACCGCGCCGCCGCGATCGCTTGCAGG
>JBDSTZ010000375.1:0-4302 GCA_039927975.1 Massilia sp. | reverse complement strand
CCGCAGGTGGCCGGCGACGCCGAGCTCGATTACGAGGAGGACGAGGCTGGCGCCGAAGCCGCTCAAGCCGAGGCCCCCCAGGCCGAGGGCGCGGTGGAAGTGGGGGCGGTGGAAGTGGTCGCCGCCGCGCTGTCGCCCACCGACGCGGCCGCCCAGTTGAGCCAGCAAGCGCCGTCGCAGCCGGCTTCGTGAGCAGGGGGCGGACGTTGGCCGCCCAAGCTTTTTTTCGCCCTCGCGGGCTTGGCCGGCGGCACGTTTGTTAGAATTGCCCATTCTTTGATTCAATAGACTGCCGGCCACCACGCGTGAAGTATTTTTCTGACAACCGATCGATGACGATCGCCATCGCCGTGTCGGTGCTGCTCCACGCGGCCCTGCTGGCGGTGCGCTTCGTCGCGCCGGACGCTTTCAAGTTCGAGCCGGTCGATCCCGGCCTGGAAGTCATCCTCGTCAACGCCAAGCACGACCGCGCGCCGCTCAAGGCCGCCGCCATCGCCCAGGCCAACCTCGACGGCGGCGGCAATGCCGACGCGGGCCGCGCCAAGTCGCCCTTGCCGGATTTGAAGCGCAACGAGAACGGCGACAGCATGAAGGCGGCCGAGCGACGCATCGCCGAGCTGGTCGAGGCCCAGCAGAACCTGCTCACGCGCGCGCGCGACTCGCAGTTCCATGCCTCGCGGGTGACCGACAAGGACAAGCCCGACCCCAGCCGCACCGGCCAGGACGACCTCGAAACGGCCAAGGCGATCGCCCGCCAGGCGGCCGAGATCGCCCAGGTCATCGAAGACCAGAACAAGCGCCCGCGCAAAACCTACATCACGCCGAGCACGCAGCAGGCCGGCTACGCGATGTACTACATGGCGATGCAAAAGAAGATTGAGGAACTCGGCACGCTCGACTTCCCGCAGAAGAACGGCCGCAAGCTGTACGGCGAGCTGATCCTGTACATCCCGGTGTTCCAGGATGGCTCGATCTACACCAAGGAAGGCGGCATCCGGGTCGAGAAAAGCTCGGGCAACGCCGACCTCGACAAGGCGGCGATCGCCATCGTGCGCCGCTCGGCGCCGTTCGGCAATTTCCCGCGCAATATGCTGTCGTCCGACAAGGACGACCTGTGGGTGGTGTTCACCCGCTTCACCTTCAATACGAAAGACAAGATGCAAATGCAACTGCGCGGGGATGGCAAATGACGGATCTGTATTGTGTGATCGGCAATCCGATCGGGCATAGCCGCTCGCCCGACATCCACGCCGCCTTTGCCGCCCAGACCGGCCAGGACATTGCCTACGAGCGCTGCCTGGCGCCGCGCGATGGCTTCGCCGCCACCGTGCGCGACCTGATCGCGCGCGGCTACAAGGGCGCCAGCGTGACGCTGCCGTTCAAGCTCGAAGCGGCCGCGCTGGCCGACAGCCTGTCCGAACGGGGCCGCGCGGCGGGCGCAGTCAACACCTTGTTTTTCGCCGACGGCAAGATCCACGCCGACAATACCGACGGCGCCGGCCTGGTCAACGACATCGTCAACAACGCCGGCGTGGCCATCGCCGGCAAGCGCGTCCTGCTGCTGGGCGCCGGCGGCGCCTCGCGCGGCGCCCTGTTGCCGCTGTTGCGGCAAAGCCCGCTGGAGATCGTCATCGCCAACCGCACCCGCGCCACCGCCGACGCCCTGGTGACGCAGTTCGCCGACGTCGCGGACGGGCGCCTGTCGGTCTGCGAGTTCGGCGAACCGGACCGCGCCTTCGACATTGTCTTGAACGCCACCTCGGCCAGCCTGGCGGCGACCATGCCGCCGATCCCGGCCGTGGTGTTCCGTCCCGGCACGCTGGCGCTGGACTTGATGTACGCGGCCACGCCGAGCCCCTTCATGCAATTTGCGGCCGAGCACGGCGCGACCACGCGCGACGGTCTCGGCATGCTGGTCGAGCAGGCGGTCGAAGCCTTCGCCCAGTGGCGCGGGGTGCGTCCCGACGGCAAGGATGTGCTGGCGCTGATGCGCAGCAAGTTGTGAGCGCCGCCAAGGCGCGCAAGGGCGGACGGCGCTGGCTCAAGTGGATCGTGCTCGGCCCCGTCCTGCTGGTGCTGGCGCTGCAACTGTATTACTTCCTGCAGATCTGCTGGTATATCAAGTTCAATCCCGTCATGACCAGCTTCATGAGCGCGCAATTGTCCGAGCTGCGCGAAAAGAAGCCGAACGCCACCTTGGAACAGCGCTGGGTGCCATACCCGCAAATATCCGACAATCTGAAACGCGCGGTGATCGCCTCCGAGGACGCCAATTTCGCCGAGCACGACGGCGTCGACTGGGAAGCGCTGGAGAAAGCCTACGCCCGCAATAACAAGAAACACAAGGTGGTCGGCGGCGGCTCCACCATTACCCAGCAGCTGGCCAAGAACCTGTTCCTGTCCGGCTCGCGCAGCTATCTGCGCAAGGGCCAGGAAATGGCGATCGCCTTCATGCTGGAAACCGTGCTCAGCAAGGAGCGCATTCTCGAGATTTACCTGAACGTGGTCGAATTCGGCCGCGGCGTGTTCGGCGCCGAGGCGGCCGCGCGTCATTATTACGGCGTCAACGCGGCGCGCCTGAACGCGGCGCAGGCGGCCAAACTGGCCGTGATGCTGCCCAATCCGCGCTTCTACGACCGCCATCGCGACACCAATTACCTGGCGCGCCGCACCGTGCTGATCGTCAACCGGATGAATTCGGCCGAACTGCCGTAGCGGCGCCGCCGGTTTTGTAAAAAAGGCAGCGCCCCCGGTCGAAAAGCGTGTTTCGGGGTGGCCGGGGTGATGCCTTACAGGTACACTTGCGAAGTTTTGAATCCGGCCGAGAAAGCGCATGATCAACGTATTTGTCCTACAAAATGGCCGGCTCAACCAGGTACCGATCGAGACCCGCGCCGATCTCGAGAACGTCGAGCCGGTGTGGGTCGACCTGACCGATCCGAACGACGATGAGCGCGCCTGGGTCAAGGCGATCTACGGCGTGATCCTGCCCGGCGAGGACGAAGTCAAGGACATCGAGGCGTCGGCCCGCTACTACGAGGCGGAAAACGGCGACCTCCACCTGCGCACCGATTTCCTGCTGGAAGAAGACGACGGCCCCTCCCGCATCGTGACCGTGGCCTTCATCCTGGCGCGCAAGATGCTGTTCTCGGTGCACACCGACGACCTGCCGGTGTTCCGCCTGGTGCGCATGCGCGCGCGCTCGCGGCCCGGCTCGATCGCCGACTACATGGACGTGCTGCTCGACCTGTACGCCACCGACGCCGAGTATTCGGCCGACGCGCTCGAAGGCATCTACCAGAACCTCGAAGAAGTGTCGGGCCGCGTGCTGCAGGAAGAATTCACCGACCAGGACGCGGCCGCCGCGCTGAACTCGATCGCCCACGAGGAAGACTTGAACGGGCGCATCCGCCGCAACATGATGGACACGCGTCGCGCGGTGAGTTTCCTGATGCGCGGTCGCTTGCTCAACGCCGAGCAGTTCGAAGAGGCGCGCCAGATTCTGCGGGACATCGAATCGCTGGACGGCCACACATCCTTCCTGTTCGACAAGATCAACTTCCTGATGGACGCCACGGTCGGCTTCATCAACATTAATCAGAACAAGATCATCAAGATCTTCTCGGTGGCCTCGGTGGCCTTCCTGCCGCCGACCCTGATCGCCAGCATTTACGGCATGAACTTCAAGCGCTGGTTCCCCGAGCTCGACTGGGCGCTCGGCTACCCGTTCGCGCTGGTGCTGATGGTGACCAGCGCGATCGCGCCGTTCTGGTATTTCAGAAGGCGTGGCTGGCTCAAGTAAAGCCAGGGCAGGTATCGGCGATATTGACGACATGTGTTCGGCAATGCCCAACCCACGGGAGAACGAGCATCGATCCATTCACACTCTTCGGCCGGTATTTCTGGGTTCTCGGGCTTGCGATGGCGGCCGTTCAATACCTGTTCAGCAAACGGCGTTCGGCGCCGCCCGACTGTACGCCCGAGGCTGTGGCGCAAATCGACTTCTATCGGAACGTCTGGTTCAGCGGACAGGCGCTTCCCTGGCTCATCCTGGGCGTCGGCAATCTATCCGGCAATCTGAATGTCTGGAGCGTTTTCAGGCTGGGCGACGGCAATCCTTTCGAGCTGGCGTTCATCGGCGTGATCCTGGCGCTGGTGTGGGGCGGGGCGGGCTGGTGTATCTGCGCCGGCGGCGCGAAAAAAATAGTCGATCTGCGGCTGATCGAGCAATTTGGCGGCAAGGCTGGGAACTACACCGAGCGTGGTGTGAAAATAATCGCCGGCATGGCAATGTTCGCACCG
>JBDSTZ010000374.1:0-3373 GCA_039927975.1 Massilia sp. | reverse complement strand
GGTAGGCGAAGCGGTTGCGCGCCGGCGCGGCGAAATGCAGGGCCGAGAATTCAAGCGAGAAGACCGAGTCGGCCGCGTCCAGGGTCAGCTCGGCGGGGCCTGCGACGGGCATTTCGAGGCGCCCCTGCTCGGACGCGGCCAGCGGCCGATTGGCGACCTGGATGCCGGTGATGACCGCGCGCGGGGCGTACAGATTGTCGGTGATGGCTTTCGGGTCGAAGGCGGTGATGCCGTTGAAGCCGCCGAAGTACAGGCTGCCGTCGGCGCCGCGCAGGGCCGAGGCGTCGAAGTAGGCGCCCTCGATGGTGCCGTCGCCGGCGCTGAAGGTGCGCCAGCGGTTGGTGGCCGGCGAAAAGCGCGACAGGCCCGTGCTGCTGCTGATCCACAGGTGGCCGTCGGCGTCCTCCAGGATGGCGGCCACGGCGTCGTCGGCCAGGCCGTCGCGCGCGGTGTAGCGTTCGAAGCCGATGCTGCCGTCGGCCGCCTCGACCATCTTGTTGACGCCCAGCGCGGTGCCGACCCACAGCGCGCCGTGGCGGTCTTCCATCAGGTAGTGGACCTCGTCGTGACTGAGGCTGCGCGGGTTGTTCGGGTCGTGCCGGTAGTGGGTGAACTTGCCAGTGGTGCGGTCGAGCAGATCGAGGCCGTTGAAGGTGCCGACCCAGAATCTGCCGCGGCGGTCTTCGAGCAGCGGGCGGACCATATTGTCGGCCAGGCTGGCGCTGTCCTCGGGGTCGTGGCGATAGGTGACGATCTTGCGCGTGCGCGGATCGAAGCGGTGCAGGCCGCCGCGGGTGGCCACCCACAGCGCGCCGGCGCGGTCGCCCAGCATGGCGCGCACATTGTCGCCATCGGGCTCGCCGGGACTGAGCGACTGGCGGTTGAAGCGCCCACTGGACGGGTCGACACTGGCGATGCCGTCGCGGCTGCCGACCCATAGCTGGCCGCTGCTGTCGCGCGCCAGCGCGCTGGCGGCGGGGCCCGGCAGGCTGTGCGGATCGGCAGGCTGGTGGCGGTACATGCGGCCCTCGCCGCTGACCGGATCGAGATGGCGCAGGCCGCCGTTGGTGCCGACCCACAGCTTGCCGGCGCCATCATCGAGCATCACGCGCACCTTGTTGTCGTCGACCGCCTCGGGCGAGTCGGCCGCGTCGACGATGCGGGCGAAGCCGCCACTGCCGAGATCGACGCGGTTGACGCCGGCGTACCAGGTGCCGACCCAGAAGGTGCCGACGCGGTCGCGGAAGATCGAGGCGATCTGGTTGTCGCTCAGGCTGTGATTGTCGGTGAGCTGATGGCGGTAGTTGAGAAAGCGCCCGGCGCCTTCCTGCCACTGATACAGCCCGTAGTTGCGACTGCCGGCCCACAAGGTGCCCTGCGGATCCTGGTAGAGCACATCGACGCCGCCCGGACGCATGCCCTCGGCGGCGCCGAACTGGCGCGGCGCCAGCGGACGGCGGTCGAGGCGCGTGACGGCCAGCCCGCCCGGGCTGCCGATCCACAGGCGCTGGGCGCGGTCGACCAGCAGCGCCTCGACGCTGCGCTCGCCGGGCCCGGTGCGCGCCAGCGGGTGATGCTCGAAACTGCTGGCGCCGCGCGCCAGGCTATCGAGACCGCTGGCGGTGCCGACCCACAGCCGGCCGCTGGCGTCGAGCGCGAGCGCGTTGAGCTGGTCGTCGGCCAGGCTGGAGGAATCGGCCGGCACGTGGTGGAACGGGGTGAAGACCTTGCGCTCCATGTCGAAGTGCTGCAGGCCGTCGCCGGTGGCCAGCCAGAGGCCGTGGGCGCCGTCGTCGACAATCGCGCGGATATGCCGGTTGCCGCTGCCGCGCATGTCGGGCTCATTGGGCACGAAGTGGATGAAGTGACCGCTGTCCGGCTCGAACAGATCGAGGCCGCCGTCGGTGCCGACCCACAGCCGTCCGCGGCGGTCGACGTGCAGCACGCGCACCCAGTTGTTGGCCAGGCTGGTGGAGCGGCCAATCTCGTTGCGGTAGACGGTGACGCGGTAGCCGTCGAAGCGCGACAGGCCGGTCTGGCTGCCGAACCACATGAAGCCGTCGGCGTCCTGCACGATGTCGAGCACCGATTCCTGGGCCAGGCCGTGCTCCACGCTCAGGTGGTCGAACCGCAGGGTGCGGGCCGGCGAGGCGAAGGCCGGCGCGCCGTCCAATAGAACCAGCAGCGCCAGCAGCGCCGGCGGCGCCAGGCGCCGGCAGAAGCGGCGAAGGAAGCGCAGCGCCGCCACTATGAGCCGAAGAACGCGAGCACGTCTTCCTTGCGGGCGTTGGTGTCGCGCTGGCCGAGCGCGATCAGTTCGCGCGTGTAGCTCGACTCGAACAGCAGGTAGGACGCCAGCGCGGCGCCGCGCGTCTCGGTCGCGCCGATCCCCGACAGCAGCACGCGCACCGGGGCCGGCAAGCTGGCGACGTGGCGGCTGGCGATGTCGTCGAGCCGTTCGGACGGGGCGATCACCAGCAGGCCCACTTTCTTGAGCAAGCTGCGCTCGCGCACCTCTTCCGGCAGCAGCGAGACGGTGACGTTGATCCGGTTGAGGCGCTCGATGTCGACCGCCAGGCCGTCGAGAAAAATCGACGACAAGGCGTGGCCGGCAATCTGCGCCAGGCTCGGATAGCGCGCGCTCATCGATTTGCTGGGAGCCGGTTCGTTGAGGCGGCCCGCGCCGACCACCAGCACCTTGCTGGCGCCCAGGTGGATCGCCGGCGAGATCGGCGCCAGCTGGCGCATCGAGCCGTCGCCGCAGTATTCGAGGCCCTCGCCCAGGTACAGCGGCACGGCCGGAAAAAGGAAGGGAATCGCCGACGACGCCAGCAGATGTTCGACGCCGATCTGACTGGGCATTGCGATGCGCTGCATGCGCACCCAGGGTGCGATCTCGGCCGCGCTCTGGTAGAAGGTCAGGTGATTGCCGACGGTGTAAGACGAGGCGGTGACGGCCAGCGCGTGCAGCAGGCCGTCGGCCAGCGCGGCGTCGAGGCGCGGCAGGTCGAGCATGCGGTGCAGCAGGCCGACCAGCGGGGTGTTGTCGAACAGGGAATTGGGCGGCGCGGCGTGCCATTTGCGCAGCAGCCAGCCGAACGAGAGCAGCGAGAGCCAGCGCGCGCCCGAGCGCAGCACGCCGATCGAATCGGCGCGGTAGACCTGTTCGACGGCGATGTTCTCCCACACGTCGAGCAGCTTTTGCACCCCTTCGCCGAAGTTATCGGCGCGGCAGGCCAGCGCGGTCGCGTTCATGGCGCCGGCCGAGGTGCCGCAAATGATATCGAAGGGGTTGCGGGCCGGGCGCCAGCCGGCTTGCCACAGGATCTGGGAGATGGCTTGCAGCACGCCGACCTGGTAGGCGGCGCGCGCG
>JBDSTZ010000373.1:0-5386 GCA_039927975.1 Massilia sp. | reverse complement strand
TAAGAAGGAGGATGGCGGCCATTACACCGTCAAACTGAATTCCGCGCCCGAGCCGGCCGCAGCGTGACTGCCGCGCGCAGTGTGATCGCCTCGGCTATTTCTCGCGCTGGGCCACCGTGCTGGCGCGGGATGGTGCGCTACACCTCGGCGGCGACCTCGAAGGTCTCGAGATGGCCAAACCGCACGGTGTAGTCGAGCACAGACACCACCCGCGGGGCGAAACGGATGAACAACATGCCCGGCCACGGCAGGCTGGTGGTATCTGCCACCACGCCGGCGTATTGCGGAAACTTGGCCAGCAACAGTTCGCTCGCGCGCCGCGACTCCAGCGGTTCGTCGAGCATGCTGGCGGTCGCGTCGATCGACAGGCCCTGGATCTCATTCCAGTCGCGATACGGCGCGTTGACCGTGAGCGCCACGCGTGGGTTCAGATGTATGTCGTGCGCCTTGTGGCTGTCGATCGCGATCGCCGCGTACAGCAGCAAACCGTCGTGGGCGAAACTGACCGTCGAGGCGTGCGGCGTGCCATCGGCGCGGATGGTGGCCAGGGTCAGGTCGGCGCTTCGTTCGAGGATGCTCAGCGCCAGTTGCTGGTGGTGGGGGTCGAGCAGTTTCATGGCATTTCCTTCAAATGGGGACGGGCCGCCGCCGGCGGGCGCCGCGGGCGCGGCAGGATGGGCCGGTTCCAACCCGGCCGCACACTGCGCGCAAAGCGCGCCGGCGGTGCGCAGACGGTAACACGGTCCGGCCCGCGCTCCCGTTCCGCTGCGCCGGCCGGCGCCAGCCTTGTTGTCGCGCGCCCCGGTTTGTTTGTCGCCAATTAATAAAGCCACACAGATCTCAAATAGCGGCCATACTGTTCAGGGCCGGTTGGTTTCGCCAATTTACCAACATTTACTAATGCCTATGAACGAATCCAGCGACGCAGCGCTTGACAGACTGATTGATCAGGCGCTGGCGCCAGCCTCCCCCGCGCAAGAAGACCTGGTCGCCGGAGGACTCCGTGCGTGGGAGCGGCTGGTGGAGCAGCTCAATCCCTTGATCGGTGAAACGGGCTTGTGCGCGTTGTACGCCCGCGCACGGTACTTGGCGGCGCCAGCCAGCAACCCCGAGCCGACCGATCCGGATCTGTGTTTTACCGCCGCGATGCTGGACCACCTGCGGCGGGGATTGGCGGACATGGCGCCGGCCGAGGCGGCGGTGTTCAACGCAGCCTTATTTGCAACCTATACCAAGCTGCTGTCCGGCTTGATCGGGACGGCGCTGACAGCCCGTCTTCTGCACACAGCCTGGGCCGAGCGGCCCGAGGGAAAGAAGTCATGAACCAAAAAGTCCAGCTTGGCTTGCAGCCGACCGGCGTGCCCGGCCTCGACACCCTGTTGGGCGGCGGCCTGAGCGAGTATTCCTTCAACGTGATCGCCGGCGCGCCCGGCACTGGCAAGACCACCCTGGCGCACCAGATCATGTTCGCGCTGGCCGGGCCGGAGAAAAAGGCGCTGTTCTTCACCGTGCTGGGCGAGCCGCCGCTCAAGATGCTGCGCTACCAGCAGCAGTACAGCTTTTTCGACATCGACAAGGTGGGCGCGTGCATCCGCTACGTCAACCTGGCCGAGGACTTGCGGGCCGGCGATTTCAACGGCGTGCTCGAACGCGTCCTGCGCGAGGTCGCCGCCTATTCGCCGGGGCTGGTGTTCGTCGACTCCTTCCGCTCGGTGGTGCAGATGGCGAAAAACGGCAACGAGGGGGTGGCCGACCTGCAGTATTTTATCCAGCAGCTCGGTACCCACATGACCAGCTGGCAAGCGACCACCTTCCTGATCGGCGAATACGCCAACGGCGACGCCGACGCCAGCCCGATCATGACGGTGGCCGACGGCTTGCTGTCGCTGACCAACGAAATGGCCGGCAACGCCTCGGTGCGCAAGATCCGCGTGGTCAAGATGCGCGGCCAGGCCCACCTGTCGGGCGCGCATACCTTCCGCATCAGCGGCGACGGCGTGCGGATCTACCCGCGCCAGTTGCCGCCCCTGCGGGAGCACTGGTCCGATGGCGCGGCGCGGGCGCGGGTGGCCACCGGCGTGGACGGGCTCGACACGCTGCTGTGCGGCGGCCTGCCGCAAGGCCACGCGGCGATCCTGGTCGGCCCCTCCGGTTCCGGCAAGACCATCCTCGGCACCGCCTTCCTGGCCGAGGGAGCCCGGCTGGGCGAGCACGGCATCGTGGTCAGTTTTGAAAAGGGCCCGGCGCGCCTGCGCAATGTCCAACTGGCCCGGCTGGTCGAGGCCGGCGCGGTCACCCAGATCGCCAGCCGCGCGCTCGACCTGTCGGTCGAGGCGCTGCTCGACGACGTGGTGACGGCGGCCGCGCGCAGCGGCGCCCGGCGGGTGGTGATCGATTCACTGTCCGAGGTGAGCCTGTACCTGGCGCCCGAGTTCCGCCAGGAATTCCGCGAATCGGTGTTCCGCATCCTGGCGGCCCTTGCCGGGCTCGGCGCCACCGTGATCGTCACCATGGGCCTGGACGACCGCTTCACCGAAATGCGGTTCAGCCAGGCCGAGACCGGCTTCCTGGCCGACGCCATCATCGCGATGCGCTACGTCGAGCTCGACGGCGCGCTGGAGAAGGTCATCTCGGTCGTCAAAGTGCGCGGCAGCGCGCACAGCAGCGAGCTGCGCCGCTACACGATCGACGACGACGGCATCCGGCTCGACCTGCGGCGCATGCCCTACAGCGGCATGCTGTCCGGCCATCCCACGGCAGTCTTGCCGCCCGACTAGGAAGAACGCCATGGCGATACAGGACAGCCCGCCAGGATCGCCAGCGCCGCCCACCGGCACGCCCGCCCAGGACGCCGCCGCGCTGCGCCTGCGCATGGCCCACATGGGACGCGAAATGGCCGTCCTGCGGGCTGCCGCCGCGACCCAGGCCGGGCTGTCGGCGCAGCTGCGCGAAGCCAATCAAAACCTGGTGCTGGCCAACCTCGCGGCGCAAAACCTGCGCGAACTGGCCGAGCGCGCCAACGCGCGGCAGAACGAATTCCTGGCCATGCTGGCGCACGAGTTGCGCAATCCGCTCGCGCCGATCAGCTTGGCCAACACGATGCTGGCCAAGCTGCCCGACGCGCCGGTCGGCGTGTTCAAGCTGCACGCGATCATCCACCGCCAGGTGCAGCACCTGACCCGTCTGCTCGACGACCTGCTCGACGCCGCCCGTATCAGCAGCGGCAAGATCGCCTTGCTGCGCAGCCCCCTGCCGCTGGTCGAACTGCTGCAGCGCGCGGTGCAGACGGTGCAGTTGCGCCTGGTCGAGCGGCGCCAGCAGATCGTCCTGGACCTCCCCGACGAACTGGTCGTCAACGGCGACCCGGTGCGGCTGGCCCAGGTGTTTTCCAATCTGCTGGTCAACGCTTCGAAATACACCGGCGACGGCGGCCTGATCCGGTTGGCCGCGCGCGCCCAGGGCGGCCACGCGGTGGTCACGGTGGCCGACAACGGGGTCGGCATGGGCGTCGAGGTGCTGCGCCACGCGTTCGACCTGTTCACCCAGGGGCCGCGCGAGCTGGCGCGCGCCGAGGGCGGGCTCGGGGTCGGGCTCAACGTGGTGCGCAACATCGTCGGTCTGCACGGCGGCGGCGTCACGGCCGCCAGCGACGGTCTCGGTTGCGGCAGCGTGTTCAGCGTGACGCTGCCGCTGGCGGACGGGCCGCAGGCGGCGCCCGAGCTGCCGCGCAGCACCGCCGTGCCGCGCCAGCGCCGCATCCTGCTGGTCGAGGACAACCTCGACGCCAACGACGTGCTCGGCAGCCTGCTGACGGCCGAGGGCCACGTCGTCACTGCGGCCTACGACGGCATCGCCGGCCTGCGGTTGGCGCAGGAGCGCATGTTCGACGTGCTGATCTGCGACATCGGACTGCCTGGCATGGATGGGCTCGAGCTGCTGGCGCGCCTGCGCCAGCGCCCCGGCGCCCACTTGCCGTTCGCGATCGCCATTTCCGGTTACGGCCAGGCCGAGGACCGCAACCGCGCGGTGGCGGCCGGCTACGGCCACTATTTCGTCAAGCCGGTCGACGCCGACTTCCTGCTCGCGCTGGTCGCCTCCGACATCGTCAGCCGCTTCATCGGCCAAGCCGTCGGCCAGGCCTAGCCCCGGCGGCTGGCCACCCGGCTTTCTCGCCGGATGTTCGCCCGTGTGTGGGCGCCATCGTCACGCGGCTTCGCCGCAACCTCGTGGGCCGGGTTCGGCCCAGTCTTCGTATCCACAGGTTGCCCATCATGTTCAGTTCCAGCAATTCCCGGTATCGCCAGTGGCCGGTCGTCGGTCTCGGCGCGGCCCTCGCCGCCTTGTTTTTCAGCGGCTTGGCCGCCCTCGTTGATCCGCCGCGCCGGATCGACCCGCTGCTCGTGCTCGGCGCCGCCGGGCTGCAGGGCGCCGCCTTCGTCTGGCTGCTGGCGCGGCGGCGCCGCTTCATCCGGCGCGCGCGTTCGCGCGGCGCCCGCCCGGCCCCGGCCCAGCCCCTGATCAAGGCCGAGGCGCTGCAAAACGCGATCTTCAACAGCGCCAATTTCTCCAGCATCGCCACCGACGCCCAGGGCGTGATCCAGATTTTCAACGTCGGCGCCGAACGCATGCTCGGCTACAGCGCCGCCGAGGTGGTCGACCTGATCACCCCGGCCGCGATCTCCGACGCCGGCGAAATCATCGCCCGCGCCGAGGCGCTGTCGATCGAGCTCGACACCCCGATCGCGCCCGGCTTCGAGGCGCTGGTGTTCAAGGCCTCGCGCGGCATCGAGGACATCTACGAGCTGACCTACATTTGCAAGAACGGCGACCGCTTGCCGGCGGTGGTGTCGGTGACGGCGCTGCGCGACGCGGCCGGCGCGATCATCGGCTACCTGCTGATCGGCACCGACAACACCGCCCGCAAGAGGGCCGAGGAAGCCTTGCTGCGCGCCGGCGCGCTGCAGCAAGCGATTTTCAACAGCGCCAATTTTTCCAGCATCGCCACCGACGCCCAAGGCGTGATCCAGATCTTCAACGTCGGCGCCGAACGCATGCTCGGCTACAGCGCGGCCGAGGTGGTCGACCGCATCACCCCGGCCGACATCTCGGATCCGGAGGAAGTCGTCGCGCGCGCGGCCAGCCTCTCGGGCGAACTCGACACCCCGATCGCGCCCGGCTTCGAGGCGCTGGTGTTCAAGGCCTCGCGCGGGATCGAGGACATCTATGAATTGAGCTACATCCGCAAGGACGGCAGCCGCTTCCCGGCGATCGTTTCGGTGACCGCGCTGCGCGACGCCCAGGGCGCGATCATCGGCTACCTGCTGATCGGCACCGACAACACCGCCCGCAAGAGGGCCGAGGAAGCCTTGCTGCGCGCCGGCGCGCT
>JBDSTZ010000372.1:0-6511 GCA_039927975.1 Massilia sp. | reverse complement strand
CGAACAGATTCCCTACGTCGCGACCGACAATTCGAAGCTGATCCGGCTGGCCTACAACCACCTGATCGAAGCGGGCTTGCGTCAGTTCGCCATGTTCAGCCTGCCAGAAGCGCTGGAAAACCGCTGGGCCCAGGAGCGCGAGAACGCCTTCGCCAGCCTGATGCGGCACGATAAGATCGAGCCTGAAATCTACCGTGGCCAGGGCACCAGCGCGCCGTCGTGGGACGAGGCGGTCGAGCAGCAGATCAAGTGGCTGCACGCGCTGCCCAAGCCGGTCGGCATCATCGCCGTCAACGACGCGCGCGCGCGCCAGCTGCTGCAAGCTTGCATCATCGCCGGCATCGCGGTGCCCGAGCAGGTGGCCCTGATCGGCATCGACAACGATCCGCTGGCGCGCATGCTCACGCGGATTCCCTTAAGTTCGGTGATTCAGGGCGCGCAGGAGATGGGGCGCGCGGCCGCCCACCTGCTCGATCAGATGCTGCATGGCGCGCGGCTGGCCGGCACCCGCATCCTGGTGCCGCCGGCCGGCATCAATGTGCTGGCGTCGAGCCGGCACGAGCCGGCCAAGCATCCGCACGTAATGCGCGCGCGCCACTTCATCCGCCAGTACGCCTGCCAGGGCATCAAGACGAGCCAGGTGGCCGATTACGTCGGCATTTCGCGCACCTGGCTGGAGACCTACTTCCGCCAGGAGCTCAATTGCAGCGTGCACGACGAGATCCTGCGCTTCAAGCTCGACGCCGCCACCGGGCTGCTGGCCGACGGTAATTGCAGCATCGCCGACGTGGCGCTGCGCTGCGGCTTCACGTCGGTGCAGTACATGCACGCGGTGTTCAAACGCGAACTGGGTTGCACGCCGCGCGCCTACCAGGACCGCGCGCGCCAGGGCGTGTACGAGGCGCCGAAGGTCGACCCGCTCGACGACCCGCTCGATGGCCCGATCGACGACTCGCTCGACGGCCCGATCGACGACGCCGAAGCCTACGACGAGCGCTGATGCGGGTGAGGTCGGCGACCACTTGTCGACCAAGCTCGCCAGGCAAGGATAGGAACCGTACCGCAGTCCCGACGACAAGGGATGAACGGTGACGATTGCCTGATCAGTTTTAATCCACTCAAGGATTCTCGCCCGGATCGTCCAGCGCGCCGGCGCTACCGGGGCCGTATGCCGCGTCGTGCCATGCGAGCCTCGAATACGGACGGGGTGACTTCTCATTTTGTCCCGCGATCGGCACAGCCGTGCCGGCACATGTCCTTGTCCAGCCAGACGGGCAGCGCATCCGCGCACCTTCAGCAGTCCGCTGAATTCATTCCAGTTGGTCGTCAGGTACTTTTGCTTTGTTTGGGGGCGCAGGCCGGCGCTGAGCAGGGCGCGCGCGCAACAATGCCGCTTGGATTTGGCAGTTGCGAAGAGGGAACGGGCGCCGCGTAAACGTGCTGAAAAATGCTTGAGCGGGTTGGTGAGAATGCCAATTGAAAATAGTCCGAGCGTGCGCCAATAATGGCCGGGCACACAGATGCACACGTGGCGGGTTCACTGGACTTCGCCGACGACGACCGCAAGGCGCATTGTCAGAATAATTCTAATTATACACTTTTTTCTGGAGGAAACAATATGCGAGCATTAAGCAACAGAATTGCCCTGCTTACCCTCGGCGCCGCAGCGTGCCTGGCAGCGTGCGGCGGCGCGCCCGACAGCAAGCCCGGCACGGTCACCCTGGCTACCACCGGCGTCGCGCTGGCGGCCCAGGCATCGAGTTGGACCAGCGTCAAGTGGGGCGGTGGCGGCTATGTCAGCGGCCTGATCTATCATCCGACCTCGCCGAACGTCCTGTACGCCCGGACCGACATTGGCGGCGCCTACCGCTGGGACCAGACCGCGTCGAAGTGGGTGCCCATCACCGACGGCCTGGGCTTCGGCGCCGCCGAGTCCGGCTTCCACGACATTGAAAGCATTGGCCTCGATCCCACGAACGACCAGCTCGTCTACATGGTCGCGGGCGGTGGCGGCAACGGCCGGCTGTACACTTCCAGCAACCGGGGCGCCAGCTGGACCTGGGTCGCCCTGCCATTCGTCGTGCACGGCAACCATAACGGCCGCGCGATTGGCGAGCGCCTGAGGCTCGATCCGACCAATCCGTCGACGATGTTCTACGGTTCGCGCAATGCGGGCCTGTGGAAGAGCACGAACTCGGGTCAAAGCTGGGCACAAGTGACGGGCTTGTCTTCCTACACGACGAGCTCGGTCTCGGTCGGCGTCGAGCAGATCATCTTCGACAATGGCAACGTGGGCGGCGGCCAGACGACCTGGAACATGTGGGTCGCGGTCGCGCCCGATTACGCCAACGCGGCGGGCCTGACCTCGATCTTCTACCGGTCCAGCAACGGCGGCTTTTCCTGGACGCCGGTGGCGGTGCCGGCCGCGGTCGCCGGGTATTACATTCCGCACTACGCGCGCGGCGCCGACGGCACGTACTACGTGGTGTTCAACAAGAACGCGGGCCCGGGCGGCGACGGTCCCGGCTACCTCTACAAGTACAGCGGCGTGAACGGCGGCGTCTGGACCCTGCTGAGCAGCACCACCGCCGGCGGCTACGGCGGCGTGTCCGTGTTCGGCTCCGGCGCGACCACCCGCATCGCGCTGGCTGTGTGCAATACCTGGGGCGATTTCGCCGGCCAAAAGATCACCCAATTGTCGGATAATGCTGGCGCCAGCTGGCGCGAAATCGAGTCGCAGATGACCCACACGCCGAACAACTCCGCGTACTGGGGCTGGAACGATGACGTCGAGATCGATCCGAACAACCGCGACCACATCATGCACCTTGACGGTCCCGGCATCTGGGAGACGATGAACGCCTCGTCGGCGACACCGAGCTGGACCGTCAAGGTGGGCGGCATCGAGGAGACCGCCACCCTGGCCGTCACCACCCCGCCCGCCGGCGCGACGTACAAGCTCATCAACAGCGCGGGCGACATCGGCACGTGGGTCCAGACCGACCTCGCGACGACGCCGACCAAGGGCCCCAGCAGCGACTGGACCAATGGCAATTCGGCCGACATGAGCTGGTCCGATCCGCAATACATCGCCGCCGTCGGCGCCGCGAACTTTTCCGGCGGCGCCGGCTTCGGATCCTGGTCGGGCGACGGCGGCGCCACTTGGGCGAACTTCGCCACCTTGCCGGCCGGCGCCGCGGCCGACGGGCGCGAAGCGTCCAACATCGTCGTCACCGCGCGCAACAAGGCGATCTGGGCGCCGTCGAACGCGGTGCCGTCCTACACTACCGACAACGGCGCCAGCTGGACGGCGACGAATCTGCCCGCGCTGACGGTGATCAACGGCTGGTCGCGCGCCTACCGGCTGGCGGCGGACCGCAAGAATCCCAACAAAGTGTATGCCTACGATTCGGGCGGCGCATGGTGGGGAACGCCAGGCAAGGTGTATGTCTCGACCGACGGCGGCCATACCTTCACGCTGAGCCAGGGCTCGGTGTCGGCCGGGTTGCGCGCCAATCCGTGGCAGGTCACCTCGCTGGCCGTCAATCCGAACGTCGAGGGCGACCTCTGGCTGGCCGACGGCAACACCGTGTACCACTCGGTCGACTCGGGCGCCACCTGGACCAAGCTGAACAACTTCGCCTCGATTTGGGGCAACCAGCAACCCAACCAGTGGCCCGACACACAGGGCGCCAGCCTGGTGGCGTTGGGCAAGGCGGCCGCTGGCGCGTCGTACTCCGCCGCCATCTACGTGGTGGGCGCGATCAACGGGCAATGGGGCGTGTGGGAGTCCGACAATGCGGGCGGCACCTGGACCCGCTTTAATGACAATGCCCACCAGTTCGGCGGCATCGGCGCCATGGCGGCCGACTGGAACACCTACGGCCGGATCTACGTCAACGGCACGGGCCGCGGCCTGCTGTATTCCAACTGATCGACAACATGCAGCAGTGTAGGTAAGTGACCGCCGCGGCGTCGCCAGGATGCCGCGGCGGTCCTTTGTCATCCAGAAGGGGACTCGGTGCAATCGAGCACCCGGGCGACAGGAAGTGCGCTTTGGCGCCACGCGCTTCTTTCGCTGCAACGCGCCGGGCGATGTCCGCCACATCGGTTGGGCGAATGCCAGGCGCTGTTCCAATTGCCGGCAAGCGCCAGACAACATCATTTTTTTAATGAGTGCATTATGAATTTCCAGAACATCTTCATTATCCCGGCCCTGCTGGCTGCTTTGTTGACCGGCTGTGGCGGCGGCGGCGCGTCTAGCGGCAGCACCTCAGGCGGCGGCACCCAAAGCGGAGGCACCCAAAGCGGAGGCACCCAAAGCGGCGGCACCTCAAGCGGCGGCACTTCAAGCGGCGGCACCTCGACGGGCGGCGACTCGACGGGCGGCACCTCGACGGGCGGCACTTCGACGGGCGGCGCGGCGACCGGCGTCGCGGCGGCCTCCTGGACCAGCGTCAAGTGGGGCGGCGGCGGCTATGTCAGCGGCCTGATCTTTCATCCTACTTCGCCGAACCTCTTGTACGCCCGAACCGACGTCGGCGGCGCCTACCGCTGGAACCAGACCACGTCGCAATGGGTGCCGATCACCGACGGCCTGGGTTTCAGCGACGCCGAGGCCGGCTTCCACGGCATTGAAAGCATTGCCTTGGACCCCACCAACGACCAGCTCGTCTACATGGCCGCAGGCGATGGCGGCAACGGCCGGCTGTACACGTCCAGCGACCGGGGCGCCAGCTGGACCTGGGTCGCCTTGCCATTCCTCGTGCACGGCAACCATATCGGCCGGGCCGTCGGCGAGCGCCTGCAAGTCGATCCGACCAATCCGTCGACGCTGTTCTACGGCTCGCGCAATGCGGGCCTGTGGAAGAGCGCGGACTCGGGCCACACCTGGGCGCAGGTCACGGGCTTGTCTTCCTATACGGCGAGCTCGGTCTCGGTCGGCGTCGAGCAGATCACCTTCGACAACGGGAACGTGGGTGGCGGCCAGGCGACCTCGGGCATGTGGGCCGCGATCGCCCCCGATTACGCCAACGCGGCAGGGCTGACCTCGATCTTCTACCGGTCCAGCAACGGCGGCGTTTCATGGACGCCGGTGGCAGTGCCGGCCGCGGTCGCCGGGTATTACATTCCGCACTACGCGCGCGCCGCCGACGGCAATTACTACGTGGTATTCAACAAGAACGCAGGCCCGGGCGGCGACGGTCCCGGCTACCTCTACAAGTACAGCGGTGTGAATGGCGTCTGGACCCTGCTGAGCAGCACCACCACCGGCGGCTACGGCGGCGTGTCCGTGTTCGGCTCCGGCGCGAGCACCCGCATTGCGCTGGCCGTGACCAATACCTGGGGCGATTTCGCCGGCCAGAAGATCACCCAGTTATCCGATAACGCCGGCGCCACCTGGCGCGAGATCGAGTCGCAGATGCCGCACACGCAGACCACCTCCGGCTACTGGGGCTGGAATGACGACATCGAGATCGATCCGAACAACCGCGACCGCATCATGCATCTTGACGGCGCCGGCATCTGGGAGACGATGAATGCGTCGTCGGCGACGCCGAGCTGGACCTTGAAGGTGAACGGCATCGAGGAGACCGCCACCCTGGCCGTCACCACTCCGCCAGCCGGCGCGACGTACAAGCTCATTAACAGCGGCGGCGACATCGGCACCTGGGTCCAGACCGACCTCGCGGCGATGCCGACCAAAGGCCCGACCACCAACTGGAGCAATGGCAATTCGGCCGACATGAGCTGGGCCGATCCGCAGTACATTGCCGCTGTCGGCGCCGCGAGTTGGTCCGGTGGCGCCGGCTTCGGCTCCTGGTCGGGCGATGGCGGCGCCACCTGGGCCAACTTCGCCACCCTGCCGGCCGGCGCGGCGGCCAATCCGGCCGAAGCGTCCAACATCGTTGTCACCGCGCGCAACAAGGCGATCTGGGCGCCGTCCAATTCGGTGCCGTCCTACACCAGCGACAATGGCGCCAGCTGGACGGCGACGAATCTGCCCGCGCTGACGGTGTTCGGCGGCTGGACGCGCGCCTACCGGCTGGCGGCGGACCGCAAGAATCCCAACAAGGTGTATGCCTACGATTCGGGCGGCGTATGGTGGTCGGGAGAGGCAGGCAAGGTGTATGTCTCGACCGATGGCGGCCATACCTTCACGCTGAGCCAGGGCTCGGTGGCGGCGGGGCTGCGTGCCAATCCGTGGCACGTCACCTCGCTGGCCGTCAATCCGAACGTCGAGGGCGACCTCTGGCTGGCCGACGGCAACACCGTGTACCACTCGGTCGACTCGGGCGCCACTTGGACCAAGCTGAACAACTTCGCGTCGAACTGGGGCAACCAGCAACCCAACCAGTGGCCCGACGCGCAGGGCGCCAGCAAGGTGGCGCTGGGCAAGGCGGCCGCTGGGGCCTCGTACTCCGCCGCCGTCTACGTGGCGGGCGTGATCAATGGCCAGTGGGGCGTGTGGGAGTCCGACAACGCGGGTAGTACCTGGACCCGCTTTAAC
>JBDSTZ010000371.1:0-3663 GCA_039927975.1 Massilia sp. | reverse complement strand
AGCCGAACCAGCCGAACCAGCCGAACACCCGTTCCGAAACCCAGTCAAACACTTAGCCCTACGCTCAGCCCTACGCTCAGCCCTACGCTCAGCCCAATAATTACTTGCGAACGGGCGGTGCCGGCGGCACTGGCGGCTTGCCCTGCTGGTTCGCGCCGCCGCTTCCTGGTGCGGCCGGATTAGTGTCCTTGGTCCCGCCACCGCCGCCCGGGCCTTGGCCGCCGCCCGTCAGTGGCGATCCCTGTTCGGTGCCCGTGCCGCTGGCGCCGGTCGGCGCCGCCTTCGGCCCGGCCCCGCTTTGCGCCGCGACCGCCGGTCTTTGCACCGAGCCGGCGGCGATGTTGACCATCTTGCCGGCCGGTTCGGGCACCGGCTGCGCGCTGAAATACGCGGACAGCGCGGCCACGTCGGCGTCGCCGAGCTGCTTGGCGATATGCGGCATTTGTCCGCTCCCGTCGGTCTTGCGTGTGCCGTCGCGCCACGCCGTCATCGTGGCGGTCAGATAATTGGCATGCTGGCCGGCCAGGGAAGGATAGACCGGCGGCTGGCCCATTCCTCCGGGGCCGTGGCAGTTGGCGCAGGCCTGCACCTGCTTCGATTCGTCACCGACGCTCGACAATTGCTCAGCCCGTCCCTGACTTGACCCCGCTTTGCCTTTCGGTGCCGCCCCGGCCTTGGCCGATGCGCCAGCGCCGCCAGATGGGGCGGACCCTCCGGACGCCGCTTTAGCTGGCCCGTCGGACGCCGCCTTGGCGGAACCGGCACCGCCGCCCAGGGAAGCGTAGTACGCGGCAACGCCACGCATTTGCTGCAGGTTAATCGCCTTGGCGATCGGTTGCATGATCGGGTTGACGCGGCTGCCGTCGGCGTAGGCGCCGAGTTGCTTGGCGAGGTAGTAGGCCGATTGCCCGCCAATTCTTGGGAAGCCGCCGGCAGCGTTGCCTTCGCCTTGGGCGCCGTGGCAACCGACGCAGGCGGTGACGCCGTTGGGCGTGCCGGCCGTGGCCAGCTGCTGGCCAGTCTGCGCATTGCCTAGCGCTGCGGCGGCGGCGGCTGGTGGCGCCGGCGGCGGCACCGGCGTGTGGGCGCCGGCAGTCGTCTGCGCCTCGACGGGTGCGGCGAGCAAGACGGCAAGCGCAAGCAGGAGGGTTGACTGCGTCTTCATGCTTGCACCAAGGGACCGGGTTGCTTCAGATACTGGGTGACGATGGCCGCCGCCGAGAAATAGGCCAGCGCTCCGACGGTATCGGTCGGGTTGTAGCTGGCGTTCTGCGGAAAGTTCGACGCGCCGATGACGAACAGGTTTGGCACGTCCCAGCTCTGCAGGTATTTGTTGACCACGCTGGTATTGCGGTCGAGTCCCATGACCGTGCCGCCGGTGTTGTGCGTGGTCTGGTACTGGGTAATCGTGTACGGTCCCTTGCGCCCGGCGCCGGTGACAATCTCGCCCCCCATTGCCTTGCCGACTTCGACCGCCCTTGCCGTGACGTACGCGGACATGCGCAAGTCGTTGGGCGGGAAATCGAAGGTCATGCGTAGCAGCGGGAAGCCCCAGGCGTCTTTGTAAGTCGGGTCGAGGTCGAGGTAGTTGTGGCGGTTCGAGACCGAGCTGCCATGCACGTTCAGCACCGAGGTGTGGTTGTAGTGGCGCACCACGGCGGCCTTCCATGCAGGCCCCCAGCTCGGCGTGCCGGGCGGGGTCGGGTGGAACTCGATCGGGCGGCCGTTGGTCATCACCTCGCCGAAATAGGCGCCGCCAATAAAATTGTGCGGGCCGTGATCGAAGTTGTCGGACACGAAATCGGCAATGACCGTGCCGTTTGCACCCGAGCGCATGAAGGGATTGATGTTGATGTCCTGCTTGAAGAACACCTGCACCGCGCATGGTTTGGTAAGCGTAATTGCGACCGACCGTGCCCTGGCCGGTCTTCGGATCATAGGGCGTGCCGATGCCCGACAAGAGCAGCATCCGTACATTGTTGAGGGCGAAAGAGCCTAACACCACCAGCTTGGCCGGTTGCTCGAATTCGCGGCCGGCGGCGTCGATATAAGTGACGCCGGTGGCGTGCTTTTTATCCTTGCTCAGGTTAATGCGCAGCACCTGGGCGTTGGTGCGCAAGGTGAAGTTCTTATCCTTTAGCAGCACCGGCAGCAAGATGGTCTGCGGCGACGATTTGGCATAGTGCTCGCAGGCGTAACGTTCGCAGTAGCCGCAGAACATGCAGGTGTTGAGCGACATGCCTTCCGGGTTGGTGTATGGCTGGCTCAGGTTGGACGATGGCTGCGGAAATGGGTGGTAGCCGAGGCTGCTCGCGGCCTTGCGGAACATGGCTGAACCGTAGGGTTCCTTCATGGGCGGGGTCGGATAGGCGCGCGAGCGGGCGTCCTCGAAGGGATTGCCGCCGGCGTTTTTTTGGCCCTTCAGATTGCCGGCCAGGCCACTGGTGCCCAGCAGGTATTCAAACCTGTCGTAGTGCGGTTCAAGGTCGGCGGCGGTCACACCCCAGTCCTGGATGGTCAGGTCGGGGTCGCTGAAATTTTTGCCGTAGCGCTCGATCGTGCGGCTACGCAGGCGAAAATCGGCGTCCTGGAAGCGGTAGGTCTGGCCGTTCCAGTGGACCGCCGCGCCGCCCAGGCCGGTACCGGGCAAGAAGCTTTCCCAACGCCGGATCGGCAAGGCCACCTGGTCGACGGTGTTGCGGAAGGTGACGGCTTCCTTTGTGTTGTCCTGCATGAAGCCCTTGCGCACCGAGTAGCGCAGTTCATCGTGCATGTGCGGGCCCTGGAAGTCGGGCACGGTAAATTGCGGGTTGCCGCGCTCGAGGCCGACCACCTTCAGGCCGGCCTTGGTCAATTCGCGGCCCAGCATGGTGCCGACCAGGCCGACGCCGATCAGCACGGCGTCCACTTCGGTTAAACGGGTTGCCATTATTTGCCCCCTTGTCTGGCGCCGGAAGCGGTCGGCTCCTTGACCGGGTGCAGGTGTATCACCCCGCGGGCGGTTTCGCCGATGCTGATTGGCGGGCGGGTGAACGCGATACCGTGCTGGTCGACCAGGTCGTAGAAACTGGCATAGGCGCCGGGAAAGCCGATCATGCGCCACGCCGCCATGTCCTTGTTGCCGCCATAAATGGGGTCGCTGAAGTAGCCTTCGATCGACAGGCCCAGCAGTGATTCGAAGAAGGTGTGCGCGGGCACGCCGTTGAGGCTTTGCTGGCCGGTCTGCAAGGATTGCAGGTAGCTGTCCTGGGCGTCGCCGGACAGTTTGTCGAAGGTGGTGTTGTGGCGCGTTTTGAGGTCTTCCGCGACGCCGCGCACGGCGTTGCGAAACAGTTCGGCGGGCGTGAAGGGCAGCTGGTAGCCCTGGCCGGGCAAGCCGGGATGCCATGGCCCGCTGCGGTACAGGCGCTCGCCGGCGCCCCATGCGCCGGCCAGTTGCCGGTCGATATAGTTCGGCACGCCAGCCTGCAGCGCGCCGGGCCCGTTGGCGTCGGGTGGAATCAGGCGCTCGGTGGCAGCTTCGATGAAGCGCGCTTCGTCGGCGCGAAAAAACAGATAGGTGGCGGCCTGGCTGTCGGCTGTGTGGGCAGGTGCGGCCGCCGGCGCAGCCGCTGCTGCGGCACCGAGCGCGCTGGCCGAGGTGCCAAGCGCGGCGGCGCCTGC
>JBDSTZ010000370.1:0-8397 GCA_039927975.1 Massilia sp. | reverse complement strand
AGGTCGTGCGCCTGATCCGTTCCAAGGGCGTGGGCGTTTTCTTCATCACCCAGAATCCACTCGACATTCCGGACACGGTGCTGGGGCAACTGGGCAACCGGGTGCAGCACGCCTTGCGCGCCTATACGCCGCGCGATCAGAAAGCGGTCAAGGCGGCGGCTGAGACGTTCCGGCCGAATCCGGCACTCGACACGGCCCAAGTGATCACCGAGCTGGGCGTCGGCGAAGCGCTGGTTTCCTTCCTCGATGAAAAAGGTCGGCCGAATATGGTCGAACGCGCCTTCATCCTGCCGCCGGCGTCGCAGATCGGGCCGATTGACGCGGCAGCGCGCAAGGCGGCGATCGCCTCGTCGGTGGTGGCGGGCATTTATGAAAAGACGGTGGACCGCGAGTCGGCCTACGAAATGATTCAACGCAGGGTGGACGCGGGGGCGGCGCCGGCGCCAACTCCGGTGCCCGCGCCGAGCGGTGGTTCGGGCTCACGGTCCGCGCCTGCGTCAGTGCCGCAGACCGGCGATAGCGACGGCGGTGGACTCGGCGGTATGCTCGGTTCGATCTTCGGTGGCACCAACAAGCGCGAGTCGCCGGTCGAAGCGATGATGAAGTCGGCCGCGCGCAGCATCGGTTCGCAAGTCGGCCGCGAGATCATTCGCGGCGTGCTCGGGTCGATCCTCAAACGACGCTAGGATCGGGCTGCCGGCCACACGGGCCCAGCTGCGCGAGCCTGCCGGCCACACGGGGCAAGCTGCGCGAGCCTGCCGCTGGCACAACGGGTCCACTTTGCCAGCTTTGCGCGACGCCACTTGGGACCACTGTGCCAGCTTTGCGCGACGGCACTTGGGACCACTGTGCCAGCCCTGCCGAAGGGTTAATGGAACCACGGCGCCCAGCCTGGCGCGACGGCGCAATAGGACCGAGTGGCGCCGATCTAACGCGGTGGAACTTCAACGTGCCATCTATTTCTCCAGCACGTACTGACCCGGGGCCTGGCCCAGACCCGGGCCGACGGTGCGCGCCGCCACCCGCGCGCCGCCGCTGCTGCGATCGAGCCAGGCGGACCACTCGGGCCACCATGATCCCTCGTGCTCCTCAGCGCTGTCGAGCCAGCGGTCGGGGTCGAGATAGCAATCTCCCTTATCGCGCTCGGCCACGAAATAGTGGCGTCCGCGATGGCCCGGTTCGCTGACGATGCCCGCGTTGTGGCCGCCGCTGGTAAGGACGAAGCGCACGTCGCAGCCTGGGACCAGGTGGATCTTGTGCACCGAGCGCCACGGCGAGACGTGGTCGGTGATCGTAGCGACGGCGAACACCGGCAGCGACAGGTCGCTCACCGCGATCGGCCGGCCGTTGACCCGGTAGCGGCCCGAAAACAGGTCGTTGTGCAGAAACAGCTTGCGCAGGTAATCGCTGTGCATGCGGTAGGGCATGCGGGTGGTGTCGGCGTTCCAGGCCATGAGGTCGGTGGGCGGCGCGCGCCGGCCCAGCAAGTACTGGTTGACCGCGGTGGACCAGACCAGGTCGTGTGAACGCAAGAGCTTGAAGGCGCCCGCCATCGGGCGATTGTCGAGGTAGCCCTGCTGCCACATCAAGTCTTCGAGCCAGGCGATCTGGCCCTCGTCGATGAACAGCATCAGCTCGCCCGCTTCGGAGAAATCGATCTGCGCGGCCAGCAGCGTCATGGAGTTGAGGTGTTCGCGCGCTTCGCAGGCCAGCCAGGCCGCCGCGATTGCCAGCAGGGTGCCGCCGAGACAGTATCCGGTCGCGTTGATTTTTTGGTCGGGGACGATCTTGCGCACGGTATCGATTGCAGCGAGCACGCCGTCGCGCACGTAGTCGTCCATGCCCATCTCGCGGTCGGCGGCGCTCGGGTTGTGCCAGGAGATCATGAAGACGGTGTGGCCTTCGCGCAGCAGGTGGCGCACCAGCGAGTTGTGCGGCGACAGGTCGAGGATGTAGTACTTCATTATCCACGCCGGCACGATGAGCAGGGGTTCGGCGTGCACCGTGGCGGTGGTGGGCGAGTATTGGATCAGCTCGATCAAGTGGTTGCGGAACACCACCTTGCCGGGTGTGAGGGCGACCTCGACGCCGGGTCGAAAGGCCTCGCTGTCCGGATGCGGCTGGGCGCTGGCAATGCGCTGCAAATCTTCGGTAAGGTTGAGTGCCCCGCGCACGTAGTTGGCGCCGGCCTCACGCACGCTGGTGCTGGTCACTTCCGGATTGGTGGCGATGAAATTAACCGGCGAGACCATGTCGAGCAGTTGACGCACGGCGAAGGACACCACTTGCTCGTGATGGCGGGTGACGCCGTCGATGCCGGTGGTGGCGTTGTGCCACCACTGCTGGTTGAGCAGGAAGCCCTGCTGCAACAGGTTGTAGGGCCAGCGCGACCATTCAGCGGTGCGGAAACGACGGTCTTGAGGCAGCGGCGTGATGCAGTCCTCGACCGGCATGCCCAAGGTGACGCGGGTTGCGTAGTTCATCCAGCGCATGTCTTTTTTCCAGGCCTTCTCCGCCAAATATTGCCACTTGGCCGGCGACAGCGCGAGGTGCATGCCCCAGTCGGCAAACGCCAACGCCAGGCTGATCGGCGAGATGCCTTGCGTGGCCTGCGCCATCAGCGCGTGAAGCAGGCGGTCGGCGTCTTGCGGCGGCCGGGTTTCATCGCCGCGCGGAGCGGCACGTCGATGCGCCGCATGCCCGACAGCAGTCGCACTCTGTTGTAGTTCCATCGTTCATCTCCACGTGACATCTGTCCGTCTTGACCAGCATCGACTTCGCCTCTAAATCAAACTTGAGCAAAGTCAATGGTGCGCATGGTGTCGACGGTTTAAGGTACTCTCAATTGCCGATATATCTTCATCTTCAGGAGCACACGCGCATGGCTGCAGAATCGATACCGCCCGCAGGTACGGGCTCCGTGGTCATACCCGTTCATCAGGAAGAGCTGCGCGTCGATACGCGGCAGGTCGACGCCGGACGCGGCGTGCGGATCCATAAACACGTGACGGAACGCCCGCAGCAGGTCGATGAAATCCTGCATGCCGACGTGATCGATGTGCGGCATGTGGTGGTCGACAAGATCGTCGCCCTCGACGATGCGCCGGCGTCGCGCCAGGAAGGCGACACCCTGATCATTCCCGTGCTGGAAGAAGTGCTGGTTGTCGAGCGGCGATTGCGGATCAAGGAAGAGATCCACATCACCACAACCGAGCGTGAAGAACGCCATTCCGAAACCGTTCTTTTGAAGTCCGAAGAGGTCGAGATCGAACGATTTGACGATGCGTCGGACCGACACGGAAAGTGATTCTACATACTTTGGAGGAACCATCATGCAACACACACTCATTGCAGTTTTCGATAATCGGGGCGATGCGCAGGCGGCATTGGATGAACTGCTGACCTCGGGGTTTTCACGCCAGGAAGTCAGGTTGAGCGAAGGCGATCCCACCGGGGCCAGCAGCACGACCGCGGCGAGCACCGACAGCAGCCTGACCAACACCGACGATTCGTTCACCGGCAGCATCAAGAATTTTTTCAGCAATATGTTTGGCACTGACAGCAGCGAGCATGCGCTGAAATATTCAACCGCCGTCACCCACGGCCATTACGTGCTTACGCTGACGGCGGCGAATGAACCCGAAGTCGAGCGCGCCGCCGATATCGTCGAGCGTCACGGTCCGGTCGATATCGACGAGAAGGCGGCGGCATGGGGCGGCGCCTCGACCGACGCGATGCGCATGGGCGCCGGCACGCAACAGCAATCGGCGTCGATGTCGCAGCAGAGCAGCAGCAATCTTCAAGGCACCCAATTGAGCCAGGGCGGCGTGCAGGGTGCCGCTCAGCAAGGCTCGCAGCAGCGCGCCACCAGCACTGGCGACAACGCGGCGATTCCGGTGATCCAGGAAGAACTACGGGTTGGCAAGCGCGAGGTGCAACGCGGCGGCGTGCGGATCTTCCAGCGGATAGTGGAAACGCCGGTCAACGAGACCGTGAATCTGCGCGAGGAACATGTCAACGTCGAGCGCCGGCCGGTGGACCAGCCAATCAGCGGAGCCGACCTGGCGGCGTTCGAGGAAAAGTCGATCGAATTGCGCGAGACCGCCGAGGAAGCCGTGGTGCAAAAGTCGGCGCGGGTGGTCGAGGAGGTCGTTGTCGGCAAGCAGGTCTCCGAGCATCAGGAGCAGATCAGCGACACTGTGCGGCATACGGAGGTGGAGATCGAGCAGCTTAGTGCCGGCGCCGGCGTGGGCTCGGATGTGAGCTCGGGCGTGGGCATGGATGCCACTGGCAACGTTAGCGACGACAGCTATTACCGGAGCCACTGGAACAGCAATTTCGCTTCGCAAGGCGGCAGCTATGATGAATTCGCGCCCGCGTATAGCTACGGATCGAGCATCGCTGTAACCGATCCGTATCGCGGGCGTCAATGGAACGATGTCGAGTCGAATATTCGGACTGATTGGGAGACGCGCAATCCGGGCTCGGCCTGGGACAAGTTCAAGGCCGCCATACGGCACGGCTGGGAACGGGTGACGTCGTAATCGCTGGCGGGGACGCTGGGCGCATCGCGCGGAGGGGAGGACCCGTATCGCGCGATGCGTGCATGCGGGTACACGTGTGGGCGTGCTCCAAGCCGCGATCTGTTACATCGCTTCAGGCATGTTCCGCTTTTGCGCCACGCTTGCGCTTGACCGTCGGCGTTGTGGCGCTGACCGTTTCAGCCTGTAGACGGTGCTGCAGCAAGGCCAGCACGGCGGCTTCTTCGGGCGGCAGTTCATGCAACTCGTCCGACATTTCCTGTTCGGCGCGCGCGCGCAAGCCTTCGAGGATCGCGCCGTCCATGTAGGCATCGATCACCGCAGGGTGAACATAGCACTTGCGGCAGATAGAAGGCGTATTGCCCAATTTTTCGGCCACGGTCTCGATGGCACGCACGATGTTTTTCTTGGCTTGGGCGGCGGAGTCGAACTGTTCGAATTCGCGCAGCGCGAGGGCGGCGAGCACGGTGCCGGACCAGGTGCGGAAATCCTTTGCCGTATAGTCTTCGCCGGTGATTGTGCGCAGGTAGTCGTTGACGTCGGCAGAATCGATGCTGTGCAGGGTGCCGTCGGCATCGACATATTGAAAGAGTTCCTGTCCGGGCAGGTCGCGCGCGCGCTGGATGATGCGTGCGAGCCGTTTGTCCTCGACTGTGATGGCGTGGTAGACCCCGCTCTTGCCGCGAAACTTGAATTGCACTTCCTTGCCGTCGACATGCACATGGCGCGAACGCAGCGTGGTCAGCCCGAATGATTTGTTTTGGCGCGCGTATTCCTCGTTCCCGATACGCATCATTGTCAGTTCGAGCAGGTAGACGATGGTGGCCAGCACCTTTTCGCGGGGCAGTCCCGGCAGCTTGAGGGCGGCGTCGACCTGGCGCCGGATCGCCGGCAACGCCTTGCCGAAACTGAGCATGCGTTCGTACTTGACCTCGTCGCGCAGCGAGCGCCAGCGGGCGTGGTAGCGATATTGTTTGCGGCCCTTGGCGTCGCGCCCGGTCGCTTGCAGATGACCATTTTCGCGCGGACAGATCCACACTTCGGTCCAGGCCGGCGGAATCGCGAGCGCCTTGATGCGCGCCAGGGTAGCCTCGTCGGTCATCGGTTCGCCATGGCCGTCAAGGTAGGAAAAGCCGTCCGTTCCAGGGTGGCGGTGGATGCCCGCCATGCCGTCATTCACGTAGCGTAGACCGGCAGCTTTGGCGGCTGCGGGCGGATCGCTGATCACCGCTGGGCCAAGGCCCACTGCTTGCTCCATTTTCATAGTTCTCCCGTGAGCGCCGAGCACAAGGCGCTCCAGCAGCGCAGGCCCTTCCGCTTTTTTTCGGATGGTACGCGAAATGGACTGGTGCATGCCGCGCGCCAGAACATCACCGGCGGGGAGCGACGGATCAGGGCGGCAGCGACGGATGGGCGGGCAGGAGGCGGCGGGGCACGCGAAGCAATCAAGCCGGTGGCGGGCGCGTATTGATGTTGCAGGCGGGGCGCTGTATTGACGTTGACGATTGCCGCCAAGGCGACTCCAGTCCGCGGCAGACCGATGCATCGGCATTCGCGAACGGAAGTCAAAACGCCGTCGCGGTGGACGGCGGTCGATGCCTGGGAAGTCGCGATGGCAGCGGCTTGATGTTCAACCGGCGCGGGTGGCCGGCTAGCTGATGCTCAGGCGGTTTCGGTGGCCGGCAGGCTGATACGGTTGCGGCCCATGTGTTTGGCGCGATACAGGGCGGCATCGGCGGTCGACACCAATTGTCCGGCGTCGGTGTCGTAAGAAGGCAGGGCGGTCGCCGCGCCGATGCTGACGGTGACATTCTGGCTGGTGGCGATGCCGCTTGGTACTTTCAGCTGTTCAACGCGGCAGCGGATCCGCTCGGCCACGATCGCGGCGCCCTTGAGCGACTGGTTCGGCAAGATCACGGCAAATTCCTCGCCGCCGTAGCGCGCCACCAGATCGTTGGCCCGCATTTCGCTCGACACCGCGCTGGCGATGCGCTTGAGACAATCGTCGCCGCCGACATGGCCGTAGGCGTCGTTGTAGGCCTTGAAGTTGTCGACGTCGACCATCAGCAGCGACAGCGGTTGCTTCTGGCGCATGGCGCGCGACCATTCGGCGTGCAGGGTGTCGTCGAAGCAGCGGCGGTTTGCCAGTCCGGTCAGGCCATCGCGCGTGGCGAGCTGTTCGAGGGCGAGTTGGGCGAGTTTTTCGTCCGTCAGGTCGCGCAGGGTTTGCACCACGGCGACCAGTTCACCGTCTTCGCCGAGGATGGGGCTGGCATCGGCGGCGAGGTATCTGCGCCGGCCGCCGCGCGGCATGTCGCACCAGCTTTCGGCGCACAACTTGTTCGACAGCGTGGCCTCTTTCACCTGGCGCGGATACAGCTGGTGAATTTCGTCGACGCGGCCCTGGATCACCAGGTCGGCGAGGGTCGGACGCGGGGCGTCGTGGAAACTGCGCCAGTGTTCCGAGGTGCCGATCACTTCGCTGGCCGGCACGCCGGTCAGGCGCTCGCAGGCATGGTTCCAGATCATGACGCGGCACTCGGTATCGAGCACAAAGGCAGGTATCGCCAACATCTCCATCAGCTTCATGGCGAAACCCTTGTCATGGTCGCCTGACTCGAACGCTGCTAACCGCTGAATTGTTGTTATGCTCGTCATTTCCGGTCCTTAGACTGTCTAGGTGGCAAATAATTGACTGCCGACAAGTTCTGATTCTGCTACGGCAAAGTTTTCAACCTTTGATATAGAACAAAAGTGCGCGCCTCACGCTGCGCTTGACGAAGGGCTCAGCGGGATGGATAGGCAAATCAGGGTGCCCGCGCCCGGCTGGCTGTCAATGCTCAGTTTGCCGCCGAGCGCGGTGACACGGTCCTCCATGCTGACCAGGCCGCATCCGTTGCCGGACGGCGGCGCGGCCATGCCGACGCCGTTGTCCTGCACCTTGAGCATCAGCTGGTCGGCGTTGCAGGTGAGGGCGATCTTGACCTCGGTCGCCTGCGCGTGCCTGACCACGTTTGACAATGATTCCTGCAAGATCCGGTACAGGGTGGCGTCGATGCCCCTGTCGGGCACGGCGCGGAAGGCGTGCGGATCGGCTTCGAGGTGGTGGCGGATGTTGTTAATCCGGGTGAATTCATGGAGGTGGCTCTCGATCGCGGTCTGTAAACCGTCTTCGAGCGCCAGGGGGCGCAGATCGTTGATGATCGCGCGCAGGGATTTGATGGTCAGGTCCAGGTTGCCGGACATGCGGCCGACCATCCGGGTGGTGGCCAGGTTGTTTTGGCCGGGATCGGCTTGCAGGAGCCCCAGTTCGATTTTCAGGGCCAGCAAGTTCTGGCCGAGGTCGTCATGGATGTCGCGCGCGATCCGCTGGCGTTCGGTGTCGCGCACCTGATCCTGGCCGTCGATGAGTTTCGACAGCGCGCTGTGGGCGTCGTCGAGCGCGCGATCGGACATCAGGCGCGCGCCGCGTTCCTGGCGCAACTCGGCGTGGAGCGCGTCGAGCCGGTCCTGGAAGCCCAGGTAGCGTTGCAGCAAGCGGTGGAAGCCCCAGCCGATCAGGACCAGCCAGAGCAGGGCCGCCAGCACCATCGGTTGCAGCACCACGTTGTTGGCCGTCACCGCAACGCCGGCGGCGCCGAGGGCGGCGAGCGCAAGCGTCAATGCGGTGAATCGGTAAGCTGCCTTCATGCCATCTCCTGCGACAAGAGTCGTGCGTGTAGGAGGAAGTTACAGCTCACTGTCGAGCTGGACCTTGTTCAAGATCAACTTTATTTCGTCACGGCATTACCGCTGTGGGAGACTGAAAGCAGCCGCGCCCGCGTCGCGCGATGGCGGCCGCGTTATAATGGCCGGT
>JBDSTZ010000369.1:0-8475 GCA_039927975.1 Massilia sp. | reverse complement strand
CAGGTGGATCAAGGTCAGCGCCAGGCCGATGGCGATCGGCGCGAAGCCGGCCGGCGCGCGCCGGTCGGTCGACCCCAGGATCACCATCAGGAAGACGAAGGTCATCACCACTTCGCACACCAGCGCCGAGAGGACTGAATACTTGCCGGGCGAGAGCTCGGCGTAGCCGTTCGCCGCGAAGCCGCCCAGCTCGAAGCCCGGCTTGCCGCTGGCGATCACATATAGCACGGCGGCGCCGACGCAGGCGCCGAGCAATTGCGCGAACCAGTAAGCGCGTACTTCGCGCGCCGGAAAGCGGCCGGCGAAAGTCAGCCCCAGTGTGACTGCCGGGTTCAGGTGGCAGCCCGAGATGTGGCCGATGGCAAACGCCATCGTCAGCACGGTCAGGCCGAACGCCAGCGAGACGCCGTGAAAGCCGATGCCCAATCCGGGAAAGCTCGCAGCCAGTACGGCGCTGCCGCAGCCGCCAAGCACCAGCCAGAAGGTCCCCAGCGCTTCCGCCGCCAATCGTTTCGATAATTGCATGATGTTCTCCAGAATTCCATGGGTCGGCGCCCGCCGTCATGCGGCTGGGCGTGATCTTTGCCGGCCGGGCCTGCCGCCCCGCTCACCGAACGGCACATTGGAGCATGAAATTGTGTCAATTGACAATCCCTCAATAGGCGCCGGCTACGGGCGATCTCCGACGCGATTCGGCCGCAGGGAAGAGGCCCCCTCGCGGCGCCAGAGCGGCCTGACCAGCTCGGCAAAATATTTCGCCGGTGCAATGCCGAGATGGTAGTATTGCTAACGATTCGCAAATGACAATGTCGACGCCATGAACAAAAAATTGATCGCCAGATCAGCCGCCGGTGTCGCGCTGATCGGCGTCGCGCTCCTCGGCTACCGCGCCTGGGGCTGGAACATGATGGGCCCCGTCAACAGCCTCGAGCTCGACCTGTCCAGGCCCGACGCGCTGGTGGTCACGCCTAGCCTGTCGACCTTGCCGCGCGACCTGCTCACCGTGCCGCTCGCCCGCGATGTGCTGCGCGAAGAATTCCTGTTCTATTACGAACAGACCGAAGACCGCCTCGGCCTCAAGGGCAGCCTGCGCCGCATCGCATATGAACACCAGCTGGGCTGGGGCGACCAGCTGCTGCGCATGGTGCTCGACCAGCCGGCCGAAGTGGCGCTGTGGCGCGACGCCGACGGCTCGCTCAAGCATTATGCGATCGCGGTCTCGCGCAGCCAGTTGACGCGCCTGTTCGAGGAAGCCGCCAAGGTCGCCCTCAAGGACAGCCAGATGCGCATCGCCGGCAGCCTGAAGGTCGACGGCGACAAGGTGCCCGTGTATGCGCTCGACTACGCCTACCAGCGCACGCTGCTGTTCGCCGCGCACGGCCAGCGCCTGGTGATCCTGTCCCATCCCGGCATGATGTACGGCGGCGAGAAGGGCGGCGACCGCGATGGCACGGCCGAAAAAACCGTCAGCAGCCTGCTCGCCGGCGACGCCGCCCATCAGGACATCTTTCACCAGCAATTCCACTTCGACAAAGCCGCCCAGCAGGGCCACAGCATCGCCGTCAAGGCCGACTTTCTCTCCTTCGGCTACCAGCCGTTTTTCGGCGCGCTCGAAGCGCTGCGCTTCGATTTCAGGAACGGCAGCTGGCAATCGAAGGTGCTGATCAACGCCGCCAAGCTGCCCAAGGGCGGCTACAACAACAGCGCCCTGTGGCCGGTGCTGCCGCACGATCCGGGCGCCTGCTTCGCGGTGCCGGTGGACTGGCCGGCGATGCAGCCGCTGCTCGGGCGCCTGACCAAGTCCGACGCCCCGCTGGCGCCGCTGGCCGCGCAATTGAGCGGTCCGGCCGCCGCCTGCTGGTACGGCAGTTCGCGCCTGCACACGCCGGTGTTCGTCGCCACCCGCGTGCGCAAGCCGGGCGCGGACGACGGCGACGCCCTGTACGGCAGCCTGTTCGGCGCGGCCGTCGGCGGCGGCAAGGAAGTGCAAAAGAAAGCCGAAGCCGGCGCCACCCGCTGGAGCCGCGAAGTCGGCACCGCGCTGGGCGAGCTCGCGCCGGCGCTGGCGGTGGCCGGCGACACGGTGGTGTTTTCCGCCGACGCCGCGCTGGTCGACAAGGTATTGGCGGTCAAGCGCAAGCAGGCGCCGGCCGCCGCCGATCGCCTGCCCGACGCCGGTCACACCATCGGCCTGATCGCGCCGGCCTCGCTGGCCGAGCTAATTCGCAAGGAGGCGGTCGACACCCTGCCGGCCAACGACGAAGCGGTGCTGCGCGCGGCCGCCGACGAACACCTGATCCCGCGCCTGAAGGCGCTGGCCAAGTATCCGCCTTACCTCATGGTGCTCAAGCAGCTGCCGCAGGCGGGCACCAGCTGGCAGCCGCTCGAATGGCAGGCCGCCCAGCGATGAGCGGGCGTCGTCGCTGGCTGCGCTGGCTGGCCGCCGCCGCCGCTGCTACTGTCGCCGGCCCTGCGCTGGCGCTCAGGAGCGCGCCGGCCGCCGCCCAGGCCCGCCTGTCGCAAGCCCAAAGCCGCGCCTTCCAGGCCTGGATGCTGCGCATCGTCAGCGTGCAGATGGAACGCGGCCCTTCGCCGCGCTGGCAGCACCGCGACTGCGCGGGGCTGGTGCGCTTCGCCGTCAACGAAGCCTTCGCCGTGCACGACGCCCGCTGGCTGCGCGCCAACGGCATCGCCAGCGACCGCCGCCTGCCGCCCGAACTCGACCTCGACGCCGCCCAGGCCGCGCTGCGTAATCGCTGGGTGCAGACCGGCGGCGGCGTCGGCGCCTTCGTCACCGCGCTCGCGCTGGTGCAGCACAACAGCCGCTTCGTCGCCCGCGAGATCAGCCAGGCGCAGCTCGGCGATCTGCTGTTCTTCGACCAGGGCGACGAACAGCATCTGATGGTGGCGATGGGCGAGCGCATCGGCTACCACACCGGCACGGTCACTCCCGACGACAACGGTTTGCGAACCGTTGACATTAAACAACTCATGAACTGGAAGGACACGCGGTGGCAACCAGCGTCCAACAATCCCAATTTCGCCGGCGTCTTCCGGCTGTCGTTCCTCAGCTGATGTCGGTCTTGAAGCTGTGGCTGATCGGCCTCCTGGCGCTGACCCTGCTCGGCGCCGCCGCGGCCGAACCGCGCGCAGCCAGCGGCTACACGCCGTTCAAGGGCGAGTCGTTCTTCCTGCTGTCGGACGCCACCTACGGCAGCGCCGACGAAGCCCGCGTGCGGCTCGAAGTGCCGGGCCGCGACATGGGCCGCATGAACCTCGAAGCGTATTCCGGCGCCGACGTGGTGGTCTACCGCGTGCCCGAGCCGATGGAATTTCTCAAGAAGCAGCGCAATCTGCACCGCATCCAGGTCGACGGTAATTTCCAGGGCGAGGGCCTGGCCAACACCCTGAGCTATCTGTGGGACAGCTGGTGGAAGCAGTCGCGCCTGGCCTGGCGCAAGATCTTCTCGAACGACGCGCGCCGCGCCGTCACCGAGCAGCAGCCGAAGCTGGCGACCAATGCGGCGATCCGCCGCCCGACCGTGTTTGCCAACCATCCGCAGTACAAGCCGCTCAAGGGTTTCGAGCTGGTCGACAGCTTCCGCTATCCGATCTGGCAGGCCAGGCCGATCGCCCCGCCCAAGGGCGTCGAGCTGGCCGGATCGAGCAGTGAATTCATCGCCACCAGCGCCGGCAACGTGATGATCCCGATCGGCAAGCGCAAGCCTGGCCTGTACCTGATCGAGGCGATCATCGGCGAGCACCGCGCCACCACCCTGGTGTTCGTCTCCGACACGATGGCCGTCACCAAGGTGTCGTCGAGCCAGATGCTGGTGTGGACCGCGCGGCGCGACAATGGCGCCGCCGTGCCCGACGCCAGCGTGGTCTGGAGCGACGGCACCGGCGTGCTGCAATCGGGTCGCACCGGCGCCGACGGCGTGGCGATGCTGGAGCGCGGCAGCCCGGAGCATACCTATGTGATGGGCGAGGACCGCGCCGGCGGCGTGTTCGTGTCCGAGAACTTCTACTACGACAGCGAGATCTACAACACCAAGCTGTACGCCGTCACCGACCGCCCGCTGTACCGCCCCGGCGACGAAGTCAACGTCAAGTTCCTCGGCCGTGAATTCAAGTCCGCGCGCGAATCGCAGGCGGTGGCGGCCGCGCCGATCGGCCTGACCGTGTTCGACCCGAACGGCACGCCGCTCCTGACCCAGACACTGCAACTGTCACCCGACACCGGCGCCGAGACGCGCTTCCGCTTGCCGGAGCAGGCCGGCGCCGGCGGCTACGAGCTGCGCTTCAGCTACAAGGACAATCAGTACGGCGCGGCGTTTCGCGTCGCCGAGTACATCAAGCCGCACTTCGAGATCAACCTGCAGCCGTCCAAACCCGAGTTCAAGACCGGCGAGAAGGTCGGCGGCACGATCGCGCTGCGCTACCCGGACGGCAAACCGGTCAAGAACGCCAAGGTCAGTCTGTCGCTGCGCAGCCAGCAGAACACCATGGTCGACGGCGAGCTGCGTTACAGCGGCTTGTTCCCGGTCGAGCTCAAGTCGGAGGAACTGCTCACCGACGGCAGCGGCAATGTCGACTTCGCGCTGCCGCCGGCCGCCGAGCCGTCGCGCTACATCGTGACCCTGCTGGCCACCGACGGCGCCGCCTATCGCGTCAAGACCACTCGCGAACTGATGATCGAACGCTCGGCCACCACCTACCAGTTGAAGGCGCAGCGCCAGTTTTCCGATCCCGGCCAGGCGGTCCATTTCGACCTGGTGGCCGACGGCGCCGGCGCAGCCCGACCAGTGCGCTGGGAGATGGTGCAGCTCGAAAAGCAGACCAAGACCAGCGGCGCCTTCAATCCGGCCGCCAAGGGCTGGGACGTGAGCTTTACGGCCTCGGGCTCCTACCAGCTGTCGCTGCGCGACGAGCGCGGCAACCTGCTGGCCGCCGCCAGCCACTGGGTCGCCGGCGACGGCGTCAAAGCCACGCCGGGCAGCATCGAAATCACCCTCGACCGCGCCGGCTATCGTCCGGGCGAAGTGGCCGAGGCGCTGATCACGTTTTCGGACAAGGTCGACCAAGCCCTGTTCACCCTCGAACGCGACAAGGTCGAGGAGCATGGCCTGATGGCCGGCGGCGCGGGCTGGTTCAAGGCCCAGCGCGTGGCGCCGACCCAGTGGCGCGTGCGCATTCCGGTGAAGGAAGAACACGGCCCCAACATGACCTTCTCGGTCGCCTACACCCGCAAGGGCGACTTCGTGTTCGAGAACGCCGGCCTGCAAGTGGTCGAGCCGCGCATCGCGCTGCAGTTCAAGTCCGACAAGGAGGTCTACCAGCCGGGCGAGAAGGTCACGCTCGACGTCAAGGTCACGCTCGACGGCAAGCCCGTCTCGACGCTGGTGGCGCTCGGCGTGGTCGACGAGATGATCTACGTGCTGCAGCCGGAAATCGCGCCGGAGATCGGCGACTTCTTCTACCACCCGCGCCGCAACAACGTGCGCACCACCGCCAGCCTGTCCTTCATCAGCTACGACATGGCGCAGGGCCGCAGCAGTGGTGTGCCGGCCCGCCACAACTACAACGAGCGCGGCGTCAAGGTGCTCGAACGGCCGCGCCGCGACAACGTCGACACCGCCTACTGGGCGCCGTCGCTCAAGACCGACGCCGACGGCAATGCGCGCGTCAGCTTCATCATGCCGGACGCGCTGACCCGCTGGCGCATCACCGGCCGCGCGATGGATGCCCAGGGCCGGGTTGGCCAGCGCACCGCCTATCTGCGTTCGGACAAGAGTTTCTATGCCAAGTGGACCGCGCCGAACTGGATGCGCGCCGGCGATGCGCCGCGCGCCGCGATCGCGGTCTTCAACCAGACCAGCAGCGAGCAGGCGCTGGAAGTGACGCTCTCCGGCGGCGCTCAGCCGAAGCTGGAAAAGCTGACGGCCCGGCCGGGCGTCAACTACCTCGAATTCCCGCTGACGGCGGCCAGCGCGGACCTGCGTCTGGAGGTCAAACAGAACGGCAAGCTGGTCGACGCGCTCGACACCGCGATCCAGGCCTTGCCGGCCACCTGGTCCAGCCCGCGCTCGCTGACGCTGCCTTTGAGCGGCGCGGCTACCGATCTCAAACTGCCTGCCGACGCGCGCAATATCCGGGTCTCCTTCGCCAGCGGCGCGGCCAGCCATTTCGCCCGCATCGCCGACGACCTGATCGACTATCCCTACGGCTGCGTCGAGCAGACCTCGAGCCGCCTGATTCCGCTGACGCTGGCGCTGCAAAGCCTGCCGCCCGACGCCGCCGCGCTGCGCGAACGCCTGCAAGCCACGCTGACGGCGCAGCGCCTGCGCCTGGTGTCGATGGCGGGACCCGACGCGGTGTTCGGCTGGTGGGGCAACGCCACCGAGGGTAACGCCCTGATGACGGCCTACGCCTACTATGCCGACTGGTTCGCCGCGCGCGAGCTGCGCATCGACCTGCCAACCGAGCACTGGAACAATCTGTCGACGGTGTACAGCGCGCACGGCTTGAAGGATGCACCGACCGACCGCGCGCTGGTGCTCTGGATGGCCCGCGAAATGGGGCTCGATACCAAGACGCTCGCTTCCGGGCTGGTCGACGAGCTGGCCGGCGCCACGCTGGCTGGCACTGCGCGGCGGCCCGGCAACGGCAGCGTGCTGCTCGGCGCCGGCGGCGATCGCGAGGGCCAAGCCATGGGGCTGGCGCTGGTTGCGGTGGTGGCGGGCCAGAACGGCGTGGCGCTGCCGCCAGCGTTGCAGAAGCAGGTCGGCGCCGCGTGGGCCGTCCTGCGCGACACCCGCGCCCCGGCCGCGCAGGCGCTCTTGATCCTCGGTGGCCAGCTGCCGGCTGCGCAGGCCGATGCGGTGCTTGCCAGCGTCAGCGCCGAGATGCCGACCATCGACCGCGCCATGACCTTGCTGTGGGTGCGCAAGGCGCTAGGCGGCGGTGCATCGCTCGGCAAAGGTCCGGCGCTGGCGCTCGACGGCGCCTGGCAGAAGGCCGACAGCCGCAGCGGCCAGGCACTGTGGCGCTGGACCGATGCCAAGTCCGTGCCGGCACAGCTGCTGCTGGCCAAGGCATCGCCTGCGGCACCGGCCGGCACTGTGGCGGTGGTGCAGTACGACAGCCGCGCGCTTGAGGCGCACGCGCTGCCGGTGGCGATCGAGCGCCGCATCCTGCGCATGAAGGCCGGCAAAGGCGGCTACACCACCGAACTGGTCAAGCCGGGCGAAGCGCTCAGCACCACCGAGTTGTATATGGACGAGATCACCCTAGCGCCGGCGGCGGGCGCGAAGCACCGCTTCGGTTTGCTGGAAGTGGCGCTGCCGCCGGGCGCCTCGGTGGAAGCGAGCACCTGGGGCATGACGATGGCCGGCGCCACTCCGGCGCCGCTCGAACGCGCGCGCCATACCGAGCGGCGCGACGGCTACGCGGTGCCGATCGAAACGCTCGATGGCAAGCTGACGGTGCGCCACCTGCTGCGCTTTGCACAGAAGGGCAGCTATGCCATTCCGCCGGCGCGCTATCACCGCATGTACCAGCCGGAGCTCAAGGCGTTTGAAGGCGCCGGCAAGACGGCGCGCACGCTCAAGGTCGAATGATGCGAAAGTCGCTGGCGCCAATCGTGCTGATGCTGCTCGCGCTGGCGGGGCCGGTGCTTGCAGCGCCGCTCGACCTGGCGTGGTGGCGCGACGGCCGTACGCAGGTGCTGCAGCTGCATCAGGGCGGGACGGCCGCGAGTCCGTTCGACGGCAGCCGGCAGGTGCCGCTCGGCAGCCTGTGGAAGTTGTTCGTCTACGTCTACGCGATCGACAGCCGCACGCCGACGCCGGACTATCGCTGCCGTGGCCGTGATCCGGAAGAAGTTTACTGCTGCGACGCCGGCCAGAGCATTGCGCGCGACGCGGCTCTGGCCAAGTCCTGCGGCCTGTTCTTCGCGCCGCAGCGCTTGATGCTGTCGTCCGACGCATGGCGCAGCTATTGGAGCGGCCGGCTTGGCGCGACGCCGGCCGGCGACTTTGCCTGGCTGTCCGACCCTGCCCGGCTCACCCCCGCGACCTTGGTGCGCCTCGAATCGCTGCTGCGCGCGCTGGGCAGCGTGCCGGCGGCCAGCCGGGCCGACGCCGAGGCTGCGCTGCTGCGCGTGGTGCTCGACGGTCGCGGCGAGGGCAGCGCGCGCTGGTTTGGCAGCCGGCTGCGGGTGAAGACCTGGTCATGGCGCGAACCCTCGCGTGACGGCCATCCCGGCGCGCGCATCGGCGGCGCGGCCGGCTGGCTGGCCGACGGCACGCCGATCTGGTTTGGCGGCGCGGGCGGCAGCAGCAATGTGTTCGAGCAGTGGGCGCCCAAGCTTGCCGCCAGCTTGCCGCCGGTGGGCGCTGCCGACGATGGCGGCTGCGTGGTGGTCGATTACTTCCAGCGCTATCCGATCCGCGCCGTGCGCGGCGAGCGCGGTAT
>JBDSTZ010000368.1:0-3293 GCA_039927975.1 Massilia sp. | reverse complement strand
GCGCCCAGGCTATCCTGGACGATTGCAATGGCGGCCAGAACCAGACCTTCGCGCGCACCGCGCGCCATCAACTGGCGGCCTACGGCAACCGCTGCCTGGTCGCCATGGGCGCCGCGCCGGCCGCCGGGGCCAAGCTCGGCCTTGGAGAATGCGAGGGCGCCACGCCGACGGCCTGGGAATTTGCCGCCAATGGCGCGCTGACCATGAACGGCCTATGCCTCGACGCGCCGGCCGGCGCTCCGCCGGCGCTGGCGGCCTGCGACGCCAACAGCCCGACGCAGCGGTGGACGTTCAGCCAGTAAGCCCCGGGGCGGCGCCGGCGCCATGGCATCGCAGGATGCCTGGCGGGGCGTAGCGCCCCCGTGGCTACAAGGTCGGCGCATCCACGCGTCCCGGGACCTCGCGCTCGGGCATGCCGCGCACATCCCTGGCCGCGAATTGGCTGCCCCCGCGCAGCGTGAACAGCGCCGCCCCGCCCTGCCCGCGCCGCGGATTGACGGCATCCAAGCTGGCATCGCCGGCGGCGGCGATCGTCCCGCCGCCGGTTGGCGTCAGCGTGTCGGCGGCGCGCGCATAGGGCGATAAGGCGATAGGGCGACGACTGGAATCGCCGCCCCCAAATGCTTCAGTCATTGTCGTCGCGTCATCATCACGCCTGTGCGCGAGTTGTGGCGCGCAGCAGGCGACTCAGCGCCCCAGCACGCCGCGCAGGAAATCGCCATGCGTGGGCATGGCCGCCACCGCCTCGGCGATGCATTCGCGGCGCCATTGCAGCCCCGCCAAGGCCTCGGCGCGCGGCATGTCGGCCAGCGAGGGATCGGCGCGCTCGGGCCAGTGCCCCATGCCGGCATGGATCGCCAGCCAGCTGGTCGCGTCGAAGCCCTCCAGGTCGTACTGGTGCAGCGCGCCGGCCTGGCGCCAGGCGTTGATCTTGAAGGCCAGGGTCTCGGGCAGCGCCATGCTGGTCATGGCGCGCCACAGCGCGCTGTCGCGGCGCGCGCTCAGGCAGTAGTGGAGGATGAGAAAGTCGCGCACGCGCGCGAACTGGCGCGCGTTCACGTCGTTGTAGTCGGCCACCACCGGCGCGGTCAGCGGCGCGCCCGACAGCAACAAATCGATCAGCTTGCCCAGGCCGCGCTGGACCAGGAAGATGCTGGTCGACTCGAGCGGCTCGAGGAAGCCGCTCGACAAGCCCAGGGCGACCACGTTGTGCACCCAGGCGCGCGCGCGGTGGCCGGCCTGGAAGCGCAGCAGGCGCGGTTCGGCCAGCGCCGGGCCGTCCAACTGGGCCAGCAACTGCGCGCGCGCGCGCTCCTCGTCGAGGTAGCGGCTGGCGAAGACGTGGCCGTTGCCGATGCGGTTTTGCAGCGGAATCCGCCACGCCCAGCCCGCCTCGAGCGCGGTGGCGCGCGTGTAGGGCGTCGGTTCGGTCCCGATCGGTTCGCTCGGGCAGGCCCAGGCCCGGTCCACCGGCAACAAGTGGCTGAAGTCGACAAACGGCTCGCCCAGCGCGCCCCCCAGCAGCAGCGCGGCGAAGCCGGAGCAATCGATAAAGAGGTCGCCGGCCACCACGCGCCCATCGGCCAGCGTGAGCCGGTCGACGGCGCCGTCGGCGCGCCGCGCGACTTCGACGATGCGCCCTTCGGTGCGCCGCGCCCCGCGCCGCTCGGCCAGTTTGCGCAGGAAGCCGGCGTACAGCGCGGCGTCGAAGTGGTAGGCGTAATCGTAGCGGTGTTCCTCACGCGGCAGCATGAAGCGCCCCTGGCCGGCCATCACGCTGGGCAGGCACTGCTCGCCAATGGCGCCGAGGCCGGCCCCGCCCAGCCGGTGGTACTGGCCCCAGACCGCGTTCGGACCGCTCAGTTCGCCGAAATCGCCGAAGGTGTGGAAATAGCTTTCGCCGCCCGCGCGCCAGTCGCGGAACTCGATGCCCAGCTTGTAGCTGCCGTTGGTGGCGCGCAGGAACTCGGCCTCGTCGATGCCGAGCAGACGGTGGAAGTGGCGGATCGAGGGGAAGGTCGCCTCCCCCACCCCGACGATGCCGATCTCCTCCGATTCGACCAGTTCGACGCTGCCGCCCTTCAGGGCGGTGGCCAGCGCGGCGGCGGCCATCCATCCGGCCGCGCCGCCGCCGACCACCACGATGCGTTTGAAGGGCGGCTTCATGGCGCCTTGCAGTGCCGGGAGATGTACTGGGCGTGCTCGGGCATCGCCTTGACCGTCTGCGTCATGGTCTCGCGCCGGCTGGCGAAATGCCCCAGCAGTTGCTCGAACTGCAGGGTGTCGATCAAGGGATCGTCCGTCTTGGGCACCACGCCCAGCCCCATCAGGATTGAAAAATACGAGGACGTGGAAAACCCCTGCGGGTCGTAGATGGCCACATGCCCGGTTTCGCGGAACAGCGCGATCTGGTGCTCGAGGGTGTCGGGAATCGGCATGTTGGCGCAATAGCGCCAGAATTCCGAATCGGACCGGTCGGTGACCTTGTAGTGCAAGATGATGAAGTCGCGCACGAACTGGTAGCGTTCGGTGATCATCCGGTTGAACTCGTCGGCCAGTTCGGGACGGCAATCGCGCTGGGGAAAAAACTCGACCAGCCAGCCGACCGCCACTTCGATGATGTTGATGCTGGTCGATTCGAGCGGCTCGAGAAAGCCGCTCGACAGGCCGATGGCGACGCAGTTCTTGATCCAGCTCTTGCGCCGCCGGCCGGTGGTAAAGCGCAGCTGACGCGGCTCGCCCTGCGCTGGGCCGTCGAGGCCGTCGAGCAGCACGCGGCCGGCTTCCTCGTCGGTGGTGAAGCCGTCGCAGTACACATGGCCGTTGCCAGTGCGGTGCTGCAGCGGGATGCGCCAGGTCCAGCCGGCGCTCTTGGCGGTCGATATCGTGTAGGGCGTGAGCGGCTCGGCCTTGGCGCACGGCACGGCCTGCGCGCTGTTGCAAGGCAGCATGTCGCTCCAGTCGTCGTAGCCGGCCTTGAACACGCCTTCGATCAACAGGCCGCGAAAGCCGGAGCAATCGACGAACAGGTCGCCGTCGACGCGGCGCCCGTCGCGCAGCTTGAGGGCGGTGATGAAGCCGGTCTCGGGGTGCTGTTCGACACCGTCGATCATGCCTTCGATCCGCTTGACCCCGCGGGCCATGGCGTAGTCGCGCAAATAGGCGGCGTACAGGCCGGCGTCGAAATGGTAGGCGTAGGTGTAGCCGTCGCTGACCGTTGGCAGCTCGCCGTGCGGCGGCGCGAAACGATTGTTGCGCGCCATCGCCGTCGCCGTCGACCATTGCTCGTACGA
>JBDSTZ010000367.1:0-10255 GCA_039927975.1 Massilia sp. | reverse complement strand
GGAACAGATAGCCTTGCATCGTCACGCAGCCGTGCGACTTCAGATAGCGCGCCTGGACGTCGGTTTCGACGCCTTCGGCGATCAGGTGCAGGCCAAGCCCGCGCGCAATCGAAATGATCGCCAGGATCACCGGATAGTGGCCCTGCTCGTCGTGGATTTCCTTCACAAACGACTGGTCGATCTTGATCGTGTGGATCGGGAAGCGGTGCAGGTACGACAGCGACGAATAGCCGGTGCCGAAGTCGTCGATGGCCACCGACACGCCCAGCTGGCACAGCTTGTTGAGCTGCTCGATCGCGTATTGCGGATTGCGGATGCAGATGTTCTCGGTGATCTCGACCTCGATCTGGGCCGGCGAAATCCCGTAGCGCACCAGCGCCCCGCGCATCTTCTCGAAAAAGTCGCCGCGGTCCAGGTATTGCGGCGACAGGTTCAGCGACAGCCGGATCGACTGGCCGCCGGCCGCATTCCAGATCTGCATGTCGCGGCACAGGGCCCCGATCATCCAGTCGGAGATCGGCAGCATCAGGCCGTTGTCCTCGGCGAACGGCAGGAACTCGCCGGCCGTGAGCAGGCCGCGCTGCGGGTGGTTCCAGCGCATCAGGCCCTCGGCGCCGATGATGCGGCCGGTGATGATGTCGATCTGCGGCTGGTAGTACATTTCCAGCTCGTCGTGGTCGAGCGCCTTGCGCAGGCTTTGTTCGAGCGCGATCTTCTGGTGCGAAATATCGAGCATCGAATTGTGATAGAAGCTGTGGCCGTTCTTGCCCAGCGCCTTGACCTGGTACATGGCGATGTCCGCGTGGCGCAGCAGCTCGTCGATGGTCTCGCCGTCGCCCGGATAGATGGCGATGCCGATCGAGGCCGAGATGTGCACCTCGTGGCCGTCCAGGTCGAACGGCTGGTGCAGGCACTCGAGGAATTTGTCGGCGATGGCGGTGGCGTCGGCGCGGTCGCGCAGTTCGGGCAGCACGATGGTGAATTCGTCGCCGCCCTGGCGCGCCAGGGTGTCGCCGCGCCGCAGGCATTCCTTCAGGCGCAGCGAGACCTGCTGCAGCAGCTCGTCGCCCTTGACGTGGCCGAGCGTGTCGTTGACCAGCTTGAAGCGATCGAGGTCGATGAACATCACGGCCAGCTCGGTGAGCTTGCGCTTGGCCTGGATCACGGCCAGGCCCAGACGGTCCTTGAACAGCATGCGGTTCGGCAGGTCGGTCAGGATGTCGTGGTAGGCCTGGTAGGAGATGACTTCCTCGGCGCGCTTGCGGTCGGTGATGTCGCGCGCCACTCCGTAGGTGCCGAAGAACTCGAGCTTCTTGACCTCGTGGTCGGGCACGTGCATGCCGATCGAGTTGAGCGAGATCGTCATCAGGGTGTTGTTGAAGGTGCGGTCGGCGCCGCCGCCGCTGTGGCACTTGAGGCGCAGTTCGACATTGCGCGAGGCGCGTTCGTCGACCCGGCGCTCGTTGAAGACATAGCGCGCGCGCTCGAGGTCTTCGTCGTGCACCAGCATGGTGTAGTGCTTGCCGATCAGGTCTTCGCGGGCGAAGCCGAGCAGCTGGTAGGCGCGGTCGTTGACAAACGTGAAGCGGCCCTCGTGGTTGAGGGTGTAGATGATGTCGGGCGAGCTGTCGACCAGGTAGCGGTACAGCTTTTCGGAGTTCTCCAGCTGCGAAGCGATGCGGCGGTTGGTCAGCTCCAGGCGGCGCTGCTGCAAGGCGTTGGCGACGGTCTTGAGCAGTTCCTCGCGGCTGTAGGGCTTGCGCAGGTAATCGTAGGCGCCGCGCTTCAAGGCGCCGATCGCGGCGTCGATCCCCACTTCGCCGCTCATGACGATGACGTCGGCCTCGATGCCGCGGTCGTTGATGAAGTCCATGATCTCGTGGCCGCTCATGTCGGGCAGGCGCAGGTCGAGCAGGACCAGGTCGAAGTGCAGCTTGGAGAGCTGGGCCAGGGCGTCGGCGCCGCAGGCGGCGGTGACCAGTTGGTAGTCGCGGTCGCGCAGCAGTTCGTAGAGCGAAGAAAGCAGGCGCGGTTCGTCGTCGACCAGCAGGATGCGCGGCAGGCTGTCGGCGTCGAAGCTGGCAGCCGGCGTCGTCAGGTCGGACGCGAAGTGCATGGCCAAAGCCGCGCTGGCAGGGTTGACGTTCATTGGTGGCCTTGTTCGCTCTTGGGGGCTCTTGGTTGCGCTGGGTGGGCGTGCATGCGGCGGGTGCTAGACGGAATCCATGGCGCGGTTCGGCGCGCCGGCGACGGCGCCGGCCGCGCCGCGCACCGGCAGCAGGATTTCAAAGGTGGTGCCGCCCTTGCCGCTGCGGCAGCTGATCAGGCCATCGAGTTTGCGCACCAGGCCGTGCACGATCGACAGGCCGATGCCGTGGTGGGCGCCTTCCTTGGCGCTGCGCACGGCCGAGAACAGATTGGCCAGCACCTCGGGCGCCAGGCCCGGGCCGTTGTCGGCCACCACCAGTTCGAGGTAGAGCTTGCGCTCGCGGTTGACGTGGCCGCGGTTGCTGATCTCGATGCGCCCGCCATGGCCGAGCGCTTCGATGGCGTTCTTGACCAGGTTAACGAGGATTTGCTTGAGCACGTCGGCGTCGCCGTCGATCTCGCCGGCCTGCTCCTGCATGCTGACGACGATCTCGACCGAGGCCGGCACGAAGGAGGTGGCGCGGAACAGGCGCAGCACGTCGTCGACCACGCGGGCGACGTTGGTGCCGGCGGCGGCGCCGGCGCCGGCAACACCGCTCGGCTGCAGGTCGGCCAGGCCGTTGATCAACTGGCCGACGCGGTCGATCTCTTCGTTGAGGATCGACATTTCGCCGACCACCGGTTCGCGCTTGGCCAGCTTGCCGTCCAGGACGCTCAGGTAGTTCTTGATGATCGACAGCGGGTTGTTCACCTCGTGCACCACGCGGCGCGACGCCTCGCGGTATTCCTCGGCCACGTGGGCCAGCTGGCGGCGCGCGTTGCCGCGCTCGGACAGCGCGGTTTCGAGCGCGCTGGCGGCCTGCGCGCCGAAGGCTTGCATGAAGCGCTCGCGGCGCTGGCAATGCGGCAGCTGCCAGGCGGCGACGCCGCCGACCATCACGCCGAGGCAGCGCGCGCCGGCCACCAGCGGCAGGCACACCAGGCTGTCGGTGCCGAGCAGGCGGAACAGCTGTTCCTCGGCCAGGCCGAGGGCGGCCGTGCCGCGCTCGACGAAGGCGAGGCGGCGTTCGAGGGCGGCGTCGGCCACCACCCCGCCCTTGTCGAGCGGGATCGAGAATTCGGCGACCCGCTGCGCGCCGGCGCTCGGCATGCCGACCAGCGCGTGGCCGGTGGGGTTTTCCAGCAGGATGACGGTATTGTCGAAGTCGAACAGGATGCGCGCCGAGCGCGTCATCGATTCGAGCAGCCCGCTCTCGCCCTGCTGGCGGGCGAAGCTCTGGCCCACTTCCGACACCAGCACCAGGTTGCGCACTTCCTCGGACAGGCGCTGCTGGACCGGGTCGAGCGGCGCCGGGGCGTAGGCCGGCGGGGTCGGAATGTCGTCGGCGCCGGTCAGGTCGATGCCGAGGTGGGCGGCCGACTTCTGGACCTGGCGGCCGGCCGCGTGGACGATCGCCTCGGCGCCGGGGCGGTCGAGATTACACAGGCCGATCGCCTCGTCGATGGCGATGTCGCCCTGCGCGTGGCTCGACAGCAGGTGGGCCAGGCGGACGATGCGGATCAAGGGATGGGCCGAGGCCAGGCGCGCGCTCGGCTCGTGGTGGTACAGCACCGAGTCGGCCAGGAAGGAGTCGAGCTGCCAGCGCTCGATCAGCCAGGCGCCGGCCTCGGAGTGGGTGATCTGCAAGGTGCGCTGCTCGACCAGGCAGAGGTCCTCGTCGTCGCGCGCGGTGAAATTGAAGGCGTATTCCTTGGGCGCGGTGGCCAGGAGGGCGAGCCGGCCGACGTTGTGCAGCAAGCCGGCCAGGTAGGCTTCCTCGACGTGGGCGTAGCCGATGTGGCCGGCCAGTTCGCGCGCGATGACGGCCGCGCGCAGGGAGTTCTGCCAGAACGCGCGCAGGTCGGTGCTGCTCGAATCGGGAAAGCTGTTGAAGGTCTGGAACACCGATTCGCTGATGACCAGGGTCTTGATCATGTCGGTGCCGAGCGTGACGAGCGACTGTTCGAGGCTGATGCTGCGGCCGGCGCGGTGGTAGGCCGAACTGTTGGCGACACCGAGGATCTTGCCGGTCATGCCGGCGTCCTTGGCCACCAGCGCGGCCAGCTCCTGCATGCCCAGGTCGTCGGCCTGCAAATGCTCGATCAGCTTGATCAGGATCTGCGGCATGGCCGGCAGACGAGCAATCAGCAAGCGATTGCGAATGTCTTGGTCCGATTGATGCATTGTCTCTGGAACAGTCGCCAATAGGTCGATGGTTTGCAGGTGGCAACCAAAGCCCGGCGGCCACGACGTTTTTTTCTGGGTCGGAAAACAGGTAGTGCTTTGTCAAAATTCTGACACGATTAAGTATCTTAGCATATATACACGAAATTTCCCTTATGGAATTATATCTTCCAAAAAAAAGTCGCGCGGATGCCACGGGGCCGGCGTCAAGGGTGCTGTCAGGGGCTGCGTTCGCCGGAAAGCATGCGCCGGTAAACACGGGAGGTCAACCACAAGGCGAGGGAAACGGCGCTGAAACCGAACTGGCCGAGCGCCAGCCAGAGCACCGAATGCGACAAGATCGGCGCGATCACGCCGGCCACCACGGCGCCCAGCAAGGTCATGGCGAAGGACTGGCAGGAAGCCACGGTGCCGCGAATGTGCGGGAACAGGTCGAGCGTGAGCAGGGTCGCCACCGGCGCGACGATCGACATGCCGAAGGTGTAGACGAACATCGGCGCCACCGACCACGGCAGCGCCGGCGGAAAGGCCAGGTGGTAGCCGACGTTGAACAGGCCGGCGGTGAGCATGAGCACGAAGCCGATCATGATCTGGCGGCCGAAGTGCAAGCGCCCGGCCATGCGGTTGGCGGTCAGCGCGCCGAGGAAGATGCCGCCCACGCTGGGAAAGAACAGCCAGCCGAACTGGTCGGGACCGAGGTGCAGGTGGACCGGCAGGAACACCGGCGCCGAGGAGATGTAGAGGAACAGCCCGGCGAAGTTGCAGGCCACGATGCCCGACTTCATGTGGAACAATGGCGAGCGGAAGATGGCGCCGTAGTTGGTCGCCAGGTAGGCCGGGTTGAAGGGCTGGCGCTTCTCGACCGCGAGGGTTTCCGGCAGGTGGCGCCAGCAGACGAACAGCAGCACGATGCTGTAGACCAGCAGCGCCAGGAAGATGCTGCGCCAGTCCCACAGGGTGACGATCCAGCCGCCCAGCACAGGCGCGATGGCCGGCGCGATTGAAAAGATCATGGTCACCAGCGAGAGCAGGCGGGCCGCCTCGGGCCCGGCGTACAGGTCGCGGATGATGGCGCGCCCGACCACCACGCCGGCGCCGGCCGAGACGCCTTGCATGATGCGGAAGATCCACAGGTAGTGCACCGAATGGGAGGCGGCGCAGCCGAAGGTGCCGATGGCGAACAACACCAGCGAGACCAGGATGATGTTGCGGCGGCCGAAGGAATCGGCCAGCGCGCCGTGCCACAGCACCATCGCCGAAAACGCCAGCATGTAGGCGGTCAGCGTTTGCTGGACTTCGATTTGCGAGGCGTGCAGGTCGGCCTGGATGTTGGGGAAGGCCGGCAGGTAGGCGTCGATCGAGAACGGCCCCAGCATCGACAGGCCGGCCAGCAGCACCGCCAGCGCGCCGGAGCCCAGCAGGGCGATCCGGTGCACCTTCGGCAGCGGCACCGGAACGACCGGATCGGGCGGAATGTCGGGCGGCTGCGGCGGCGGGAACATGCTACACCTCGCGCGCGGCGGCCGGCTTGGCTTCTTCGCGGCGGTTGTAGCCGGCCACCATGTCGAAGCGGAACAGGCGGCATTCGAGGGCGCCGTTGAAGAACGGCGTCTTGCGCGCTTCCTTCAGGCGCAGCAGCTTGGGCAGGGTCAGGTCGGCGGTGAACAGGAACACGGTCCAGCCGGCGAAGCGCTGCTTGAGCGTGGTGCCAAGGGCCGAATAGAACGACACCGACATCTCGTCGGCCGGCATGGTGCTGTCGCCGCGCACGCCGATCCGTTCGCCGTACGGCGGGTTGGTCAGCAGGATGCCCGGCTGCTCGGTCGGCGGCTTGACTTCCTGCGCCTCGATCTGCTTGAGCGGGACGTCGAACAGGATGCCGGCCACGCGCAGGTTGTGGCGCGTCATGGCGACCATGTCGCCCGAGATGTCGCTGCCGAAAATCGATGGCTCGGCCGGCAGCGGGTTCGGCTTGATGGCCGCCTTCATGGCTTGCCACGGCGCGGCCTCGAAGCCATTGAAGCGCTCAAAGGCGAAGCGGCGGCGTGCGCCGGGCGGAATGCCTTGCACGATCTGGGCCGCTTCGATGAGGATGGTGCCGGAGCCGCACATCGGGTCGAACAGCGGGGTGCCGGGCTTCCAGCCGGCCACGCGCAGCATGCCGGCGGCGAGGTTCTCGCGCAGCGGCGCGTCGCCGGTCTCTTCGCGCCAGCCGCGCTTGAACAGAGCTTCGCCCGAGGTGTCCAGATATAGCGTGAAATTGCGCTGGTCGAGGAAACCGACGATGCGCATGTCGGGCTCGCTGGTGTTGACCGAGGGGCGCTTGCCGAACTGGTCGCGGAAGCGGTCGCAGACGGCGTCCTTGATCTTGAGGGTGGTGAATTCGAGGCTGCGCAGCGGCGACTTGATGGCGGTGACGTCGACCCGGATGGTGTGCTCGACGCCGAACCAGTCTTCCCACGGCTGGGCCAGGGCCAGGTCGTAGATGTCGTTCTCGTTGTTGTAGCTGGAGTGGGCGATGCGCATCAGCACGCGCGAGGCGATGCGCGAATGCAGGTTGACGCGCCAGGCGTCCTGCAGGTGGCCGGAGCAGTGCACGCCGCCGGGGACCTGGTTGTGGACTTTCATGGTGGTGCTGGTGAGGGCGATTTCGCCGAGTTCTTCGGCCAGCGCCGCTTCCATGCCGCGCGGGCAGGGACAGAAATATGATGCCATTTGGGGGTACCCTTTATCCGTTGAAAAAATTGATGAATGTCGATGAACGCCGCCGTTCATCCTGGGGTGCTGCTTGTTGTTACTGTGCGTTGCTACTTGTTGCTTGCTGCTTGCTGCTTGTTGCTTGTTGCTTGCTGCTACTGCTGCTTGTTACCTGTAGTAACAAAAATCGGGCTTGGCAGGTTCAATCAACGGTCCAGCGCGCGCTCGACAAAATCGAGCCGGTCCTGGCCCCAGAAGCCTTCGCCGTCGACCACGTACCACGGCGAGCCGAACACGTTGGCCGCCATTGCCTGCTCGGTATTGCGTTCGTACTGGTCCTGCACGCCGGCGGTCTGCGAGGACTTGACCAGCATCGATCCGTCCAGGCCGCAGGCATTGGCCACTTGCGCCAGGGTTGCCTCGTCGCCGATGTTGCGGTCCTCGGCCCACAGCGCGCGCATGATGGCGCCGGCCACGTCGAGCGCGGCCTCGGCGCCGATGCTGGTGCGGGTGGCGATGATCAGCCTGGCCGCCGCGTCGGGCGGAATCGGGAAGAAAGTCGGTTGCAGCTTGAGCGGCAATTGCAGAAAGGCCGACCAGCGCGCCAGCTCGGCAAGGCGGTAAGCCTGGCGCTGCGGCGGCCGCTTGGCCAGCGGCAGGCCGCCCGAGACCGAGAACACCTTGCCCAGGTCCATCGGCTTGAGTTCGATGTGCGCACCCTTGGCCTTGGCCAGCCCGGCCAGCCGATCGTGGCCCAGGTAGGTCCAGGGCGACTGCGGGGCGAAGAAGTAGTCGATGGTTTTGCTCATGCAAGCTCCGTCAGAACGGTTTGACCACCACCAGGATGACGATGCCCGTCAACAGCAGCACCGGCACTTCGTTGAACCAGCGGTACCAGGTATGGCTGCGCTGGTTGGCGCCGTTCTCGAACTTCTTGAGCAGCGAGCCGCATGCATGATGGTAGCCGATCGCGAGGATCACCAGCGCCAGCTTGGCGTGCAGCCAGCCGCCCTTGAAGCCATAGCCCAGCCACAACCAGGCGCCGAGCAGGACCGCCGGCACCGACAGCCACATGCTGAAACGGTACAGCTTGCGCGCCATCAGCAGCAGGCGGGTGGTGGCCACCGTGTCGGTCTCCAGCGCCAGGTTGACGAAGATGCGCGGCAGGTAGAACAGGCCGGCGAACCAGGAAGCGATGAAGATGATGTGGAAGGCTTTAATCCAGAGCATGGGCACGATTTCCTGGGTGGCGGGTCGATGGAAAGGGTATGGACAAGGCTTGGGCGGCGATCAGGCGCGCACTTCGCCGTGACCGAACACCACGTACTTGAGCGAGGTCAGTCCTTCCAGTCCGACCGGGCCGCGCGCGTGCAGCTTGTCGTTGGAGATGCCGATTTCGGCGCCGAGGCCGTATTCGAAGCCATCGGCGAAGCGGGTCGAGGCGTTGACCATCACCGAGGCCGAATCGACCTCGCGCAGGAAGCGCAGGGCGTCGCTGTAGTCCTCGGTGATGATGGCGTCGGTGTGGTGCGAGGAGTAGGTGTTGATATGCTCGATCGCTTCGCCGATGCCGTCGACCAGCTTGATCGCCAGCACGGGCGCCAGGTATTCGGTGCTCCAGTCTTCCTCGGTGGCGGCGGCCAGGTGCGGGTAGCCGCCCAAGATCGCGAAGGCGGCCGGATCGGCGCGCAGTTCGACTTCCTTGGTGGCGTACAGTTCGGCCAGTTGCGGCAGCACGGTCGGCGCGATGGCGCGGTCGACCAGCAGCGTTTCCATGGTGTTGCAGGTGCCGTAGCGGTGGCACTTGGCGTTGAAGGCGACCGGCAGCGCCTTGGCCAGATCGGCCTTGGCGTCGATGTAGACGTGGCAGATGCCGTCGAGGTGTTTGATCATCGGCACCGTGGCCTCGTCCATCAGGCGCGCGATCAGGCCCTTGCCGCCGCGCGGCACGATCACGTCGACGTATTGCGGCATGGTGATCAGGGCGCCGACGGCGGCGCGGTCGGTGGTGTCGACGATCTGCACGCCGTTGGCCGGCAGGCCGGCGCCGGACAGTCCCTCGGCGACCATCTTCGCCAGCGCGCGGTTGCAATGGATCGCCTCGGAGCCGCCGCGCAGGATGGTGGCGTTGCCGCTCTTGATGCACAGGCCGGCCGCGTCGACCGTGACGTTGGGACGCGCTTCGTAGATGATGCCGATGACGCCGAGCGGCACGCGCATCTGGCCGACCTGGATGCCGCTCGGGCGGAACTTCATGTTGGAGATTTCACCGATCGGGTCGGGCAGCGCGACCATCTGGCGCAAGCCTTCGACCATGGTGCCGATCGCCTTGTCCGACAGCGCCAGGCGGTCGAGCATGGACGGCGCCAGGCCGTTCGCCACGGCGGCATCCAAGTCTTGCTGGTTGGCCGCGCGCAGCACGGCGCTGTCGCGCACGATGGCGTCAGCGATCAGCAGCAGCGCGCGGTTGCGGGTGGCGGTGTCGGCGCGCGCCATGCCGCGTGAAGCGGCGCGTGCCTGCTGGCCAACTTGCTGCATGTATTCGGTGATGTTCATGTTCGTGGTCCGTGAAGTAGTGTGTTTCGTGTGGCCGCCATGCGCTGGCGATGCCGGCGTGCCGGCGTATCAAGGAGTCCTGGATCAGCCGCGCGCGACGCGCAAGGCCAGCTGCAGCATCGCGTCCCAGGCGTCGCCGGCGAAGGCTTTGGCGCGCAGGCCCTTGACCATTTTGTCGACCTGGGCGGCGTCCTGCAGCGCTTTTTCCAGCACCGGCTGCGAGATGCGGCGCAAGGCCGGTTCCATCATGCGCTCGCGCGGGCCCCAGATACGCGCCTCCTTGAGCAGCATGCCGAGCGGGCGTCCCTGCGCCATCCCGGATTTCAATTTTAACAGCGTCCTGATTTCTTCGGAGACCGCCCACAAAACCAGCGGCAGGGCCTCGCCCTCGCCCTTCAAACCTTCGAGCATGCGCACCAGCCGGGCCGGGTCGCCCGAGAGCATCGCCTCGCTCAGCTTGAACACATCGTAGCGCGCCACGTTGAGCACCGCGTCGTGGATCTGCTCGAACGTGAGTTTGCCCGGCTCGTGCAGCAGCCCCAGTTTCAAAATTTCCTGGTGCGCCGCGAGCAGGTTGCCTTCGACCCGGTCGGCGATGAAGTCGAGTCCCTGGCGGTCGGCGCTCTGGCC
>JBDSTZ010000366.1:0-9615 GCA_039927975.1 Massilia sp. | reverse complement strand
AGGCGCGCGCGCGCCGCACGGACGTCGCGCGCCTGCGGATGCTCGGCGATGAATTTGGCCAGCACGGCGCCGGCCTTGGCGTCGTCCTGCAGCACCTGGGCCAGCGTCAGCACCGCCACCTCGGAATCGCCTTGCAGCGCCAGCGCGGTCTGGGCTTCCTTTTGCGCTTCCGCGCTGGCGCCGTTGGCGAACGCGTTCTGCGCCAGCAGCAGGTGCGCTTCCGGGCTCTGGGCATACGGCTGGAGCAGGCGCGCCAGCATGGCGCTGACGGCGGCCTTGTCGCGCGCCTTCGACAGCAATTGCTGGGTCTGGAACATCAGCAGCGCGCGCGCGGCGCCCGGCGCCTCGGCCAGGCGGCGCTGGAAAATCGCTTCGGCCGGCGCGATGTCGTCCGACAGCGTCACCAGGCCGAGGAAGTACTGGCTGGCGGCGTCCGACTCGGGCGCCAGTTCGCGCCACAGGCTAACCGCGCGCATGGCGTCGCCCGACTGCTCGTTGGCCAGCGCCACGTCGGCGGCGCGCTGGGCCAGGCGCGGGTCGCGCGTCTGGCCGGCGGCGGCGAACAGCGCCTCGTAGGCCGGGCGCCAGTCGCCGCGCGCGATGTCCAGCTCGGCCTTGAGCAGGCTGAACATCAATTCGGACGACAGCGCCACCTTGGGCAACTGCTCGTCGAGGGCGGCGCTCTCTTCGGACTCGGGCACTTCGTCAACCACCATCGGTTCGACCGCCGCCAGGCTACCCGGCGATGCTGCCGGCGCCGTCGGCACCGATGGCGGCGCCACGGCGCAAGCGGACAGCAGGCCCGCGAGGGTTACAATGGCGAAAGCGTTTTTCAAGGCAAGTCCTGGACAAAACCGATAGATGACTGATTCTACGCCCAACCCCGGGCCGGCGTGTGCGGCGGCGCCGCCGGCCACGCAGAAATGATGACATTACCATGCCAGAATTGCCAGAAGTTGAAGTGACCCGGCGCGGCGTCGCGCCCCACCTCGAAGGCGCCGTGGTCGATACCGTATTGATGCGCCGCGAAGGCTTGCGCTGGCCGTTTCCGCCCGACCTGGCGGCGCTGCTGCAGGGCCGCCGCATCAGCCACACCGGGCGGCGCGGCAAATACCTGCTGATCCACTTCGAGCATGGCACCCTGATCATCCACCTCGGCATGTCGGGCCACCTGCGCGTGCTGCCGCCCGGAATCGAGCCGAAAAAACACGACCATATCGACCTGGTGGTGCAGGGCCTGGCCGGCGTGCAGGTGTTGCGCATGCACGATCCGCGCCGCTTCGGCGCGGTGCTGTGGCACGCCAACGATGACGGCGACCTCGACCAGCACGTGCTGCTGCGCGGGCTCGGCGTCGAGCCGCTCGAGGACGGCTTCGACGGCGCCCTGCTGTTTCGCGCCAGCCGCCGCCGCAGCGCGCCGATCAAGCAATTCCTGCTGGCCGGCGACGTGGTGGTCGGAGTCGGCAACATCTACGCCTGCGAGAGCCTGTTCAAGGCCGGCATCAACCCGAAAACGGCGGCCGGCCGCATCTCGCGTGGTCGCTATGACAAGCTGGCCGCCGCCATCCGCGAGATCCTCGCCGCCGCCATCGTGCAGGGCGGCAGCACTTTGCGTGACTTTATTGCTGTAAACGGCCAATCGGGCTATTTTCAACAGACGTATTTCGTCTATGATCGTGCTGGTGTGCCCTGCCGCAACTGTGGCACGCCGATCCGCCAGATCACGCAGGGCCAGCGCTCGACGTTTTATTGCGTGCGCTGCCAGAAGTAGCCGCTGGGTAGCCGCTTGGTAGCCAATTAGCAGCCGCACCATGCCGAGCATGACGATTCAACAAACAACGGCGGCAACCGCAAGACCGCGCGGTTCCGCCGAACCGGCCAACCAGTCAGGGTGAGCAGATGGTGCAAGATTTTGAGCAATACGGCGCGTGGCGCCAGGGCGTCATCGGCGCCCTCGAAGCCTATCAGATGTGGGTCAACGCGGCCGAGCTGACCGATGGCGCGACCGAGCAGCGCATCGCGCGCACGCTGACCCGCCTGGCCGACGACAAGCTGTCGGTCGCCTTCGTCGCCGAATTTTCGCGCGGCAAGTCGGAACTAATCAACGCCATCTTCTTCGCCGACTACGGCCAGCGCATCCTGCCGTCGGCGGCCGGCCGCACCACCATGTGCCCGACCGAGCTGATGTACGACCCGGCCTTTCCGCCCTGCATCCGCCTGCTGCCGATCGAAACGCGCGCCAGCCACCTGTCGACCAGCGACTACCGCGACGACGCCGCCGCCTGGACCGTGCTGCCGCTCGACCTGGCAGCCGGCGACCAGATGCACGAAGCGTTCAAGCAGGTCAGCCTGACCAAGCAGGTCGGGCTCGACGAGGCGCGCCGCTACGGCCTGTACGACGAGAACGACCCGGACCTGGCGGCCACCGTCGGCGCCGACGGCAACATCGAGATTTCGCTGTGGCGCCACGCGATCATCAACTTCCCCCATCCGCTCTTGATGCAGGGCCTGGTGATCCTCGACACGCCGGGCCTGAACGCCATCGGCACCGAGCCCGAACTGACGCTCAACCTGATTCCGAACGCCCACGCGGTGCTGTTCATCCTGGCCGCCGAAACCGGCGTCACCAAGAGCGACATCGAAGTCTGGCGCAATCACATCGGCCCGGGCGCCGGCCGCATCGTCGTGCTCAACAAGATCGACGCGATGTGGGACGAGCTCAAGTCCGAGCGCGAGAACGACGCCGAGATCGCGCGCCAGCAGAACAGCGTGGCGGCCATACTGTCGCTCGCGCCCGGCCAGGTGTATCCGGTGTCGGCGCAAAAGGCGCTGGTGGCCAAGATCAACGCCGACATGGCGCTGTTCGAAAAGAGCCGCCTCGGCGCGCTCGAGACGGCCCTGTTCAACGAACTGATTCCGACCAAGAAGGAGATCGTCCGCAGCCAGCTGGCCGAGGACATGGCCCAGCTGGTCGGCGCCCAGCAGTCGATGATCGGCGCGCGCATCCGCGACATCGTCGAGCAGTTGCAGGAACTGAAAAGCCTGCGCGGCAAAAACAAGACCGTGGTCGAGCACATGATGCGCCGCATCGACATCGAGAAGAAGGAATTCGACGCCAGCCTGTTCAAGCTGCAGGGCACCCGCTCGGTGTTCGCGCGTCTGTCGACCGAGTTGTTCACCACCCTCGGCATGGCCAGCGTGCAGCGCGGGATCGACGAGGTGCGCGAGGCGCTCGACGCGACCCGCTTCACCACCGGCATGCGCGGCCCGGTGCGCGAATTCTTCGACCAGGCGCGCGCCAAACTGGAGCTGTCGAACCAGAAGATCGTCGAGATCGCCCAGATGATGGACACCATGTACCGCAAGTTCTCCACCGAGCATGGCTTGACGCTGCCGGCGCCGATGCCGTTCTCGCTCGACAAATACCGCGCCGAGCTGGCCGCCATCGAGGCGGTCTACCTCAAGCAGTTCGGCACCACCACGCTCATCATGAGCAGCCGCAGCAGCCTGCTCGAACGCTTCTTCGATTCGATCGCCTCGCGCGTGCGCCGCAGCCTGCGCGCCGCCAACGCCGACGTCGAGGCGTGGCTCAAGGTGATCATGGCGCCGCTCGAAGCGCAGATCCGCCAGCACAAGGACCAGCTCAAGCACCGCCAGGCCTCGATCGCGCGCATCCACGACGCCACCGACAGCCTGGAGCAGAAAATCAGTGCCTTCGAGGCCACCCAGGCCGACCTCGAAAAGGTCAGGAGCCGCCTGCTGGAACTGGCCGCCGGCGTGACCACCGCGCTCGCGGCGACCCCGGCCAAGCTGGCAGCGGCGGCGTGAAGCGCCTGTCCGAATTCAAGCCGGCCGACGAGAGCGCGCTGGCCGATCCGGCGTTTTCCAGCGCGGTGATCGGCTGGCAGCAGCTGCACGGCCGCCACGCGCTGCCGTGGCAGAACACCCGCGTCGCCTATCGCATCTGGCTCTCCGAGATCATGCTGCAGCAAACCCAGGTCAGCGCGGTGCTCGGCTACTACGCGCGCTTTCTCACACGCTTTCCCACCCTGGCCGATCTGGCGGCGGCGCCGTCGGAGGACGTCATGGCCTGCTGGTCGGGCCTCGGCTACTACACCCGCGCGCGCAACCTGCACGCCTGCGCCAAACGCGTCGTGGCCGACTACGACGGCGTCTTCCCCAGCGACCCGGCGCTGCTGGCCGAACTGCCCGGCATCGGCCGCTCGACGGCGGCGGCGATCGCGGCCTTCTCCAGCGGCCGGCGGGCGGCGATCTTGGACGGCAACGTCAAGCGCGTGTTCGCGCGCGTGTTCGGCATCGACCAGTACCCCGGCGTCAAGCCGGTCGAGGATGCGCTGTGGCGGCGCGCCGAGGCCCTGCTGCCCGATACCGGCATCGAAGCCTACACCCAAGGTTTGATGGACCTGGGCGCAACCCTGTGCACGCGCAGCAGCCCCGATTGCGCGCGCTGCCCGCTGGCGCCGCGCTGCGTCGCACTGGCCACCGGCCGCACCGCCGAACTTCCGGTCCGCAAACCGAAGAAGGCAATTCCCGAGAAGCGCGCCACCATGCTGGTGATCGTGGAAGGCGGCCAGGTCCTGCTCGAACAGCGCATCGACAGCGGCATCTGGGGCGGGCTGATGTCGCTGCCGGAAGTCGGCGGACATGTGGCCGATGTGGCCGGCGATGTTCAGGTGCAGGACGCGGCCGCGTGCTTCGGAGCCGTCGAGGAGATGCAGACCTTGCTGCCGCTGGTGCATGTGTTCACGCACTACAAGCTGCACATCCAGCCTGTGCGGATCACGCTGGCGGCGCGCGGCGCCGCGGTGTCCGGGCATTTGTGGTGGGATCTGGCGGCAATCGAACAGGCGCCGCTGCCGGCGCCGGTGAAGAAGCTGCTCGCCGAGCTGGCGCGGCCCACGCTGTTCACCTGAGCATGCTCCGGGCTTCGCCCAGGCCCGCGTGCCGCTCGCACCTCTCGCACCTCTCGCACCTCTCGCCTCGCCGTCTCGCGCACGCCTTGCGCTCATCGCGATCGCTGGTCTGACATACGTCAGACCTCCCAAACAGGGAAAAAGTTCAATATTTGATTGAGTGTGAGTGCGCCGCGCCGCATGGGCGGCGGTGGTTACAGCGCGTCGATCGAGAAGATGCGGCGGTGCTCGCGGATTGCGTAGCGGTCGGTCATGCCGGCGATATAGTCGGCGATGCGGCGCGCCTGTTTTGGCTGGTCGCCGGTCGGTTCGAGATAATCGGGCGGCAGCAGCACCGGCTCGCTCATGAAGGCGTCGAACAGTTCGCGCACGATGCGGCTCGCCTTCACGCGCGTGCGATTGACCTGGAAGTGGCGGTACAGGTTGGCGTGTAGGAAGCGCTTCAAGGCGCTGGTGTCGGCGCGCATGGAATCGGAAAAGCGAATCAGCGGGCCGCTTGCGCGCACCGCGTCGATGTCGGCCGGATTGGCGTCGAGGATGCGCTGCGCCGAGGTGGCGACGACGTCGGCGGTCATCACGGTGATCATGCGGCGCGAGGTTTCGTACAGCGCGCGCCGGCCCGGCAAGCCCGGATACTCGGCTTCGACCGCGTGGCGGTGGCGCGCGAACAAGTCCACTTCCTCCATCTGCGCCATGGTGATCAGGCCCGAACGCAGGCCGTCGTCGATGTCGTGGTTGTTGTAGGCGATTTCGTCGGCCAGGTTGGTCAGCTGCGCTTCCAGGCTGGGCTGGGTGCGTTCGATGAAGCGGCGTCCCAGTTCGCCCAGCTGGCGCGCGTTGGTCAGCGAACAGTGCTTGAGGATGCCCTCGCGCGTCTCGAACATCAGGTTCAGGCCGTCGAAGGCGCCGTAATGCTCTTCGAGCGAATCGACCACCCGCAGGCTTTGCAGATTGTGTTCGAAGCCGCCGAACTGCGCCATGCATTCATTGAGCACGTCCTGGCCGACATGGCCGAACGGGGTGTGGCCAAGGTCGTGCGCCAGCGCGATCGCCTCGACCAGGTCTTCGTTGATGCGCAGGCTGCGCGCCAGCGTGCGGCCGATCTGCGCCACTTCGATGCTGTGGGTCAGGCGGGTGCGAAACAGGTCGCCCTCGTGGTTGAGGAAGACCTGGGTCTTGTATTCGAGCCGGCGAAACGCGGTCGAGTGGATGATGCGGTCGCGGTCGCGCTGGAATTCGCTGCGCGAGCCGGCCGGCGCCTCCGGGTGGCGCCGGCCGCGCCCCTTCGACGAATGCGCCGCGTACGGTGCGAGGCGATCGTCGAAGTCCATGGCTTAGGTTTCCGCGCCGCTGCCGCTGCCGCTGCCGCTGCAGGCGGCCAGGGTGGCCAGCAGCTGCTCGCGCGGGGCGCCGGTGATACTCGGGCTGCCCAAGGGCTTGAGCAGGATGAACTTGATCGCCCCGCCCTCGTTCTTCTTGTCGACTTCCATCAGCTCGAGCCAGCGCTCGGCGCCGAGGTCGGGCGCGCGCACCGGCAGGCCGGCGGCGGCCACCAGGGTCGTCACGCGGGCCGCCGTGGCCTGGTCGATCAGGCCGAGGCGGCACGACAGGTCGGCCGCCATCACCATACCGCAGCCGACCGCTTCGCCGTGCAGCCATTCGCCGTAGCCCAGGCCCGCCTCGATGGCGTGGCCGAAGGTGTGGCCGAAATTGAGGATCGCGCGCAGGCCGCCCTCGCGCTCGTCCTGGCGCACCACCTCGGCCTTGATCTCGCACGAGCGCTGGATCGCGTAGGCCAGCGCGGCCTGGTCGCGCGCCATCAGCTTGCCGATGTTCTGCTCGATCCAGCCGAAGAAGGCGGCGTCGATGATGGCGCCGTGCTTGATCACCTCGGCCAGGCCCGCCGACAGTTCGCGCAGCGGCAGCGTCTCGAGGGTGGCGGTGTCGGCCAGCACGGCGCGCGGCTGGTAGAAGGCGCCGATCATGTTCTTGCCGAGCGGGTGATTGAGGCCGGTCTTGCCACCGACCGAGGAATCGACCTGCGCCAGCAATGTCGTCGGCACCTGCACGAAGGGCACGCCGCGCATGTAGCTGGCGGCGGCAAAGCCGGTCAGGTCGCCGATCACGCCGCCGCCCAGCGCGATCAGGGTGGTCTTGCGGTCGCATTTGTTGGCCAGCAGGGCGTCGAAGATCTGCATCAGCGAGGCCCAGTGCTTGTATTCCTCGCCGTCGGGCAGCACGATGGAGACGACCTCGCGCCCGGCCGCGCGCAGCGGCGCGGCCAGCTGTTCGAGGTAGAGCGGAGCGACGGTGGTGTTGGTGACGATGGCGGCGAAGCGGCCTTGGACGTGGCGCGCCAGCAGCGCGGGGTCGGCCAGCAGCCGCGGGCCGATGCTGATCGGGTAGCTGCGCTCGCCCAGGTCGACGTTTAGGGAAATGGTGGCAGTGTGGTTCATCGCGAAGGGGACCGGCGGGCGGCGCGCGGCGCGGCTCGCGTCGGCGGCGGCCAGCTGGTCCAGAATTGTCTGAATCATCGATTGTACGTTAGGACGGCCGGTATCGATGACCATATCGGCTATTTCACGGTACAGGGGATCGCGCTGGGCCATCAGTTCCTCGAGGCGGCGGCGCGGGTCGGCCGTTTGCAGCAGCGGGCGGTTTTTGTCGTTGGCGGTGCGCAGCAGGATGCTGCTGATGCTCGCGCGCAGGTAGATGACCTGGCCGCCGGCTTGCAGGCAGGCGCGGTTGGCCGGGTTGAGCACGGCCCCGCCGCCGGTGGCCAGCACGATGCCTTGCTGGCTGGTGAGGTCGCGAATGACTTCCGCTTCGCGGCGCCGGAAGCTCTCCTCTCCTTCGATTTCGAAGATCCAGGGAATCGAGGCGCCGGTGCGCTGTTCAATCTCGTGGTCCGAATCGATGAAGCGTTTGCCGAGCTTGCGGGCCAGCAGGCGGCCGATGGTGGTCTTGCCCGCACCCATCAGGCCAACCAGGAAGACGTTTTCAGATTTCAATTTGTCATGGCGATATAGGCGAATCGGGGCGTTCCACCCCATTCAATATAGCGATTCTAATCGAGAATCCGGCGCCGAGGCAAAACTGGCCGGTGCCGGGCCCTCACGTAAAAACGGCCAGGAACTTTTCCTGGCCGCCGATGTTGCTGTCGCGGCGCTGAAACCGCCGCTGGTTTACCGCCTTGCCAGCGCCCTACGGGCAGGAGAACGCGAGCTTAAACGGGTAGATCGTTTGCTGGGCCAGCGGGGTCGTCACGACCAGGCTGAAGGTGGCGTTGGTCGGCCCGGTGCACGGGGTCGGCGCGGTGCTCTTCAAGGTCACGCGGTGGGTCGAGCCCTGCGGACCGGTGACGTTGGTGCCGGTCGGGTCGTCCAGCGTGGCGTTGTGCGGGAAGATGTTCGGCACGCTGGCCGGCAACACGTCGACCAGGGTGGCATTAGCCAGGCTGGCCACCGTTACCGTGGTGCCGACCGGCATCGGATTGTCGTTGACGTCGTTGACCTGGACGGTGAACACTTTCGATTCGGCCGAACCGACCGTCGACAGGGTGGTCGCGGTGGTGGTCGACAGCGCGGTGCTGCCGCCGTCGAGGTAGACCTTGCCGGCGACGCCGCCGCTAAAGAAGATGGTGGTCTTGCCGAACACGGTGTTGACGCCGTCGGTGGTGCTGGCGCAAATCGTCGCCAGGCCGGTGCGGGTGCTGTCGGCGCTGCCGCCGGCGGCGAGGTTGTTGCACGGCGTGGCCGGCAGGCCAGGCACGGCGACACGCGGGTTCTGGGTACGGAAATCGACCGAGCAGCCGCCATTGACGGTGTTGCAGCCGCCCTTGTTGGCCGAACCGACCGCGCCGAGGTTGGTCTGGAACACCACCGGGGTGCCGTCGGCCACCGGGTTGCCGTTCTGGTCGGCGAGCAGCACGCTGACCACGCTGGCCGGGGTGACCGGGCCGCTGTCGTAATTGAGCCCCTCGACGTTGGCCTTGGTCACGCTGAGCGAAAACGCGGTCTTGACCACCTGACCGGTGGTGACCACGATCGAGTCCGACGAGGTCGACACGCCGCTGGCCAGGGTGGCGACGATGCGGAAGGTGGTCGGCACGCTGCCCGAATTGACGGTGGTGATGACCTGGCCGCTCTGGTCGGTGCTGTCGGAGAGCTTGTTGATCGTCACGTTCGGCGAGGTGGTCGAGAAAGTCACCAGCTGGCCGGGCAAGGGGTTGTTGAAGATGTCGAACACGGTGAAGGTCAAGGTCGCGGTCTCGGTGCGGCTGATGCCGCCCTGGCCCTTGATGACGAGCGACTTGTCGGTCGGCGAGGCGGTCGAGAACTGGATCGAGGTCGCCGCCGGCACGCCGATGCTCAAGGTGGCGCTGGCCGACTGCTTGACGCCGACCACCGAGGCGCTGATCGCGTCGTTGCTGCCGCAGCCCTGGTCGCGGAACACCACTTGCGCGGTGCCGTTGTTGGTGGGCGCCGACACCGCCATGGTGGCGCGGCCGCTGCTCACGCAGGTCGAGGTGAAGTTGACGGTGAGTTGCTGGTCGGTGTACTTGGTGGCGCCGGCCAGCACGTCGATGCTGACGACGGTGGAACCATAGGCGGTGATGGTCGACGGACTGAGCTTGAGCGCGCTGAGCACCAGCGAGGTGGCGCCAACCTGGTAGTTGGCC
>JBDSTZ010000365.1:0-5595 GCA_039927975.1 Massilia sp. | reverse complement strand
GATTCATAAGGACGGCTTGCTGGAGCGGCTGCGCTGCGTCGGCAATTCCGGACCGCTCAAGCTGTACACCCAATTCATTCTCATTTCCTGCATTATCCCGGTGCTGCGCCTGTTTTCCAGCGACACCATCGTCGGGGTGTTCCGCAAGGTCGCATAGCGGCTTGTGCCGTTCGAGGCGGGCTTGCCACTGTGCCCTGCGTCACCGATCCGTCAGGTACAGCTGGCGGAGGAGCGTGCGAGCAAACGTGCCCGACGCTTCAAAAAATTCCCGGCTGCAAGATATTGCTTATAGAAAATCAATATCCCCCTCCGCAATGCCGATATCGTTACATTTCCGTGCGCTTGGCACTTTCCCAGGGGGGGGATGTATTTATGTCCACTTTATTGTTTGACGGTATCCAACATAAATTATCGCTGATAGGAAACGATGGGGAAACAGTAGGGGAATGGATCGCCTACAACAATGTCGACCGCCATGCCACTATCTCTCACCTTGCGAACCATACCTATCCCATCCAGGATAGATCTGCACCCCGCCGCCACGTTGCACGCGCGAACGGTCCGTATGGACTTCACGGAATTATTCGATTCCATGTCCTCGGCCATCCGGGTATCGGGGTCCACTCCGGGCGGGCAGACGCGAAATACGCTCCTGGCCCGGCACACGCAACGATGGGGTGCATCCGCACCAGCGACCAGGCGATGTCGGCGATCATCGACCATATGAGAACGTCGCCGCTTTCGACGATCAGCGTTGTCAACAACGGTGCACCGCAGGCGCAAGGGGCGACCAGGCGCCACGGCCATCGTCATCTGAATCGAGCGCATCATGCTTGAGCACCGCTTTCGCGCAATTGTCGCGATGCTGACGCTTGGACTCATGCTGGCTTCCCCCGCAAGCGCGCGCGCCAGGACCTGTTCGGCGACAGAGGCTACTTCCGCCGATGCACAGCTTGACCATCTGGACACTTGGGCAAAGGTGGCGTCCAATTTTCGTCGATTCGGCCACTGCGACGATGGCAGCATTGCGGAAGGCAACTCTGAAGCAATCGCGCGCCTGTTGATCGACCACTGGGACACCACGCCGACGCTCGTGCGGCTCATAAAGCGTGACCCGCGTTTGCAGCAGTTTGTTCTGCGGCACATCGACGAGACGCTCGATACCGGCGATATCGAAAAAATCGGGCGACTCGCATCCTCGAATTGCGCCGCAGCCGCAAGCAGCCTTTGCAAAGAATTTCGCTTGAAGGTAGGGCGCCTCCAGTCGGTGTCAAACTAGACTGTTTGTCACAACTGCTTCTTCTGCGCGTCGTCTTCGGCGCGACGATCACAAGAACGTGATCTTTTAGATCGTCGTTCAGGAGCCAAGCGGCTGATCGGCCTGTGCTTGACTGCCATGCCGATGTGCGCATGCGAGCAAGGGCGGGCCTGTCGCGCGTGGGATCCCGGCAGTTTGGCAGGCGCACGCCAGGCCTGCCCGTCGTCCCTTCATGTCGCCATTGCCAGCGGTTTGCCGCTTGGTCGCCGTGACGCGTTACAATCTGCGCTCTCTCATGAGCTTCGGATTTATGATTTCCAGACGCCTTACCCTGATCGCCCTGTCCACCGTGGTCCTGTCCGCCTGCCGCACGGCCCCGCCGCCCGCGCCTGATCCGGTAGTCGTCACCCCGCCGGTCCTCCCCCAAGCTCCGCGCAAGATCAAGATCGGCCTCGCCCTCGGCGGTGGCGCCGCGCGCGGCTTCGCCCACATCGGCGTGATCAAGGCGCTCGAAGCGCAAGGCATCTATCCCGAGATCGTGGTCGGCACCAGTGCCGGCAGCGTGGTTGGTGCCCTGTACGCGGCCGGCAACAGCGGCTTCGAGCTGCAGAAAATCGCCATGAACATGGACGAGGCGACCATTTCCGACTGGGCGATGCCGCTGTTCGGCAAGTCGTCCGGCGTGCTCAAGGGCGAAGCCTTGCAGACCTACGTGAACAAGGCGGTCAACAACGTGCCGATGGAGAAGCTCAAGCTGCAGTTCGGCTGCGTCGCCACGGATCTGAACAGCGGCCAGCCGATCTTGTTCCAGCGCGGTAATACAGGGCAGGCGGTGCGTGCCTCGTCCTCGGTGCCGAGCGTGTTTCAGCCGGTCAAGATCGGCAGTCACTCATACGTCGACGGCGGCCTGGTGGCGCCGGTGCCGGTGCGCTTCGCGCGCGAGATGGGCGCCGATTTCATTATCGCCGTCAATATCTCCACCCAGACCGACGCCCAGGCCGCCGTCAGCTCGCTCGAAGTGCTGATGCAAACCTTCAGTATCATGGGCCAGCGCCTCAATCATTACGAACTCAAGGACGCCGACGTGGTCATCTCGCCGAGCCTGGGCAAGATGGCAGGCAACGATTTCAATGGACGCAACGTGGCGATCCTGGCGGGCGAGCAGGCTGCCGCCGCCTTGATGCCGCAGATTAAGGCCAAGCTCAAGGCCAAGCAGCAACCCTGAGCAGATTCATTCAACAACCATGTAATCCGATTGATCAAATAAGGAAGAACAAGATGCAAACCAAACCCGTGTTGACGCTCGCCGATGTCAAGAAAATCGCCGCCGGCGCCGAAGCCGAAGCACTCGCCAATAACTGGGCGGTGGTGATCGCGATCGTCGACGACGGCGGTCATTTGATGTGGCTGCAGCGCCTCGATGGCGCCGCGCCGATCTCGTCGCAGCTGGGGCCGGCCAAGGCTAAAACGGCAGCGCTGGGCCGCCGCGAGTCGAAGATTTATGAGGACCTGATCAATAACGGTCGCACGTCCTTCCTGAGCGCGCCGATTGAAGGCATGCTCGAAGGCGGCGTGCCGATCGTGGTCGACGGCGTGGTGGTGGGCGCGGTGGGCGTGTCGGGCGTGAAGTCGTCGGACGATGTGCGGATTGCGAAGGCGGGGATTGCGGCGCTGATCGAGAGTCTGGACGCGGCGTAAGGCGGATAGCCGGGGCTCGCTAGCGATCGCCGGTGCTATGGATCGCCGCCTGCGCGGGGATGACGTGGCCAAGCGATTGCGCGTCGCGCTCCGCTAATCCGCGTGGCAGCCTTATATTCGCACCGCCAATCGGCGGCGTCTCGTATTATTTGGCGTGGATCTCCGGATCGGCCGGCATGGTGTCGGCCATGCCGCATTTCTGCAGCCACCAGAGCAGCCGGTCCATATTGCGCACCAGGATTTCGGTGCCCTCGATGAAGCCCACCTGTTCGAGATTGACCGCATCGCAAGTCAGCTTGTTGACGGTGGGCGAGCGCTTGACCATGCGGTCGTAGGACTTGAACACCTTGCTTTCCCATTTGTGCAAGCCGGGATCGCTGAACTTGTTGTTTTCGAAGTAGACGGTGACCGAGCCGTCCGAGTTGCCGAAGCCAACCATCCCGGAGCCGGTCTTGAGCGCCCCGGCGACGGCCTCGTCGGCCTCGACCGAGGGGACGAACACTGCGGCGCGCCCGCCCGGGTTGGGACGGTCCATCGGGGTATCGCGGCCAAAGGTGGACATGGTTTTTCCCCTTCCAACAGGACGTTTGTAATTGGGAAACAATGTAATGAATCAAATCATGGGTGTCCAGTAAAACCGTAAAAGGCCTCCTGAAAAGGTCGCCGTGGGTTGCCGGGGAGGGCCGATTGCGCTATAATTTCGAGGTTTAGCCAATCACACCCATACCGTAGCGACGACCCACCATCCCATCATTCACACGATCGCCATACCCTTCGCACGCACTGCGCTGGGCGCATGGTCGTCGGTCTGACGTGGCGCAGCTACGGTAACTTTACCAGGAGTTACCCTTGCCGCCATTTTTTTCTGGCCCAGCCATCCCAGCCATTCTGGCGCTTGCAGATGGCACCATTTTTAAAGGTATTTCCATCGGCGCCGCCGGTCATACTACCGGGGAAGTGGTGTTCAACACCGCGCTCACCGGCTACCAGGAAATCCTGACCGACCCGAGCTACTCGCGCCAGATGGTGACGCTGACCTATCCGCACATCGGCAACTACGGCATCAACGCCGCCGACGTCGAGGCGAGCAAGGTCCACGCCGCCGGCCTGATCATTCGCGATCTGCCGCTGATGGCCTCGAATTTCCGTTCGACCCAGAGCCTGTCCGACTACCTCAAGGCCGAGAACGTCGTCGCCATCGCCGGCATCGACACCCGCAAGCTGACGCGCCTGTTGCGCGAAAAAGGCGCGCAAAGCGGCGCCATCCTGACCGGCAACCAGGGCAACGAGCCCTCGGCCGGCCAGGCGCTCGAACTGGCGCGTTCCTTCCCGGGTCTTGCCGGCATGGATCTGGCCAAGGTGGTCTCGACCACCACGCCGTACGAGTGGACTGAAACCGAGTGGAGGCTCGGCGAAGGCTACGGCAAGCAGACCGCGCCGAAATTCCACGTGGTCGCCTTCGACTACGGCGTCAAGCGCAACATCCTGCGCATGCTCGCCGAGCGCGGCTGCAAAGTGACGGTGCTGCCGGCCCAGGCCACCGCCGCCCAGGCGCTGGCGCTGAACCCGGACGGCATCTTCCTGGCCAACGGTCCGGGTGACCCGGAGCCGTGCGATTACGCGATCGCCGCCGCCAAGGAACTGATCGAGCGCGGCATCCCGACCTTCGGCATCTGCCTCGGCCACCAGATCATGGCGCTCGCTTCCGGCGCCAAGACATTGAAGATGAAGTTCGGCCACCACGGCGCCAACCACCCGGTGCAGGACCTCGATTCGAAGAAGGTGATGATCACCTCGCAGAACCACGGTTTCGCCGTCGACGCGGCGACCCTGCCGGCCAATTGCCGCGTGACCCACGTGTCGCTGTTCGACGGTTCGCTGCAGGGCTTCGCCCGCACCGACAAGCCGGCGTTCTGCTTCCAGGGCCACCCCGAGGCTTCGCCCGGCCCGACCGACGTCGCTTACCTGTTTGACCGCTTCATCAGCCTGATGCAAGCCGCGGAGAAAAATTAAATGCCAAAACGTAGTGATATTAAAAGTATTCTGATCATTGGCGCTGGCCCGATCATCATCGGCCAGGCCTGCGAGTTCGACTATTCCGGCGCCCAGGCCTGCAAGGCGCTGCGCGAGGAAGGCTACAAGGTCATCCTCGTCAACAGCAATCCGGCCACCATCATGACCGATCCGGAGATGGCCGACGTCACCTACATCGAGCCGATCACCTGGAAGGTCGTCGAGCGCATCATCGCCAAGGAGCGTCCCGACGCGATCCTGCCGACCATGGGCGGCCAGACCGCGCTTAACTGCGCGCTCGACCTGCACAACAACGGCGTGCTGGCCAAGTACAACGTTGAACTGATCGGCGCCTCGCCCGAGGCGATCGACAAGGCCGAGGACCGCTCCAAGTTCAAGGAAGCGATGACCAAGATCGGTCTCGGTTCGGCGCGTTCCGGCGTGGCCCACACGATGGAAGAATCGTGGGCGGTGCAGCGCGAGCTGGGCTTCCCGACCATCATCCGTCCTTCGTTCACCATGGGCGGCACCGGCGGCGGCATCGCCTACAACGAAGAAGAATTCGAGACCATCTGCAAGCGCGGCCTGGAAGCGTCGCCCACCAAGGAACTGCTGATCGAAGAGTC
>JBDSTZ010000364.1:0-3280 GCA_039927975.1 Massilia sp. | reverse complement strand
GATCGGACAATCGTGTGGCCCTTGGATTCAAAGAACTTCAGGAATTTGTCGCGAATTTCGGATGATTTCATGTCGTATGGGCGTCAAGGAGCAGCATGCTATAAAAGATTGATTATAGCGTAGGTCAACCACCAAAAGTTCATAGGTGGGCGGGCGAATGCCCCGTGGTGTCAGGCGAAATCGGCGCCGATGAGGTCAATCCGGTCGGTGCAGAAGCCGTCCACGCCCCAGCTGCGGATTTCGCGGGCGCGCGCCGGTTCGTTGACGGTGTAGCAGAACAGGCCGTAGCCGGCCGTCTTGATGGCCGCCGCCAGCGCAGGGGTCAGGTGCTTGTGGTTGGTGTGCAGGGCCACCGCGCCGAGCGCGTGCAGACGCGCCAGCCAGTCCGGCGGCACGGTATCGAACAGCACGGCGCGCGCCAGGTCGGGCGCGGCGGCTTGCGCGGCGGCCAGCGCGACTTCGCTGAACGACGACAACAGGGGATCCGGGCCGGGCCGGCCGGCGAACATCGCCGCCGTCAGCTCGGCCACAGCCTTGCCGGTGGCGACGTCGAAGCCGGGCGCCGGCTTGATTTCAATGTTCATCCAGATGCCGCTGGCCTGGCAGAAGGCGGCAAAGTCGGCGAACGACGGCACCGGTTCGCCGGCGAATTGATGGCTGAACCAGCTGCCGGCGTCCATGCGCGCCAGTTCGGCGGCGTCGTAGTCGAACACATTGCCGGCGCCGGAAACGGTGCGGCCCAGGTAGGGATCGTGCATGACGACCGGCACGCCGTCGCGCGCCAGCATGACGTCGAACTCGACCGCGCGAAAGCCGTGCGCCAGGCCGCATTTGAGGGCGGCGATGGTGTTTTCCGGGGCGAGCTTGCCGCCGCCGCGATGGGCGACGACTGCCGGGTAGGGCCACATGAGGAATCCTCCGATGAATGCCCGGTTGCGCCGGGCCGATACCCTATTGTACGGGCAGCGGCTTTGTACGGGCAGCGGCTGCGGGTGATTCTGGCGCCCAGCGCGAACTGGGGCCGACATCGATTTTTCGGCAAGTCAACAATCCGCCACCGGATATTCTTTTGCGGTAGTGTTTGCCGGGTGAACTCGGCGCACGGATTAATTTCGCGCGCCATGTCGATTCCGTCCTCGGTGCATCGTCGTGTTTCGACCGCCAATCAGCGAGCAAACCTGTCCAGACGAGGAGAATCCCCATGACTGCGAGCGAAACGACCAAGGGCCCAGCGTCCTATTTTCCTTCGATCGAGAAGAAATATGGCCAGCCCGTCCAGCACTGGCTGAGCTTACTGGCGACGATCGACAACAAGAAGCACATGGAAATGGTCAACTGGCTCAAGTCCGAGCACAGACCTGGCCACGGGCATGCGAATGCCCTGGTGGCCCATCATCTGGCCAGCAAGAAGTAAGTGCGGGCGCTCACGCCAGCGCATCATCGACTTTCAAGGAGAACGGCATGGCACAACATGAAATGCACCGCGGGCGTCTCATCGATCATGTTCAACTGGTGGTGCGCGACCTTCCCGCCTCGCAAGCGTTTTACACGGCCGTCTTCGGTGCCCTGAACATTCCCATGGGCGGCGTCGGCGAAGGCTTTTTCTGGGCCGACGAAATCTTCGTCTCCACGCCCGACAGCAAGGCCGCCCAGGGCGCCGTGACGGGACGCTATCACCTGGCGTTCCAGGCCCGGGACCATGCCATGGTCGAGGCGTTTTACGCAGCGGCGCTGGCCAGCGGTGGAACGGACAACGGCAAGCCCGGCGAGCGGCCCTACCATCCGGGCTACTACGCCGCCTTCGTGCTGGACCCCGACGGTAACAATATCGAGGCGGTGCACCATGGCGACGCCAAGCGCAGCGCGGCCTCGGTGCAGATCAACTTCTGAGCCGCCGTCTCTTGAATGGCGGCGTGCCATAATTGGCGCCACCATGACCAGCAAACCACCAACCGATCCCGCCGTGAACGCCGCGCGCAGGGAGTACGCGCGGCGCATGAACCGTGTGCTCAACTACATCGACGGACATCTGGACGAAGCGCTCGACGGCGAGCAGCTGGCCGACATCGCCAACTTCTCGCGCTTTCATTTCCACCGCATTTTCGCCGCATGGATGGGCGAAACCGTCGGCCAGTACGCGCGCCGCCGACGGCTCGAAAAGGCGGCCTTCCGCCTGTCCTGCGGCAGCGATGAAAGCGTACTCGAAACGGCGCTGGCGACCGGTTTCGGTTCCGGCGAAGCGTTCGCGCGCGCCTTCAAGATCAAGTTCGGCTGCACGCCGAGCGAGTGGCGCGCCGGCACCCGCCGGCGCGTCGCGGCGCAGGCGGCCGCGCACAATAGCAATCCGGATCAGGTGGTGCGCAAGTTCGATCAGGCAGGCGGCGACGATGTTGGCCAACATGAGCGCTCCAGCCAATTATCAGGAGAGCACAACATGGAAGTACGCATTGTCGATTTACCCGAGGTGAACGTCGCCTACCAACGCCTGATCGGCCCTTACGGACCGGCCATCGGCGCGTTCTGGCGTAGCACGATGGCGCCGTGGATGCAGTCGCACGGCCTGATGGGACACACCTGCTACGGCATCGGCCACGACGACCCGACCATCACGCCGCCGGACAAGTGCCGCTACGACGCCTGCGTCGAGGTGCCGGATGGATTTGGCGCCGGCGGCCAGGCGGAACTGCGCACCCTGCCGGGCGGACGCTACGCCGTCACCGCTTTCAAGGGCAAGCCGCCGGCGATCGCCGAGGCCTGGATGCGATTGACGCGCGAATGGCTGCCGTCGAGTGGCCTGCAATGCGACGACCGGCCCTGCTTCGAGATGTTTTCGTCGGCGACCGGCATGGATCCGGTGACGGGCGAATTTAGCTGCGACATCTGCATTCCGGTGCGCGCGCTTTAAGCCTGGCTGGCCAGTCGGCTGCCCAGCACGCCACCACGACGGATGACGAATTGCGCGAGGCGCTGCGGATAGTCGGGCGCTACCGCTTCCTGCACGGACGGCCGTTCGCCCAAGGCCTGGCGCCAGGCGCGCAGCTTGGGCGTGGCGTCGAACAGCGCGACACCGCTCGCACTGTCAAATACGTCGAAGTACCGGAACACCGGCCCGAACGCTGCGTCAACCAGGCTGAAATTCCGGCCACCGAAGTATGGGCCGGCGCCCAGCGCATCCTCGAGCTGGCCGAAGCGCTGCCTGAGCGTGTTCGCGCTGGCCTCGTAAGCGGGCATGTCGCTCGCGTTGTAGAAGCCTCCGATCGTATTCAACACTGACGAGGCG